>CAZNHF010000009.1:21225-28873 GCA_964572375.1 uncultured bacterium | reverse complement strand
TGCTCATGTCGAGCTTCGATGTGACCCCGGCGCCCACGCACATCCGTGACTCGTTCGAGGTCATGCGAAGAGCTGCGGGGTTGACATTATGAGCGACCACAGGACGCGGTACACGCGCCCCGCGTCATCGAACGGACCACAGCGGACACCGGACGCCGGCGCCGAGAAGAATCTCGTCGACGTCACCAGGCAGGCGACCGGCGTCATGGCATACCAGTTCGTCGGGCTCGTGATCGGGTTCGGTTCCAACCTCGTATTCGCGCGCGTACTCGGCGCCGATCTTCTTGGCGTCTTCGTGCTCGCGCAGACGACGCTCCTGGTCCTGTCGCTCCTGGCATCATTTGGGATGGGCCCGACCCTGCTCCGGTTCATCCCGGTCAGCCTGAGCCGCAAAAACCGTCCGGGCGCCGCCGGCGTCTTGCGTTCCGGCTCGGTTCTGGCGCTCGCGGCGACCGTCGTGACGGTCCTCGTCCTGATCCTCGGCCGGAACGTCCTGGCCGACACCATCTTCAACGAACCGAGACTGCTCCCTCTCGTCCCGATCCTCGCTGCCGGCATTCTCCCGGCAGCCTTCATCAAGATCTACGGGTTCACACTGCGGGCGATCCGCATGGTGAGCTGGGAGACCTTCTGCGTCGAGGTCGTCTTCAAGGTCTCGAAGTTCGCCATCTTCCTTGCTCTCTGTGCGGCCGGCCTCAAGCTTGCCGGACTCACATGGGCGCTCGCTGCCGCGTACGCCGCGGCGACCGTGGCTATGCTCATTATCATCGACTGGCAGGCGCCCTACATCACGCGCGGACCGAGGACAGCGAGTGTATCGTACCGGACGCTGCTCTCGTTCAGCGTCACGATGACTTTCGTCGCATTCATGAACTACAGCTTGAGCATCACGGACCGGACGATGCTCGGTATACTCAGCACGTCCGAGTCGGTAGGTATCTACAACATCGCCTTTCTCATCTCGAACATGCTCACGCTCATCTTCATGGGATTCAACAACGCATTCTCGCCGCTGATCTCCGAACTCTATCACAACGACCAGCGCCGGGAGCTCGGCGATCTCTACTCATCGCTCACGCGCACCGTGCTCATCATCGTCACGCCGGCTCTCATCTGGATGCTGGGCTTCGGCGACGACGTGCTCCGCTACTTCGGAGGCGACTTCCCGGCCGGGTACATGCCGCTTGTCGTGCTCGGTATCGGGGTGCTGACCCGTTGTGCGGTCGGATCGGTGGGGACACTGCTGGTGCTTTCGGGGCATCAGAACTACAACGCAGTCAATATCGCCGCGGTGACAGCGGCCAACATCGGGCTCAATCTCTACCTGATCCCCCGCTATGGAGTCCTCGGAGCGGCGATCGCCACGTCGGTCGCGCTCGCGGCGATCAACATCGTCGGCCTCCTCGAGGTGCGGCTCCTGCTTGGGATATGGCCGTACCGGCTCTCCTATCTCAAGCTCATCCTCGCGGCCGCCGTGACGCTCGCGGGGAACCTCCTCCTACGCGCGAACACCCCGGAGTTCGGGGTGTTCGTCGTGATCGGCATTCTCGTGGCGACCTTCATCGTCTTCGTCGGGGTGATCGCCCTTCTCGGGTTCGAGGAGGACGACCGGATGCTGATGAGGCGGGCGTTCGCGAGGCTCGGGCGAAAGTAGTCCGGAAGTGTCCCGGAGACAACCTCCATCCTCTACGACCGGTCACCCTGGTCGTCGCCGGCTCCTGCATGCGGCATCCAGAAGGGCAGCGTCAGAGTGAACGAGCTGCCTCGACCGGGCGCGGACTCCACGGTGATGTCACCCCCAAGCTCGCGAAGGACACGCCGCGTGTAGGGCAGCCCGAACCCCCCTTCCGATGCATCCGCCGCCTCGATGAACAGTGAACCGAGCCGGGCCGCCGCGATGCCCGTGCCGGTGTCGGCGAACTCGACGCGCGCCTCCCGCGTTCCTGCCGCCACGCGAATCGTGAGCGTTCTCGCATGGCGGGAGTCCATCGCGCGCGCGGCGTTCGTCACGAGGTTCTCGAAGATCGTGAAGAGGACGCCCCGCGAGCCCCTCACCGCGTCGCCGCCTTCGGGAAGCGAGCCGCGGCGCACAACGTCGATCCCGTGAGTGTGAAGGAGTTCGCTCCTCAGCGTCAGCATGTCGCCGAGAACCGAGTTCAGGGAACATCCCGGGTTCGTCTGGATCGCACGCTTCACGGCTTCCGCCGCCGCGACGAGCTCCTTCCGGCCGGACCGGAGCTCCTGAAGCTTCGCTTCGAACTCAGCCGGCTGCGGGACGCCTTCGGCGAGCAGCCAGTCGAGCGTCGACGCAATCCGGACCGCCTCGCGTTCCATGGAACCGAGCGGGTCCGTCACGAACCCGGCTTCCCGTCCGAGTTGAGCGAGCTCCCTGGTCTCCGGCAGAACGACACGCCGGAACGCGGCGGAGCGCTCGGACAAAACGTTCTTCAGCGTTCCGTATCGTTCCCGGTCATCGATGCTGCTGAGCATTCCCTCCGCCAGATACGCCAGCTGCGTGATGTTCTTGCGCGCGGCGTCCGTGACTCGCGAGCCGTCGCCGACGCCGATGTCGGCGCCTCCGCCGTGGATGAATCCCATGATGCGCCGGCTCAATTCTTCGACGGCGGCGCCCGAGTGAAGCTCCGCGTACGCCGACCTCTGCCTGGCGAATCCAACGACGAGCGCCGCGAGTGGTATGAAGCCGCCGATCGACAGGAATGGACTCCTCGGCGTCGCGCCCGCGATGACCCAGACAACGGCGGCGGCGGCCAGGAGCACCACGGACCATGCGGCCACCGGCAGGCGCCGGAGTCCTCGAACGATGTGCGCGAAGGAGACCGCGAGGCCGCAGAACGCGAGCGCGGCGGCCGCCGCCAGCGCGAGCGCCGAACGTCCGGGCAGCGTTCGCGCCTCGCCGAGGAGCGCCGTCAGCCCGGCGACATCACCCTTGAGCCCCAGCGAGGCCGCGGCCGCCCGTGCCGTGAGAAGCTCCCGGGTGGCGCCGTCGGCGTCGCCGTCGGCCATGCGCGCGTCCGCCTCCGCTCTCCCCTGTCGCAGGAGCTCCCGAAGTCGCCGTGCGCCGCCGAGAAAGAGCGTCGCGCTTCCCTGCTGTCTGACGTAGTACTCGACGCCTCTCGAGTTTCTCCGGATCACGGCCCCATCGAGGATGTCGGGTCTGCCAAGCCGGGCACGGAGCGAATCGATCTGGCTCTTCGCTCTGCGCTCCTCGGTGACCCCGACGACGGCGACATCCTGGCCGCCGGAGCCGTCGAAATCACGCGCCATCATCGACACGAGCACGACGGGAGACGAGTGGTCCCACAGAGGCCTCAGACCGCGGTCGTAGACGGAGAGGTTGCTCTTCCTTCCGTGCGCCACGACGAGGCCGTCGACGACCAGAACCTGCTCGACCTTCGACGGATGCTCACCCTCGGTCATGATAGTCCCGGACGCTCCCACGACGGCCAGCCACCCCGACGCATCGCCCCACGCCGTCTGCACGCCCCCGGCAAGTACGAACGTCGTATCGTCGAGCGCCGCGGCCGACCGGGCAACCTCATCGAGAGCCAGGGTCGATGTCATCAGCCACCCGTTCTCAGTCCTGCGCAGAAACGTCACGACGCTCCCATCGGAGGCTTTCTCGATACACGCGATGGTGTTCCCGTCCGCCGAGGCAACGCATACGCCGGACACCGGTCCGGCGAGCGTGGAGACGCGGAAGTCCAACCCGTCGACCCCGGGGATGATCTCCACGAGCCTCGGGCCATCGAACACCATCAGCCGGTCATCCATGGGAAGCACGGCCCGCTCATCCCTCCGAGGCCGCGCCGCCTTGGGCGCACCTCCATCACCACCCGGTCCCTCCCGGCTCTCCGGCAGCTGCACCTCACGCGCGTCCAGCCGCCACGCCCCGGATGCATATTCGAGATCGAGCGACCAGATCGCCCGGGAGTCCCAGGCGAAAACGTCGAGCGTCGATTCCAGCACACCCAGCCGCCAGTCTCCGACCGCGTCGGGCAGCGTCGTCTGCGCCACAACACCCATGGCCTCGTAGCTCACGAGGCTCACAACGTTGCCCTGCAAGCCGAGCACGAGATTCGTGCCGGCTCCGCGCGAGCGCTGCGGTGACGTCATCGTGCAGATATCGGTGACCGGACCACGGCCGGCGAGAAGAACGGGCGTCGTGAGGACAATGCGGTTGCTCGGTCGGTAGAGAAGGAACGCTATGTGGCCGCTGTCCTGCCCGATGACGAGTTCGCCGGTGACCGAGCCGGCATCGCTGCCGGACGAATGGTCCACCGACGCCACGCAGGTCGGGAGAGAGACCTGGGCTGGAAGAGACAGCTCTTCGAGCAGCTGCGGCACATCATCGGGTGCGCAGGCCGCGGGAGCGGCGAGCATGAGGGCCAGAAGCGGGACGGCGAGATCCGACAGCCGGCGGCGGTATGTTATCACTGCTGCACCTCCGATGGGACAACCTCGAAGACGTAGGCGCCGCGAGCATAGTTCTCAAGCACGAGTTCGTTCCATCCATCCTCATCGAGGTCGCCAACAAATGCGTTGTTCGCACCCGGACCACGGCCGACCTCCATGATCCTCCCGGAGTCAGCGACGACACACGCCCGCGCCTCCTCACAGAGATCATCTCCTAATGAGATGACGTACCGATAAGGATCGATCACCATGCTCCCGTTGACCATCTGCGCTTGCCAGTCCAGCATCGTCCATCCCACGGAGGTAGCCAGGATCTCGACTTCACCATCACCGTCGATGTCATTGGCCGCCGCCAGGCAAACGCTGCTGTACTCATAGCCTCGATGGGCCGTGTCGGCGAATGAAGCGACCATGTTCAGTGAGCCGTCAAGCGCGTACACATCGCCCGCAGCTCCACCGACGACGATCTCCTCACGCTCGTCCCCATCAAGATCGACAAGCACGAGGCCTCGTGGACTTCCATAGGACCAGGACTCCTCGAGAAGCTCACCACAGGAGGAGAGGATCGATATCGCCCCGGCTCGCCTCGCCATATCCGACCCGCGCGTCACGACAACCTCGTACCCGGGAGCGCACGTCAGATCGCCGACGGCCGCCTGGAGACGAAGAAATGGACCCGTGAACCTGTACCTCCAGAGCTCGTGCCCCTCATGGTCGAGGCAGAGGACGTATGCGCACCCGGCATCGGTGGTGCCGCAGCCGTTGACCCCGTTCTCGGGACTGTTCGTCGGACAGATGATCTCGTCCAGCCCGTCGCCGTCAAGATCCCACACGATCTCGGTATGCGGCGGCGCCCCCAGCCGTCTCTGCCACAGCCTCTCGCCCGTCTCGAGGTCGACAGCCACGATGCCACGGAAGCTGCCGAAGACGGCGTCCGAAGCCGCGGGCGACATGAGCTTCCCCGGCGCGACCCTCGGGTGCATGAGTTCGCGGTAGAGTACCTCGCTGACCTGATAGCCGCTGTTGAAGTTGACGATGGCCACACGTCGGCTCTGCAGGTTCACGAGCCGAGCTCTTGCTGGCTTCTGCCGGGATCCGAGAAATATCTCCCTGCTGACTTCACCGCTTTCGGAGAGAACCAGAAGACGGTTGGAGACGGTGAGAGACTCGCCGCGTGCGGCGGCTCTGAGCGCCGTCAGCAGGCATTCCGAACCAGGCAGGAGGGTCTCCTTCGAGTAGTTGCGCACGAAGAGCTCCTCGGGCGACAGCCGGCTCGCGGCGCCGGCGGGTGTGTAGCGCAGTGTCGGGCTCCATGTGAGGAAACGCTGCTCCCCGCACGAGGGGTCGATGAACGGCTGTAGCAGGAAGCAGCCGTCGAGCGTCGTGCTGTCCGCCGGTCCCGGGAAACGCATGATCGAGGTCCGAGCCTCCTGCCGTCCATCCCCACTGACCCACCACGTCCCCGCCAGCCGCGGAGGCCGCCCCTTCGCTCCTTCCAGCAACGTATGGATGGGATCGACCGCGCCCTTGACGCCGGGGAATACCGTTCCAGCGAAGCTGAGGGAGTATTCTCCGCACGTGGAGGTCGACGCCGGTCGATAGCAGTTGGTCTTCCGCGGGTCGGGGTCAAGCGGCGGACACCCTCGCTCGCGAGGCTCGAAGCACCCGGCGAGGGCCGTCGTGAGCAGGACAACGACGGACGCGAGGATGACACATGTCCACGGTCGGCAGCGCGTCATCACTCCAGCACCTCCGTCGGAACCACCTCGAAGACGTATGCGCCGAGAGACCCGCGCTCAATCACGAAATCGTTCCGCCCGTCGCCGTCGAGGTCGCCGACGTGGGCGCCGGCGTCGCCAGGCCCGCGGGAGAATCCGACAACGTCCTCCTCACGGTCAATGATGCACACTCGCGCTTCCTCGACGAGGTCGTCGCCTACCGAGATGACATAGCGATGCGGGTTGGTCCTCAATCGCCCCCTGGAGATTCTTACGTTCCACTCCTCGATCGTCCATCCTAGTGAGACGGCGAGGATCTCCATCTCTCCGTCACCGTCGATGTCGTTGGCCGCGACGGGACAGATGTTCCGGCCTTCGTAGCCCTGATGGGCGGTATCAGCGAACGTCGCAACGACGCCCAGTGCGCCGTCGAACGCGCGCATTCGGCTCTGCGTCCCGCCGACCACGATCTCTTCCCGCCCGTCGCCGGTGAGATCGACCAGAACGAGACCGCGCGGGCTGCCATAGGCCGAGGTCTCCGTGAGAAGGTCGCCGGACGACGACAGGATCGAGATCGATCCGGTGGCGTCCGTCAGCTCCGAACCGTACGCCACGACGATCTCGTACCCCGGATCGTCGGTCACATCGCCTACGGCCGCCATGAGGCGAAGGAACGGACCGGTGAACCTGTGCCTCCAGAGTTCGTTCCCCGCGTGATCGAGACAAAGGATGTACGCGCACCCGGCATCGGTAACGCCGGACCCGTTGATGCCGTTCTCCGGACTGTTCGTCGGGCAGATGATCTCGTCCAGGCCGTCGCCGTCGAGATCCCACGCGATCTCGTGGTGAACCGGCGCCCCGAGTCGCCGCTGCCAGAGCGTTGCACCCGCTTCGAGGTCGACGGCGACAACACCCCGGAAGCTGCCGAAGACGGCGTCCGAAGCCGCGGGTGACATGATCTTACCGGGCGCGACCCTCGGGTGCATGAGCTCGCGGTAGAGCACTTCGCTGACCTGATAGCCGCTGTTGAAGTTGACGAACCCTGTGGATTTTCCCTGCACATGCGCCACATGAGCGCGGGTCGGCTTCTGTCGGGAGGACAGCAGAATTTCCCCATGAGTGGCCCCGTCCTCGGAGAGAAGCAGGAGACGGTTCGCGACAACGAGTGACTCGCCGCGCGAGGCGGCACGAAGCGCCGTCAGCAGACATTCATCGTCGGGAAGGAGCGTCTCCTTGGAGTAGTTGCGCACGAAGAGCTCCTCGGGCGACAACCGGCTCGAGCCTCCGGCAGGCGCATAGCGCAGCGTCGGGTTCCACGTAAGGAGACGCAGCTCTCCGGTGACGGGATCGGCGTACGACCGCAGCAGAAAGGACCCGTCAAGGATGACGCTGTCCGCCGGACCGGGGAACAGCACGATCAACGTTTGAGCCTTCTGTCGTCCGTCCCCCCTGACCCACCACGACCCCGCCAGCCTCGCGGTTCGCTGTCCCTCCTC
>CAZNHF010000009.1:16277-21125 GCA_964572375.1 uncultured bacterium | reverse complement strand
AAACCTAGCACCACATCGACTCAACCTCAACGCTTTCCTGAACGCACCGCCAGCGCCACCCGCTCCGCCGTGATCGGCATCGACGTCAGACGCACGCCGAGCGCGTCGGCGACCGCGTTCGCGATCATCGGAGCCGCCGGGATCATCGTGTGCTCACCCACGCCGCGCGCGCCGAACGGTCCGTCCGGCTGCGGGGTCTCGATGATGATTGGGACGATCTCGCGCGGGGCATCGAGCGCGGTCGGTATCTTGTAGTCGGTGAAATTCGGATTGAGGAGCTTGCCGCGCTCATCGAACCGCATGTCCTCGTAGAGAACGGTCGCAAATCCCTGGAGGAGCCCTCCGACGATCTGTCCCTTCACGAGATCAGGGTTGATCGCCTGCCCGACATCGACGGCGAGCGCGGTCTTGAGGATCTCCATCTTCCCGGTCTCGCGATCGATCTCGAGCACGACGCCGGCGGCGCCCACGGTGTAGTGCACGTTCGGATGACCGCCCTGGCTCGTCTCAGGATCGGAGAGCGCGGAGGTGAACTCCGGCATGAACGAACCGCTTCCCATGACCGGACCACCGCGGAACGTACCGTCCTCCATCTGGATGCCGTAGATCACGAACCCCGCGAGCGGCAGTTCGAAGAGAGGCTCCGTCAGGGACTTGACCTTCTCGTCCTCCAGATAGAGATCGTCGATCTCACAGCCCAGCGCGCGATGGACCGTCTCGAAGATCCGATCCCGCGCCTCGAGCGCGGCGTCTCTGACCGCATTCCCACAGCCCCACGTGACATGCGACCCGACCGTCTGCCACTCGTAGGCGCTCCGGTCCGTATCGGGCGTCTCGACGCGAATCTTCTCGGGGGGAACGGTGAGGACCTCGGCCGCTATCTGAGCGATCGCGGTGAGATAACCCTGCCCCATCTCCATCCCCGAGACCGAGATGTTGACGCTTCCATCCTCACTGAACTTGAGGAACGCGGCCGACCCGGCATTCGGCGGCATCGCCGGCGCCTTCCACATGAGCGAGAACCCCTTCCCGACGACCTTCCGGGGGCTGGAGGGCTCCTGTGTCTTGCCCCACTCGATCGCCGCGGCGGCCCGGTCGATGGCCTCGATGAGCCCGCTCGGGTTCATGGTGGCGCCGTAGGCGAGCGTGTCCCCCTCGACGATCGCGTTCTTCCTTCGGAACTCGACGGGATCAATCCCGAGTTCCTGCGCGATCCTCGTCACGTGCGATTCGAGCCCGAAGTGGAACTCCGAATAGCCGAACCCGCGGTACGGTCCGCCCGGCGGGAGGTTCGTGTAGAGACAGAGAGAGTCGATCTTGACGTTGGGGATCCGGTAGGGACCAGTCGCCGAAAGACCGACCGCGTTGACGACGTTCGCGCCGTACTCGACATACGCGCCCGCGTCCCAATGCATCGTGTAGTCGATCGCGGTGAGCGTTCCGTCCTTCTTTGCCCCCATCTTGAGTTTCGCGCGGAGCCCCTGACGCTGGTACGTGTTGTAGAACTCCTGCTCGCGCGTCCACCGGAGCTTGACGGGATGCCCCTTGACCGCGATCGCGAACGCGGCCACGAGGATCTCCATCGTGACGCCCGCCTTCCCACCGAACCCGCCGCCGATGTACGGCGTCACGACCCTGATGTCCTTATGCCTGAGTCCAAGCGGCGCGAATGTCTCCGCGAAGACGTTGCGCTGCGTGTGCGGTGACTGCGACGCAGACCAGAGAGTCAGCCTTCCGGACTGATCGTAGAGCCCGACCGCGATGTGCGGTTCGATCGCGCAGTGCGCGTAACGCGGCACCGTGTAGGTGTCCTCGAGAACGATGTCCGCCTCTGCGAACGCCCTCTCGACGTCACCCTTCCGGGTCTTCCGCCAGTGCGCGACATTCGTGTCCTTCTTCGGGAAGAACCACGGCACGCGCTCGTAGTCATCGAGCTCTGGATGAACGAGGCAGGCGTCCGCGCGCAGTGCGTCCGCCTGATCGAAGATCGGCGGCAGCTCCTCGTACGTGACCTTGACGAGCGCGGCCGCCCGCTGGGCGATCCTGGGGTCTCGCGCAATGACGGCGACGACCTGCTCGCCGACGAACCTGACACGGCCGACCGCAAGAATGTAGCGGTCCTTCATGTAGAGACCGAACCGATATGGAAAGTCCTCTCCCGTGATGACCTTGACGACGCCCGGCACAGCCTCCGCCTCGGACTTGTCGATCCCGGTGATGAGCGCGTGCGCGTGTGGGCTCTCGACGATGACCGCGTGCAGGAGGTCGGGCCCAAAATCGAGGTCGTCGACATACCGGGCGGCGCCGGTCACCTTCTCGGCGCCGTCGATCCGCGTCGCGGACGTCCCAACGTACTTGAGCTCTGCCATGGTGATATCCTCATGAGTGATTGCGCGGCGCTACTTCTTCGCCTTCCCGCTCGCGACGTCCATCACGGCCTTGACGATCGGCTCGTATCCGGTGCACCTGCAGAGGTTGCCGGCGATCGCCTCCTTGACCTCGTCCTCCGTCGGGCTCGGGTTCCTGGCCAGAAGTTCCGTCGCCGAGAGCACGATGCCCGGGGCGCAGAACCCGCACTGGAACGAGTTGTGGTCGATGAAGGACTGCTGGAGTTCGGTCGGCCCGTCCGCCGAGAGACCCTCGACGGTCACGACCTCGTGGCCGTCCGCCTCGACCGCGAGGATGATGCAGCTCCTCACGCTCCGCCCGTCGAGCAGGACCGTGCAGCTTCCGCAGTCTCCCCGCTCACAGCCGACCTTCGGACTCTTGATCCCGAGCCTCTCTCTTATGACCTCGAGAAGCGTGTCGTTGGGCTCGACGTCGACGGTCCGGCTCTCGCCGTTCACGCTCAATGTGATGGTTCGCTTCATGGTCTTCTCCCGAGTGTCGACCGCGGAGCGGTCGGGCGTCGGTCTTCCCTGGATGCGACGCATGCCGTACGCGGGGTCGCGCGCCGGTCGTAGATCGCGCGCCGTCCTTCGCTAGATGTGACGCGCTCCGTACACGGGGCCGCGGCCGGCGAGCCTCTCTGTGGCCGCTCTGAGTCCACGCTCGAGCATGATTGGAAGCATGTGCTCGCGGTATTCACGGCTCGCGCGGATGTCGGCAATGGGCGATGTCTCCTCCGCTACGAGCCTCTTCGCACCGTCGATGACGGAGTCGCTCATGTCCGCTCCTCCGAGCAGCGCCTCGATCCGCGGAGCGCGCACGGGCGTGGCTGCCACTGCCCCGAACGCGACGCGGTACCCGCCGTCGTGCGCCAGAACGGCAACGCTCGCCTGCGCGAGGTCCTCACCGCGGTAGCGGCCGAGCTTCACGTATGCCGCGCCGTGCTCCGTTCCGGGAACGGGAAGCGACACGGACGTCACGATCTCCGCATACCCAAGCGCCGTGGTCTTCGGCCCTGTGAACCAGTCGGTGATCGGGATGACTCTCCTGCCGTTCGGGCCGACGACGTGAACGTTCGCATCGAGAACGAGAAGGACGGGGCCGCTGTCGCATGATGGGACCGCCGAGCAGATGTTCCCGACCACGGTCGCCCGATTCCTCACACCGACCGATGCGACGGTCGTGGCCATCTCGTGTAGAAGCGGTATGCACTCGAGAACCACATCCGACTCGATGATGTCGGTGAATGTGGTAAGCGCGCCGATCTGAAATTCGCCGGAGCTGCACGTCATCGCCCCGAGTTCCATGACCGCCTTGATATCGACGACGAGGTCGGGCTTCAGAAGGCCGTCCCTGAGTCCTGCGACGACGTCCGTGCCGCCGGCGAGCACGCGGGCGCCGCTCCCGTGCTTGCTCAGAAGACTGAGGGCCTCCTCGATCGTCTCGGGCCTGGCGTACTCAAGCTCGTGTGCTATCGGCATACATCGCTCCTTCTGTCCCACCCGCCGGGGGCGGCCCCGGAGATCACCACCGGCGGCCGACCCCAACAGCTCAACGATGACGATCGCGCCCGCACAAGGGGCTACTTCGGCGGCAGCATCGCGACGATACGGCACATGGATGATTCGAGTTCGATGCCGCGGAGCGGGAAGCAGCCGATCCAGCAGCGCTGGTTCTTGATCTTGTCGATGTCACCACCCAGGTTCTCGGCGTGGACGAGCTTCTTCGGGAAGAGCTTGAGGTGCATCACCTGATAGTAGATCTCGGGCGGGAACATCTCGTCCCAGCTCTTGCCGTAGTCCTGCCTGAGCTTGGCCTCGGCCTTCTCGAACAGACCGGGGTGCCAGTCCTTGATGATGGTGTTCATCGGATGGTCGGCGCTTCCGCAGTCGACGCCGATCCACTTGAGCTTCATCCTGAGCGCCCACTTGTGGAACTCCGGACCGGGACCCGGATGTTTGACGAAGTATCGGATCTCGTCCGAGCCCTTCTGATCCCACGCATATCTGTGATAGCCCGTATTGATGATGAGGATGTCGCCCTTCTGGACGTCGACTCTGCTCGTGATCATCTCGGGTGAGTAGAGACTGTAGTCCTCGACCGCATCGGAGATATCGACGACCACGCCGGAGCCGATCCACTCGGCCAGCGGTACCTGCCCGATCGCCCGACCGCTCGCGTGGAAATGGATCTCACCGTCCATGTGCGTGCCGACGTGGTTGCTCGTTGTGATGATCTGACCGTTCGCCCCCTGACCCATGTGGGCGCCCGCGATCCGTTTGAAGTACTGGATCCCGAGTGGCATGTAGCTCGGCCACGGTGGCGTGTGGATCGAGAGCCGCTGTGTGAGATCGTAAACCCCTACATCGTCCATGAACTCGAGAAACTTCTTGATGTCCATACTGCGCCCCCTGGTGAAGACCCTGTATATCCTTATCCGGATTGATTTCGGCTCCTCGT
>CAZNHF010000009.1:4087-16177 GCA_964572375.1 uncultured bacterium | reverse complement strand
TATCCTTATCCGGATTGATTTCGGCTCCTCGTGTCCTTGTTCGGGTTGATTCCGGCTCCGGGCATCCCGGCCCGGATTGACTTCCGCTCCTCATGCCGAGGGACTCCCCGCCTACTTCGCAAGCCGGGCGGCCAATCCCTCGTACGCCATCATGAACGGCTCCGCCGAAGCGCTCAGAACACCCGCCCCGATCTGCCCGACGCCCGGTTCGCGATGCGCCACTCCCGTGTCGATGAACGGGAGAATGTTCTTCGCGACGACCTTGACAACGTCGATGCCCGTCGGCGTCCCCCGGAAGTTAAGGTACGGGATCTGGTAGACGCTGTTCTCGGCCGATGCGATCTCGTACATCTCGAGCGTGTACCTGATCGCGTCCGACGTCGCCCCGCCGACGAACTGGACGATCGCCGGCGACGCCGCGATCGCGAACCCGCCGAGCCCGTTCGTCTCCGTGATCGAGCTGTCTCCGATGTCGGGGTTCGCGTCCTCTTTGGTGTAGCCCGGGAAGAACAGTGCGTCCGGAACGTCGGCCGGCCCCGTGAACCACTCGTCGCCTGTGCCTGCGAGCTGGATCCCGAAGTCCGTTCCGTTCCGCGTCATCGCGATGACGACGCTGCTCCCGGGAATCCCGCGCGCCGCATCGAGTGTCACCTTACACGCGGGCATGGAGAGATTGAGGAAGAAGTGGTCGTTCCCGTTGATGAACGAGAGAACGGCCGACGCGGTCGCGCTGTCAGGAGAAGTCGTGACGATCGCCGGCGCCAGCGCGCGATAGAGAAGCGACGTCGCCGCGCGGTTGCGGTTGTGGACCTCGTCCCCCATGTGGAGTGCCTGAGCGATGATGTTCTTCAGATCGATCGGCCCGGTCGAGGCCAACGCGCGCTGAAGCGCCGGGAAGAGAACATCGTCCATCCACCGGAGCTTCTCTATGACCTCCGGCGCATAGGCGCCGTAGCGGAGGACTTTGCCCAGTCCCTCGTTCATCGTGCAGTAGGCACTGTTCCCGAATTCAGCGTTCCTGAGAACGAAGACCGGCATCGACGGCATGACGATCCCGGCCATCGGACCGACCGTGCTGTGCTCGTGGCACGGGGCGTACTCGATCTCGCCGGAGGCGGCGAGCCTCTCCGCCTCCTCCGGTGTCGAAGCCTTCCTCTCGTAGATGAGACCACCGATGACGGCGCCGCGCATCGGGCCGCACATCCGGTCCCACGTGATCGGTGGCCCCGCGTGGAGGATCGTATCCGGCGTCATCCCGGGAATCACGTCGATGGCGCGCGCAAGACCGACCAGTTCGGGCATCCCCATGAGGATGATGTCCATGACCCTGGCGTTCGCGGCCTCGATCTCGGACGCATGTTCGGCGATGACGCGTCGCGAGTCGTCGGAGACATCCATCGGCGGCCGCCAATCGACCTGCACGGAGGCGGCGCCGACGTCATCCAGGCTCTCCTTGAACGAGGAGAGGCCGATGTTGACGACCTTGAGTTCCTTCTTGAAGAGATCGCCCGTTGACATCACGCTCCTCCCAGGGTCAGAACGACACCCGCGGCCAGCGCGCTGGCCGCTGCGTTCGATGGCATGATGACGGCCCCGGCTGCTCGCAGCGCGTCCGCCGTTCGGCCCTTCCCCTGCGGGTCACCTTCGGTGCCGGTGACCGAGCAGATGACCGCGACGCGGCTCGCCGCATCGCGGATGACGTCGGCAAGCTCTCCTGCCGGGTCCATGTTCGCTCCGTACCCGAGCACAACATCGAGAATGATGACAGCGACGCTCGGATCATGCGCCTCCTGCTCGATGCGCTTCACGCGGAGGGCGTAGTCGATCATCGGATGCGGACGCCCGACGGTGAACTCGTCGGCGCCGAGGTCGACGACCGTGTTGGCCACGCTCGTTAAGGGATCCTCGAGGTCGGCCGCATTCCCGCCCTGAACGTTCGAACGGACACCGGTCACACCGAGGTCCGCGAGAACGATCTGCGTCTCAACGGCGAACGTGCCCCCGCTCATCAGCGCCCTGAGATGCTTCTGCGCGCCCGTTCGGGCTGATGCGATCTCACGGGCGAGCTCACGGACATCATCGCCCAGCAGCTGACCGTGTCCCGGGAACTCCGCGAGGTCGCTGCCCGAGACAAGCGCGAGCGCTTTCTCCGCCGCCTCTGCCAGCGTCCGGGCGTCTCGCGTTCCCTCGGGCTCTGCGCCGAGGAAGACCGACACGACCGGCTTGCCGATTCGCCCGGCCTCATCGCGGATGGCCGCAAGCACGTCCGGGTCGGGTGGCTTCGAGATGAGAACGACAACCTCGGTGCCCGGGTCATCGCCGAGCGCCTTGAGGCCGTCCAGGAAAGTAACGCCCCCGACCGCGCTCTTCACGTCCCGCCCGCCGGTCCCTATCGCCTGCGATACGCCGGAACCGTGGTTGGAGATGAGCGTGCTTACCTCCTGCAGACCCGTACCCGACGCGGCGACGATCCCGATCGGCCCGCGGTTGACGGCGTTGGCAAACCCGAGCGGCACACCGTTGATGATGGCGGTGCCGCAGTCCGGGCCCATCACGAGGAGGCCAAGCCCGTGCGCGCGTATCTTGAGCTCCCGCTCCGTTTCGACGGCTACATTGTCGGAGAAGAGCATCACGTTGAGTCCGAGGTCGAGCGCGCGCGAAGCGACGGCTCCGGCGTAGCGTCCTGCCACGGAGATCAGCGCGAGGTTCGCATCCGGCATGAGGTCGAGCGCGCTCTCGAGACTTCGCGGCGTGAACGCCTCGCCGTCGTCCGCGACGGCTCTGACGCTCTCGAGAAACCCGTCGACCGCGGCCAGGGCGGCCGCCGCCGCGTCGTCGCTCTCGGCGCGGATACCGATCAGGAGGTCGGTGTCCGAGGAGCTCCGGAAGTCGGGCGTCAGCAGGTCCGCGCCGGCGAGGATGGCGCGATTCTCCGCGGTCCCCATGACGACGGCGGCATCAGCGACGCCTTCCATGCGGGAGAGCTCTCGCGCGACGTTCATCAGCGTAACCGAATCGAAGTACGCGCCCTTTCTGATCCGTCCCACTACGACCATTGCGCCTCCCCAACGTGATGCTCACGAAGACCGCCGACCACATGCCGCCGTGCGTGTGCGGAGCGGCCGAACCCGGAGCGAAGCGTCAGATAGAGACCGACCCCCGTATCCGCGCCGGACGTGGCGCCGACCGAGACGATGTGCTCGGCGCATCGTCTCACACCGTGTGGAGTCCCGGTCGACAGCGAGACCGCGAGTTCCTTCATGCCACTTGTGACACGACCGCACTCGGCCAGATAGAGAAATGTGGCGGACAGGACGTTCGACGTCCTGGCCGATTCGAAAATGCGTGCACGAAGCTCCGCGATCGCGTGTGTGCGTGCCGGGTCCGACAGGTGTGTGGCGATGAGAAGCCCCGCGAGGAAATCGTCGCCGGAAGGCGTCAGCCCAACCCCGCAGCCCTTGAGCCGCGACACGCCCCGGAGCGTGTCACCGTGGAAGATGTCGCGCACGCAGTGGCGGACGTGGTCGGCGAGCCCGCGCTCGAAACCCTGTCTGAATCCGGAGAGCTTCCCGGGGTCAATCAGGTACGCGAGGCTCTCTGGTGGTGCGAGTTCGACGAGGATCGTCCCGAAGAGGCGCAGATTGTCCCGGAACCGCGGAAGGTCGCACGTCGCGGGGGGAAGTGTGGAATCGTACGTGCGGCCGGCATCGGCCTCGATACGTCGACCGTCGAGGATGACCGCGCGGCATGATCCGCGCTCACCGCTGACGTCCGCCCCCTCGTGCTCACGACCGGCGTCCGCCTCCTCATACACGCCGCTGACGTCCGCCTCGACCTGGATGTGTCGCACGCTCCCGGGGTCCAACCCGCGGACAACGATGTTGAGGGGACCCGCATCCACACCTGGCGTGACGAGCGAGACGAACCGCCTGCCGCCGACCATATTGACGACGCGCCGGAAGCGCGAGTGCACGTCATATGACCCGCTCTGCACAAGGTCGCCGAAGCTCAGTATCTCCATTGTTGCCGCGTCTGATTCCACTGTGCCTCTTCGCGCTCCGGCAGACGGGCCCTCCCTGCGGCGCCCGGACCACCACGCACCAGGCGCTCATCTACGCCTGTGAGAAGACCATTCCGTAGTATCTCTCGTACTCCTCCCGCCGCACGACCTCGACCTTTCCCTTCACCTTCATACCGGTCGCCGGTTCCTCAATCTTGAGCTGACCGGTGATCCGGATCCCGTTTTCGAGTTCGACGATCCCAAGCCCCAGCGTCGGGACGTCGAAGTCCCCCGGGAGCGCGTAGAGTCTGGTGAAGGCGAGCAGTGTCCCGGACTTCGGGAGCGGCTCAGGATCGAACTCGTTGTGCTTGTTGTCTCCGCAGTTGGCGCACACCATCCGGTACGGGTAGTGGAGATGCCCGCACTTCCTGCACCTGTACGCGTAGATATCTCGTGTCATCGTCAGTTCTCCCGCGTGAAGGTGAGGCAAACGACGTTGTTGCCAAAGCCCCCGAAATTGCACGTGAACCCGACCTTCGGAGCGTCGACCTGGCGCTTGCCGGCCTCCCCGCGAAGCTGGAGCACGATCTCGTGGGCCTGCGCCACGCCGGTGGCGCCGACCGGGTGCCCGCGTCCCTTGAGACCGCCCGACGGGTTGATCGGAAGTCTGCCGCCGATCTCGGTCTCACCACGCTCGAGGGCGAGGTGCCCCTCACCCTTCTTGAAGAACCCAACCTCCTCGCTCTCGACGATCTCGAGGATCGTGAACGCGTCGTGGAGCTCGGCGACATCGACGTCCGCGGGGGTAACGCCCGCCATCTCGAATGACTGTGCCGCGGCGCGCCGGACGGCCAGAAGATCCGTCGGCTCCTTGCGTTCGTGGACACAGTGCGTATCGGTCGCCTGCCCGATGCCCGCGAGCCTCACGAGCGGCCTCCCCGTCTTCTCCGCAACCTCGCGCGTGGCGAGGATGACGCTGGCGCCTCCGTCCGAAACAGGGCAGCAGTCGAAGAACCTGAGAGGATCCGCAACGTACGGGTTGTTGGTCATCGCCTCGGGCGAGTCGAGGATACCCTCGACGGTGATCGACTGATGGATGTGCGCGAACTCGTTGAGGAGCGCGTTGTTCTGGTTCTTGACCGCGACCATCGCCAGATGGCGCGCCGTGACACCGTACTTCTCCATGTAGAGGCGCGTGAACATGCCGGCCAGCGACGGGAGCGTGACCCCGTAGATGTGCTCGGCCAGCGGATGCGTGAGGGTTGCTACGAACTCGGTTGCCTCGAGGCTGTTGACCTCGCGCATCCTCTCGGCGCCGGTCACCGCGACGACGTCGTGCACGCCCGACGCGATCGCCATGAACCCCTGCTTGATCGCGGACGCCCCGGACGCCGGACCGTTCTCGATGACCTCAGCCCCCGCGGGCGTCAGGCTGAGCGTATCTATCACGGCGCTCGCCAGTCCGGTCTGGTGGTTCAGGCGACCACCACCCATATTCGCCACATAGAGATGGTCGATCTCTTTGATCCCGGCGTCCTTCAAGGCCATCATCACCGGATACGCGGCGATCTCGGACAGCGGGAACTCGAGACGTGTGAACGATGTGATGCCGACCCCGATAACGTAGACGTCTCTCACTTGCCCACCTTCGCTTCCTGCTTCCACCGCTGGAGTATCAGCGCCGTGCCGGTCGGGTCGTACTTCGATCGCGTCGCCGCCATGAGATCCTCCGGTGGCGTCGGCGGGTCGGACGGAGGAAGAATGGCTTCCTTCGCCTTCGCGAGAAGCGCATCGGGCACTGGACGTCTTCCGATCACCAGCGTTCCGCGCGCCTTCTCGAAGATCTCCTTCGTGAGTGCGTAGGAGGGCGGGCCGCCCAGCTCGTGCGGGATCTCAAAGCGCTTCTCGAGGTTGTACTCGATCATCCAGCGTCTGAATCCGATCGGAGACTCGGCGACGATGAGGACCTCCTTGTGACCGAGGATGTCCATGTGGTACTCCATCTTCGCCGCGAAGGCGTGCGCGCCGATCCGAAGACCACGGCGGAGCGCCAACGTGTGGAGCGACATGCCCGTGTTCGCGTCGACCATCCTGCCGTTGACGACAGCACAGAGCTCCCCGTCTATCTGTGCAACGAGCACATACTCGTCCTGCATCCGGTGGCGGTAGTACGCCAGCAGCTCCGCGTAGACACGCGCGGCGACGACGTCGTAGAAATCCCTCTCCACCGAAATGAGAGGGGCCACGTGGATGAGGATGTCTGGGATCTCATCCCTCGTCACCTGCCTGATGACCATCTCTTCCCCGCTCGCGATGGTCATGTACTTCGGCGGGAAGGGGGGCATCTCGTGATCGATGGGACGCAGGATCTTTTCGAGGTCAACGGACATAGTGCGTCTCCTCCGTTGTCTGGGCGAAGTGCTCAGCAGGTAGTGTCTTGCGGTCGGACATTGCGTACGACAAGGGTATCAGGAAGCGGGGGGAGGAACAAGACCGGGGCCCGCACTGGTGGCGACGGGCAGCCGCTTGCGCTCGGTCCGCCCCTCAAATGAAAGGCCCTCCCCCGGTGCTGAGCCTGAGAGAGGGCCTGATTTGCAGCATTCTCTGTGCCGGAAGGCTACCGCCCCGGTCCTGCCGGAGCCGCATTCACCACTCGCGTTCTACTGATGGCACGCTACTTCACGAGCTTCTCGTACTCGACCCGCGAGGCCTTCTCGATCTGGTCGTGCAGCGAGACGCCGTGCGAGTCCATCGTCACCACCGCCGGGAAGTTCTCCACGCGGATGACCCAGAAGGCCTCCGGGACGCCGAACTCCTCGAGCTTCTTGACGTCGAGGACCTCCTTGACGGACTGGGCGAGCGTCGTTGCAATTCCGCCGATGGCGGAGAGGTAGACGCTGCCGTGCTCGCTACAGGCAGCCAGCGTATCGGCACCCATACCGCCCTTGCCGATGACGCCGCGGACGCCGTACTTCTCTATGACCTTCGCTTCGTACGGCTCCTCCCGGATGCTCGTCGTCGGTCCGGCCGCGACGAACGTGTACTTGCCGTCGTCGCCCTTCCGGACGACCGGCCCGCAGTGGTAGAGCATGCTGCCGTCGAGCAGGTCGCGTACGTCCTCGCCATCGGTCTCGACGAGATACTTGTGCGCGGTATCGCGCGCCGTCACCATCACACCCGTGATCGAGACTTCGTCGCCGGCCTTGAGCTTCCGGATCTCATCCGGTGTCGTGGGGAGCGTGAGCTTAATCATAAGAGACCTCTCCTCCCTTCACCGTCATGAACGCTTTGCGGTAGGCCCAGCAGACGTAGGCTATCGATACGAAGAAGCAGGCTGGCAGCCGGTGCATCTGGCCGGCTTTGGCTCCGAGAATGGTTGTCTTGCCGCCGAGCCCCATGGGCCCGATGCCGAGCGAGTTGGCCTCGGTCATGACCTGCTCCTCGAACTTCGCGAGCGCGGGATCCTCGTTCGTGTCGCCGAGGTCCCGGAGGAGCTGCTCCTTCGCGCAGGTGTATGACGTGTCGCGATTTCCGCCGATGCCGACGCCGACGATGCCGGGCGAACATCCCTTGCCCTGCGCCTGGAAGACCGCGTCGATGACGCACTTCCTCACGCCGTCGATGTCGCGACCGGCCTTGAGCTTCCCGTCCGGAAGCTTGTACTGGATGCTGACGTTCTCCGAGCCGCCGCCCTTGAGCATCAGCCGGACGCGGAGGCCATCATCGTCGCGTTCGTGGAAGTGGATGATCGGCATGCCGATGCCGAGGTTGTTCCCGGAATTCTTGCCTGTCATCGAGTCGACCGCATTCGGCCTCAGGTAGTACTTCGCCGTTGCCTCAGCCGTCGCCTCTTCAATGGCGGCCGAGAGCTCCTTCTGACGGTAGTCGGGCCCGTAGTCGATGAAGAAGTACAGCGCACCGGTGTCCTGGCAGATTGGCGTCGAGGCATCGCATGCCTTGTCGCAGTTCTCGAGCAGCAGCGTGAGCGTCGACGCCGCCGTCGTACCCTCGCCCTCGTTCTCGATGCCCTGCCGGATCGCCTTCTCGACATCCGGCGGGATGATCGTCGAGGCGCGCCGAATGAGCTCGAGAAAATGACCCACGAGCTTCTTGTGATCCATCTCTCCTCCTGACAACCAGCGTGGAAACGCCTGTGAAGAACACACCCGGGACGATTCTACCGCCGCCCGCAGAATGAGTCAAAGCGTTCCGAACGAAGCCTCAGCAAATGGCGCGCGGCCCCGGGGCCGACCCGCCCGGAGCCCGTAGTGACCCACGCTCATGCGGCTTTCACCGCGGGCTCGCGAAAGATCACTCGAAGCCCATGTCGCCTTGACACTCGCCCGATGCGTGCTAGAATGCGCCGCGATTCCCTCGATCGGTTCCCGGACAGCTTCAGCCGCCGGTGGAGAGCCGCGCACGCAGCGGGCCTCCACGACCGGAGTGAGAGCAATAGACGACGTCAGCCGCAGACAGACGACCGGCGTCACCGACGCGAGCCGGATCCGTCCGGAGCCCCCGGGCACGTCGGGTGTTCCCCCGTTCCTCAACACGCTCCTCCGCGTCCTCCTTCTGATCGCAACGCTCTACATCTTCCTCGTGAGCGTCAAGCTTCTGGGGACCGGCTTCAAGATGTTCGGGAGCGAATTCTCCGAGCGTCTCATCGCGTCCACGTCGAACCCGTTCGTTGGTCTCTTCATCGGCATCCTCGCGACGAGCATCGTCCAGAGTTCCTCGACGACGACCTCGACCGTCGTCGGATTCGTGGCGATGGGGATGCTCTCGATCGAGAACGCCGTTCCCATCATCATGGGCGCCAACATTGGGACAACGGTCACGTGTGCCATCGTCTCGCTCGGACATGTTGCCAGACCCGAGGAGTTCAAGCGCGCGTTCGCCGCGGCAAGCGTGCACGACTTCTTCAACATCATCACCGTGCTTATCCTCTTCCCGTTGGAGCTTGCGACGGGGTTCCTCGCAAGATCCGCAACCGCGCTCTCGCGCTTCCTCACGGGGAGCGAGGGCATGACGTTCGCCAGTCCGATCAAGCAGGTCGTTGGGCCGGCCGTCGACATGATCAAGCATGTGGCCGTGGACATCGTAGGGAACCACGCCGCAATACTCGTGGCGCTCATCGCGTTCGGGCTCATGATCGTCGCGCTCTGGCTCATCGTCAAGCAGACCAAGGCGATGGCGCTGAGCAAGGCGGAGGTCCTGATCGACCGAGTCATCGGGCGGAGCGGCATGAAGGGGATCGCCCTGGGAGCCGGCATCACGGCCGTCATCCAGAGCAGCTCCGTCACGACGTCGCTTCTGGTCCCGCTCGCCGGGGCCGGCGTGGTCAAACTCGAGCAGGTCTTCCCCATCGCCCTGGGGGCAAACATTGGAACGACCGTGACGGCGCTCATGGCGTCGCTCGCGGGTGATTCCCGGGGTCTGACGATCGCGCTCGTCCACCTGCTCTTCAATGTCGCGGGTATTCTGATCATCTACCCGTATCGTCCGCTTCGCCGCGTGCCGATCATCCTGGCGCGGAAGCTCGCGGCGGCCGCCGTCAGGTCCAAGAAGGTCGTCGCGTTCTTCGTCATCGGCCTCTTCTACGTCGTCCCCGGATTGCTCATACTCATAACCAGGTTACTCAAGTAGGAGACCCGCATGTTCAGAGAACTCATCGATGCGCTCAAGAGGAAGCCGCTCCTCACGCAGATGTTCGGCGAGATGGAGCAGATGCTCGTGTCCGGTCTCGAGATGTACCAGCTCATCGCCGATGTGCTGACAGGGAAGCGCGAACTCTCGGGCGAGGTGCACGACCGCGTCTACGAGATCGACCACGGCATCAACCATCTGCAGCGGAACATCCGCAAGCAGCTGGTCGAGCACCTCATCATGTCTCCCGGAAGCGATGTGCCTATCAGCCTCGTGCTTATGAGCATCATCAAGGATGCCGAGCGCGTGGGCGACATCACGAAGAACCTCCTCGAGGTGGCGGAGGCGCAGGGCGGGGCGTTCCACGAGGGACCTTACAGTGAACGATTGCGTCAGCTTCTTTCGGAGATCGAGGGCCTGTTCGACCCGACGGTCCAGGCGTTCATGACCTCGGACAAGGAGATCGGCAGGCGCGGCCTGACGAAGAGCCACGATCTCGCGAAGCGTTGCGATGCGATCATCGACGACCTACTCAAGGATGACATGCCGTCCCGTGAGGCCGTGCTCGTGACGCTGACCTCGCGCTACCTCAAGCGCATCTGCCTCCATCTGTCGAACATCGCGTCGAGCGTCGTGATGCCGCTCCACCGGATCGACTACTTCGACGAGAGCTAGCGGAGGAGGCGTGCCGGGCCGCGCCGGTTGAGCGCTAGGCTCTGAGGCCGGGAGCCCGCCTACTACGAACCGCGAATACGAGACACTTTGCCGAGGACCGCACGGATCACGTGGCGGTCCTCTTCTCGTATCCCCATGAGCATCGTGAGACCGAGTCCGATCACGTAGACGAGCGCCAGGAGCGCCGCGGACCAGTACCAGGCCGATGGGATGTCAAAGAGGCGGCGCGCCAGGAACGCGCCACCGACGAGAACGACCGCCGTCACGAGAACCTTGAGTGTCGAGCGATCGTACGGCATGACATTGAGGAGGAGCTTCCCCTCGATGAGACGAGCGATGTTGACAAGGACAATGGAGACGGCTGTCGCGACCGCGGCGCCCGCGATTCCCATCTTCGGAATGAGCCAGATATTGAGTCCCACACTCACCACAGCCATCACGAGCGTGTTGTAGACGTTGAACCGCTGATACTTCGTCATCGCCAGACAGCTCGCAACAGATCCGGCCGTCGCGTCGAGAAGCTGGGCGGTCGCCAGTACCGCCAGCGCCGCGTAGCCGCGCACGAACTCCTCGCCGAAGATGCCGAGCACGGCCTCCCCCGACAGAAGGAGCCACGCATAGACCGGTAGCGTCAGGAGCATGATCCAGCGCGTGATCGCGGAGAGGAGCGAACCCATGAGGTCGACGCGTCCGCGGTGGTACACGTCGGCGATGATCGGCGAAAATATGGCGTTGAACGAGAAGGTGAAGAGCGTGGCGAGCATCGCCAGCAGAACGACGATGTTGTAGACGCCGACGTCGGCAGACGCGAGAAAGAACCCGAGGATGAGCCTGCCGCCCTCGAGTAGCGCGAACGCGGTCCCGGTCTCAGCGAGCATCTGTGCGGAGTAGCGGACAACCTCGCCCGTCGGGATCGCCGCCTCGCCATCGGGACCGAAGAGGAACGGACCGGTGCGGCGAAGATAGACGTACGTCACGATCGCCGATGCGACGCAGGCCACAACGCTGGCCACGACGACTCCGAGCAACCTCATGCCCATCGCGTAGAGAGCGAGAAAGGCGATGAGGCGCGGCACGCGGAACCAGAATTCGGCTCCGATGATGCTGTGTCTCATGTCCTTGAGCGCGCGGAGTCCGGCGGCCTGAAGACGCGTGAGCGTGTACGGAAGCATCGCGACGGCGATAAGAAGGAGTGCGTCTTCGAGGCGCGGCTCCTTGAAGAAGTAGACGGCGATCGGGTGTCTCAGAAGGATGATGGCTGCGGTCCCGGCGATGGACGCCCAGGCGCCGAAGCGGATGCCGCACCGGTAGACGGCCCGTGCCTCGCCGGTCTTGCCCTGCGCGGCATACATTGCGACGTACTTGACGAAGCCGCCCTCGAACCCGAATGTGGTGAGAATGGCGACGGCCATCACGACCGTCCACGCGATGACGTAGACGCCCAGCACGTCGGGGCCGAGGAGTCTCGCGATGACGGCGGTAGCCACGAACCCGAAGAAGAGCGCGAAGATCCGGCCGAAGAACGTGAACCCGGCCTCCTTCGTCGCCTTCGACAGGTACTCACCGTACTCGCCGGGCATCTCACGATTCTTGAGGTCGTCGCCCATCAACGCTCCCCCTCCCCGACCACGCGCTTTCCGATGCGCTTGAGATGCGTGTCCACGAAGTGCCTCGTGATGCCGCCGACACTCTTCGGGTAGAGGCGCAACGTGGCGTGCTCGGTGTGTCCCGTGGACCACTCGTCCTTCCACCGCGCGCGCTGGCCCACG
>CAZNHF010000009.1:0-3987 GCA_964572375.1 uncultured bacterium | reverse complement strand
GTGCTCGGTGTGTCCCGTGGACCACTCGTCCTTCCACCGCGCGCGCTGGCCCACGAAGTCGAAGCGGGACAGACCCCTCTCGAACGCGTAGCGGATCGCATGATGGAACAGCGCAACACCGGGCGCAAGCTTGCGGAAGTCCTCATCGAACGACGTCTTGAGCGCGTAGTAGGTCCCGTGGTAGGCGATCCCGAGCAGAAACCCGATGCGCCGACCGTCGAGCTCAAGCCAGAACGGAAGAAACTCCGCGCCATCCGATGGCTCCGAGACGAAGCTCCGGGCGAGCTCGTGGTAGAAGTCAGCGACGCCTCTCGCCGTGATGGACGTGCCGGATTCTTCCTTCCAGCTCTTCTCCTCGATATCGATCATCGCATCAACGAGCGGATGCGGATCGCTCCCGGGCATGAGCCGCTTGACCTCGCAGGAACCCTCTCGCTCGAGTTTGCGTATCTTGCGCTCCCACTCGTGCGTCACCTTGCGGGGTCTCCCAGCGAGGAATCCTTCCCAGGAGTCCGATGTGTCCACGTACGGCGAGACCCTGGCGGGAAGCCGGTTGAGGAGGAAGCCCGCCGCCCGTGCCGAGTCCCGGACCGCGGATGCATCACCGCTCGTGAGGCTCCGCAGAAGCAGATGCTCGCGGCGAGAGGCGAGATGGAGAAGCGCAGCATCCCGGAACGAGCCGGCCGCACGCGGCGGATCGGGAATCGCAATGAATCCGCCCCGCTGAGAGACGTGGTTCACGGGAAGCTCGAGTCTGCCGGAGGAGGTTCTGAACAACGGCGCGATGCCGACCGCGCGTCCACCCTCGAAGCCGACCAGAATGAGCGGGTGCATGTCGACAGCGAACCGCCGTGCCCATGGACGGACCCACGCCGACGAGAGGAACACGTGAGGGCAAGCGCCGGCCCCCTCGAGTTCGGACCAGGTCGTGACGAGCCCGGCGTTCTCGACGTCGGTGTACTCACGAATCTCGATCATCGGGCCTCACGTGTGCGGGTATCGTACCGACGTCGCAGTGAACGCGCGTATGCAGCGCGATGCTACTCCAGCAGGAGGCGCTACTCCAGAAGATGTGACGGGAACATCACGCCCCGATTCAGAATGCCCGCGGGGTCGAACGCCATCTTGAACGCTGCCATCTCGATGAGCCCCTCTGCGCCGTAGAGCGCCTCGAGGAACGCGTGCTTCAGTTTGCCGATGCCGTGCTCTGCCGAGACGGTCCCGCCGATGGAGACGGCGTGCCGCGCGAACTCAAGCGCGAGCTTCTCCGCGGCCACGAATTCATCGAGGTCGCCGGGCATGATGTTGAGATGGACGTGGCTGTCCCCTATGTGTCCGAACATGACATACCGGAGCCCCGTACCTTTGAGCTTGTCACGGTAGTACGCGACCATCTCCTCGAACCGTCCGGGCGGAACGGCGATATCCGTCCCGATCTTGTGGATCTCCGGATGCTTCGTGCGCGCACGCGCTATGGCCCCGTTGACCTCCTCGGCAATGCTGTGCCGGAGCGCCTTGAGTCGCGCGATGTCCTTCTCCTCCATGCCGCCCCACGTCTGTTCCATCGAGGAACCGTGCTGTGACAGAAGCTCTTCCCACCCCTCGTAGCTCGCCATCAGCTCGTCCTCATCCTCGAACTCCTGTTCGAAGAGCACGCCCGCGGCGGCCGTCTCGGGAAGTTCGGGGATCTCGGACGCGGCGCCCTGCGCTGCCTTGCGCTCGCGCAGAAAGTCGAAACTCATAGAATCGAAGAACTCGAGCGCGAGCGGGGTCACACTATCCGGGACCGGTGCGTCCACGGCGTCACCCCGCGCGTGACGCACGAACTCGATCGCCTCATCGTCACAGGGGAAGAACGCCAGCGCCGAGAGCACGCCGAACGGCTTCCGCGCGAGGACGAGTTCGACTTCGGTCACGACACCGAGCGTCCCCTCGGACCCGATGAACAGATCGACGAGATCGACATCCGGCCGGACGTAGTACCCGGCGGCATTCTTGGTCTGGGGCATCGCATAGCCCGGCACGCGGATGTCAAGGGTGCCGCCGCCGGACAGGCGGATATCAAACCGGCCATCGCCCGCGGTATACATGCCGCGCTCGGCGGCGATGACATCGCCGCACGGGAGCACGACCCGGACCCCGTGGACGTGCTGGCGCGTTGCGCCGTAGTAGTAGCTCCTC
This sequence comes from uncultured bacterium, assembly GCA_964572375.1. Lineage (GTDB taxonomy): Bacteria > Joyebacterota > Joyebacteria > Joyebacterales > Joyebacteraceae > JAPEKQ01. The sequence goes on along the minus strand of CAZNHF010000009.1, from coordinate 1,806 downwards.
GCGCCCGAAGCGTTCGTCGCGACGGTGGCGCCGAGGTGCGCGCTCGCCTCGGTCGGATCGGGAGGATAGAAATACCCACGGTCGTCGGCGAGGAGCGCCTCGAGCGCACCGGCCTCGGACGGCGGAAGCGATGCGGCATCGAGCCCAAGGTCGCCTCGAGTGAGCATCTCCGCAAGCCCCGCGACCGTGACGGCCGGCTCGACCCGGACGGCGAAACGTCCGTCCGCAAGCCGGCGAACGCCCACGACTCTCTTCATCTCAACCAGAGACAGGAGAGTGCCACCGTTCGGCACCGCGCCTCCGACGATGCCGGTTCGGCCTGCCGATATCGTGACCGGAACCCCACGCACGCACGCCTCGGCGAGCACGTCCGCAACCTGGCGCTCGCTTCGCGCGAAGACCAGACGGTCAGCCTCCGGCGGCCCGAACCCGGACTCGTCGGTCAGGTAGTCGGCATACGACTCGGTGATCCGCTCGACCGACTCGATGATGGTGCACCCCGGGACGCCCTCGCCCCTGGGCTCGACGGTTCTCACGACAGTCGACACAGCTCCTCCGTCCGTGCGGTCCGCGCTAGAGCTTCACGACGAGGTCGCGCGGGAAGTTCGTCAGGTTCTCCATCGTGCCGTCGTCGTGCACGTAGTAGACGTCCTCGATGCGCATCCCCCACCCTTTGCTCGGATAGTAGATGCCGGGTTCGACCGTGAAGACGTGGCCCGGCTCGAGAACGTCCGTGTTGCCCGGACCGTCCCAGAGCCTGGGACTCTCGTGGATGTTGACGCCGATACCGTGCCCCAGGCTGTGAACGTAGCCGTCCGTGACCTGCGGGTTGGTGCGCGGCGTTTCATGCCCGTGCGCCTCGAAGAAATCGCAGACCATCGTCTGGTAGACGCCTGCGTTCTCCCCCTTCTTGAGCGACGCGGTGACCTTGTCGTGGATCTCCGAGAGCTGCGCGTACGCATCGAGGATCTCAGGCGACGCCGCGCCGAAGACGAAGGTGCGGGTCATGTCGAAGAAGTAGCCGCCGCCCTCCTCCTGCGGGAAGATGTCGAAGACGAGCGTCTTGCCCGTCATCATCGGGTCGGTGTCCTTCCCGCGGCTGTGCGGGATGCCGGCGTCACGGCCGAGCGCGAAGATCGTGTCTACCTCCTCGATGATGTTCCGCGCTGCGAGCGCCCTCTTGATCTCGGCCTTGCAGTCGCTGATCAACAGCGGCGTACCGTCGGCCTTCACGAATGTCTCACCCTCGACCTTGTGCGACTTGATGAAGTCGACAGTATGCCGGACCGTCTCGCACGTGAGCCTGCCGACCTCGCGGATGCGGTCGACCTCGCAGGGCTCCTTCGTGGCGCGCGCCTTCACGAAGAGATTCTCCCCGAATTCGCCGGTGATCTCAATGTCCGGCATCGCATCCTGAAGGGCGTTGAGGAGGACCCACCAGGCATCCACGTTCACCTGGCCGTAGAAGGCGACCCGGCCCTTCACGCCGAACTCCTCGAAGATGCTCGTGTAGTAGGCGACCTGCGCCTTGAGCCGGTCGCCGTCGGCATCCTTGAGGAGCTTCATGTAGTCGTACTTCGAGCTGTCGACCGTCTTGAGTCCGCTCTCCGCGGCCTCCTCGCGCTCCATCGTCCCGCAGATGAGGATTGGCTCCTCGCCGCGCTTCTTGATGACGGTAGCGTGAGAGATCTTCGCACCATTGACCATGTAGAACATGGTGGGGTTGCCCTTGACGGCGCCCTCAACGATGGCGACGTCGATGTTGCGCTCCTTCATCAGCCTGTCGATGTCCCGCTTCATGGTGTG
>CAZNHF010000008.1:0-31191 GCA_964572375.1 uncultured bacterium | reverse complement strand
GCCTGAGGCCGACCACGAGCTGCGTCATGTAGACCTCGGCGCCGCCCCACGCGCGTGCGTCGGTGTAGAACGCTATGGTGCGCGGAACCGCACTCAGATTCGCGGGGGCGCCCGTCACGGGCCCGTCCACACGGTGCTCGGCTCCAGCTCCTCATCGGTCGCCGATACCGGCAGCTGTCCCTCCTGCACCATGCGGTCGAGCGCAACGATGATGGCAAGAAGCGCGAAGAGCGCGTATCCGACGTTTCGATGATGGAACAGATGGACGAACAGTGTCTGTGTGACAATGGCGAAGAACCCGGCGTATGCGCCCTGAGCGAGGAAGCCGAATCCCGGATGCCGTGCCAGCGCGCGGAGGTTCCGAAGCGCCAGCTTGAAGATGCCTGCAAGGAAGGCGATGAAGAGAAGCGCGGCGGGAATGCCGTCCTCAGCGGCGATCGTCAGAAGCAGATTGTGCGCCTGGGTGAGCACCTGTCCACCGACCATGCTGTGGTCCGCGTGCCACGGGAACGCCCCGGGACCGACCCCGGTGACCGGATTGTTCCTGATGACCTCGAGCGCGCTCTCGAAGATCGCCGGCCGCGCCGAGTAGTCGCTCCTGTTGAGCTGCTCGAGCCTCAGTGAGACGAGTTCGACAACCCCTCTCTCGGTGTAGATGAGGGACATCCCCTGCGCCACGACTGCAAACAGAATGATGAATACGAAGATCCTCTTGAGCGCCCGGTGGTCGCTGATGCCGAGCATTCCGACCCCTGCCAGCACACCGAACCACGCGCTTCTCGAATACGTGAAGAGCAGTCCCAGGAACCCGAGCAGGATCGCGAAATTCGCGAAGAGCCTGTGATACCACCTCTTGAGGTGGTCCACCGCGAAGAACCAGATCGGCATCGACATGATAAGGAACGCCCCGAGGAAGTTCGGGTGTCCGAGGCCAAGGAACTTCGTACCGGCTCCTTCCGCGCGGCCGCCGACGACGCCGGCCTCGAGTTCCTCTTCCGTCGCGTGGACCGCCTCGACGGCCCCGCCGAACCGTCCGTACAACCCGACGCCGGCAACGAACAGCCCCGCCGTCGCGAAGACGATGGCGAACTTCCTGATGTCTCGCGGGGTTCTCAGCAGGGTCACCACGAGGTAGAACCACGCGAAGTAGAGGACCTGTTCCTTCCAGTAGAGCATCACTCGCGCGCGCGCGAACGGGCTCCAGTTCTTGTTGAGCCCGACGAGCATCGAAAGCGTAACGAATATGAGATACATGAGGATGATATTGTCGAGCGGCGTCCTCCTGACGAGCGGCCCCTTGGCGGCGAACGCCCGGTCCGCAGAGTAGCGCACCAGATAGACGAACCAGACGCCGACGAGCGCCAGGTTGAATCCACTGACGTGGAAGACGTTCCCGGGACCGAAGCTCACGCCGGGTCGCGTGAACGCGATCATCGCGCACAGCCCGAGGACGGCCCACTCGATACGGATGACGGTGACGATGACGATGAAGACCGCCATGATGAAGACGATCAGGTAGAGGGGCTCAGGAAAGCGGACCTTGGTGAGAAGCACCCACGAGAAGGCAACGTAGAAGAGGATGGCGGCCACCCAGACGGGCCACGAGCGGCCGAGGACGTCCTCGCTCCGCTCGTACACATTCTGAAGACGCTGGGTGAACCCGCTCGACATCGCCCCCTCCTGGCCCTCCGGGCACCGCTTCCGGGCGCTCTAGCGCCCCGGGTTGCGCCGCACCGGCTCGCGCGGGACCGGGAGAGCGGTTTGTCTGTTCAAAGGCGGCGCACATCCAGCTTTCGAGCGCGGCCGCGATCCAACCCTCTACAACCGATCGTAGATCATGCGGGGTATGTAGAACCGTCTCCGGTTCAGAACGGTACCCAGGATGTTGGCACCGGCGCTCCGCAGCTGATCGGCCGCAAGCTCGACGAGCTGTCGCTTCGTTCTTCCGGCACGGATGACCAGCAGAACGCCGTCGACCCGCCCCGAGAGCTGGAGCCCCTCTGAGAACGAGAGCACCGGCGGCATGTCGATGACCGTGAACGGGAAGCTCCTGCGAAGCAAGCCGATCATGTCCTCCATCGCCGGATCAGTGAAGACGCGCGGCGGCGCCACAACACGGCGGCCCGCAGCCATCAGCGATAGATGCGGCACCTGTGTACGCTGAACGCACCGCTCGAGCGCCACGCCACCAAGGACCGCGTCCGTAAGTCCCGGATCCGGCTGCGTGCGGAACACCTTGTGATGCCCCGGATTCCGCAGGTTGGCATCCACGAGCAGCGTATCGATCTCGTTGGTCAGCGCGAGCGTCTCGGCGAACTCGCGCGAGATGGTGCTCGCACCCTCGCCGTCGACCGCGCCCGTCACCATGATGACGCGCGATCTGACGTCGGGAAGCGCCAGATAGATCTCCGACGCGAGCGCATTGTACTCCTCCGAGCTCTCTGGAGGAGTGATGGGACCTGCCGTACGCGGCGGAAGCGTTCTGCGCGCGCTCACGGCCTCGCCGCTCCCGGCGTCGACGTCCGCTTCGCCCGCGGCGAAACCACCTCTCGTCGCATCCCGGGGTGCATCGACGCTGCCGCGCTCGTTCTCACGTTCGGCCTTGTCCATCGCCTTTGAGATCTTGCTCATCGTGGTCCTTCCCCCGGGTCGACCTTACGCCGCCCCGGGCTGGGTCGGCTCCTGATCCTGCTCAATTTCGTCAGCGGTCCTGCACTCGACCGCGTCGATCGTCTCTTCCACTGTCCTCCGGCCGATCCACGGTCGGTTGTCCGCGTAGCCGGCGAGCAGCGAGTTATCACACACCGTGTTGATCGCTCTCGGAACACCACCGGAGTAGTCGAAGATCGCATCAATGGCGCTCCGATCGAAGATCTCCAGATCGGTGGCCCCGGCAACCGTCAGCCGGTGCCTGATGTACTCGCCCGTCTCCTGTCGTGAGAGCGGGTCGAGATGGAACCGGATACTGATGCGCTGCCTGAGCTGCCTGAGCTGCTGGAGCTCGAGCTTCTTGCGGAACTCCGGCTGCCCGGAGAGCACGATCTGCAGACTGCACCGCCCCATTGACCTCAGGTTCGAGAGCAGTCTGATCTCCTCGAGGAGCGGCAGATTCAAATTCTGCGCCTCGTCTATGATGAATACCGCGTTCTTCCCCGCCGCCGTCCAGCGGCCCAGGAACGCAGCGATCTCCCTCATGATCTCCATCTTCGTCGAGCCCTTGAACTCGACGCCGAGCTCCCACGCGAGCACGCGGAGGAGATCGGTCTTCCCAATGGTCGTGTTCGAGAGCCACGCAACCTTCGTCGACGCGTCCTGACGCGATACGAGCGCGTCGAGCATCGTGGTCTTGCCCGTCCCGACCTCGCCCGTGAGCTGAACGAAGACGCGACGTTCCTTGACGCCGTACGTCAGGTGCGCGAGCGCCTCCCGGTGCTTCTCGCTCAGGTAGAGGTACCTGAGATCCGGGGAGAGTTCGAACGGGCGTTCGGCCAGCTTGTAGAATCTCGTATACACGCTTGCGCGACTCCTTGCCCGCCTCGTATGAGCGGGCGTTCCATCAGCTAGCGGCGATCCGGTATCGTGGCGAGCACCTTCAGCCCGAGCGTCCGCTGCACGTCCTCGCGTCGCTCGAGCGAATTGTCCATCTTCTCCAGCATGAACATCAGGAGCATGCCGAATACGATCGTGAACAGCCCGACGACGATCCTCATGTTGACCGGCTGCGGAGTCGGGCGCGCGGGGACCGCGGCACGCGAAACGATGCCAACATTCAGAAGATTCGGGTCGGTGGCCGCCGTGATGCGGAACTGCTCCCGGCGGTCCATGATGATCCCGTAGAGATCGGCTTTGATCGAAAGGTCGTGTTCGAGAAGGCGGATCGTCAGCGCCTCCTCCATGATATCCTCATCCTCGGAGTGCAGATCCTCGAGCATCGAGACGACGGCCCTCCGTTCGGCCTTCCATTCGTCGAGTCGCATCCGCTGGCGCAGCAGCGCCTGCTCCACCTCGGATCTGAGAATGACTCCCGTCGACTCGATCTGCCTTTCCAGCTTGAGCACGCTCGGGTGCTCCGGCGTGTACCTCGATCGTGCCTCGGCGAGCCCGAGATCGAGATCCAGAAGCCTCGCCTTCGCCTGCCGCACTGTCGCCATTTCGTAGATGTCTCCGCTCGGCACCTGCGACGGATCGGCCCCGGAAACGAGCCAATCCTGCACCATCGCGAGTTGTTCCTCCCGCGACGCGATCGTCGAGGTCAGGGAGGCCAGTTCGTTGCTGAAGCGGTCCTGAAGCCCCATCCGCTGTTCGCCTCTGCGACCCTGCGCGAGATTGCCGCTCTCGCCGCCGAACTCTGCGATGGCCATCGCGACCGAGTCGCGCTGCGCCTTGAGCCGATGCGCCTGTTCGTCGAGGTACCGGACAGCATCGTAGTTGAGCGATACGCTCTTTCGGATCTCAAGGTAGGCATCGAGCGCCGCGTTCACGACGGCCGCTGCCCTCTCCGGATCCGTATGCCGGAACGAGATGTCGATGATATCCGCCTCCGGCTGGTCGATCGCACGGATTCGCCGCTCCATGTCGTAGATGGCGATCCCCCGGTCATCCCCCGTCGCCAGCCCGAGTCGATCGACGACGGCGGTGGCCACGGCAGAGCTCTCAATGAAGTTGATCTCCGAATTGATGACCTCGCTGCGTTTGAGCACGGCCCGCGTTTCGGACGGCATAACGTAGCCCTGCGGGAGTCGCTTGATGTAGACGCGCGCCGTCGCTTCGTAGCTCGGCACAGCCGTCATGAATCCGTACGCCATGACCGCAATGCCCACGAGCGTGAACGTAATGAGAACGATCTTCCGCTTGAACACGATGTACGCGACGTCGCGCAGAAGAGACGCGCTCTCGGCGGTGCTGGTCGTGCTGGTCGTGTTGGTCGTCCCGCTCAATCCTGAATCCCTTCCCGAATGCTGCGACGCTCAAGCCCGCGATACGACCTCATCCGAGACGGTCGTCGGGTCAACACTAGTAGTACTTACGTCCCGATTCGTCGAGGTTCGCGATCTCCCATCCGCGGAGGTAGAAAGTCTGAGCCGGAGCGATGTTCTCGATGAAGAGTTCTACGAACTCCCCTATCTGTCCGATGACCGACTTCGGAACATACACGACGTCGTTCGGCGCCAGGACCAGGTCACCCGACATGTCCTTGCCGCTCAGGATTCTCGTCACGTCGACCCTGTGAGCCTCGGGTTCCGCGACGCCGCTCGTACGGATGACCATCACGCTGCTCGGCTTGCCCGTCGAGAGCAACCCGCCCGCTGCGGCGAGCGCACGCGTGACCGTCATCTCACCCGAGGACTCGATCCGACCCGGCTTGTCGACCTCGCCAATAACGAACACCGGCTGTTGGGCGATCGCTGTGACAACGACGGTGACGGTCGGGTCAAGAAGATACGCGGCCAGCTGCGACTCGAGGTCCGCGGCCACGTCCATCACGGTGCGACCCGCTGCCGGAATCTCGCCGACGAGCGGAACGCTCAGGCTCCCGGACGGAGTGACCGGTCCGGCGAAGTCGAGCGTCGAGTCCGTCAGGAAGTTCACACTGACCGTATCGCCGATGCGCAGCCCGTACGGGCCCGAGCTGGTCGCGCTCGCGAAACCAGCGTCGCTCGGGACATCCGCAGGAGCGTGCTGACCCGCGCACCCCGCCAGGCACGCGACGACCGTCACTCCCAGCAGAACCGGGAGCAGCATCGTGTTCTTCGGCAACATAGATAGGCCCCCTCATGCACCATTGCGCCTGCGTCGGAGCGATGTGGGCTCCGACACTCCCCATGCTAAAGCATAACTCATGCCACAGTTATGGCTCTCAGCCCGGCGAAACCCGGCTCTCGCAATGAGCCGACGTTCAACCACCGTCGAGGTTTGCTGATGCGTCCGCTCCACTATCGCGGAGTTCATAGAGGTCCACCAGAACTCCGGGAAACGACGCACTCTGCAAGAGATTGTGGCTCGAACCCAGGTATGCGGCGATCCGCCCGTCAGGATCCGCGTGCCAGAGCCTCGACCTCACCAACCACAACCGTTCGCGCCCTGCGATGCCTGCCTCGACCCGCCGGGCGACCTCTCCGTCCGACCCGCACTGTCCCGGGTAGACCAGGAACCGTGGGATCTCACCACCGTAGTAGTGGTCGAACACGTCCGTCACGACCGGAACAAGGACAACGTCTCCGCCGCGCTCAAGGCTCTCGATGTGGCGCACCGCGCTCCTGACGTCTTCCCTCCAGTAGCCGGGCTCCCAGTAGTAGTTGCCCACACCGACGAGCGACATGCCCACGATCCCCGCACCCACGACCCAGGCGCCCGCCGCCGGCATGCGCCTGATGCCCGACGCCAGCACGACCAGCACGAGCGGCGCCATCACCGCGACGTACCGCGCGTTGAACACCTTGACATTGAGTACGGCCAGGAGCGTCACTGCCGCCATCGGAACCACGACCGTGCTCACGAGCAGGCGCAGTCGCAGTCGGTCCCGCCAGAACACTGTGAGACCGGACAGACCCGCCACAGCCAGCAGCGCCAGCGCCCCGAGCACGATGGGCCCGTGCCTGCGAAAGGCTGCGGTCGGCCCCAGCGTGTGGATCTCTGCGTTCGACGGTCCGACCGAATAGCCATAGACCATCGCGTACACCGAGTACGGTATCGCCATCGGCGTGAATGTCGTATCTCCTCTGAGGAGCTCCCGCTCCTCGCCTGTACCGGGCGCCGTCACTCTTTCGCCTACGCGGTCGACACGCATCCAGCGCGCCACACCCCAGATCCACGGTGACACCAGCACGAGAACCAGCGCGAACGTGACGATCCACCGCCCGAGGAACTGACGATCCTCCCGCGCTCTCGGCAGCGCAAACACCCAATGCGCCGCCGCAAGAAACGCGGCTGACAGATTCGAAAGCACCGCAAGCGTGATCGAGATCCCGTACGAGAACCACGGCCCAGACCGGTTCGAGACGATGCGCCACACGGCCAGCATGGCCACGGCCGCAAGGAAGATCAGCATTGCGTAGTTGCGAAGCTCCTGAGAGTACCAGAGCAGGAACGGGGAGACGGCGGCAAGAAGCGCGGCGATAAGACCGGTCCGTCGGTCGACGATCCCGGCGCCGAGCAGATAGACCACCGGAACGGTCGCGGTGCCGAAGAGCGCGGAAATCCCGCGGAGCGCGGCCTCGCTCGAGGAGAACGTGCTCACTGCATGCACGAGCACGGCATGCGCCGGACCCTGGACGTTCGTGAACACAGAGGCCACCGTGAGCTTTCCGCCCACGACTGCCGCCTTCAGCGTCCAGAGTTCGTCCACCCAGAGGCTCTGCGCACCGATACGATAGAAACGCAGCACCCCGGCCGCGATCGTGAGGGCAACCACCCACCACATCACACTCCCGCCGCCCGCTCGCGGCCGCGCCGTAGCGTCGTCATGCGCGCTCCGATTTCTGTCATTCCGACTCACGATTCAGCACCATCCATGTCGACCGAACCTGTGAGCCGACGAGGTCTTCGGTAGCATTGGGGAGGTTACGCGATACGCAGAGTTCGTGTCAACGGCGCAGTCCGCGGCCGCCTCCCGCCATCCGTCGCGGCGTCACAAGTTGTGTTCTTGAGGTTCCGTCCCTGCTCCCGAACGCACGAATCCGGCAGCGCCGCGGTGTGAGTGAGGGTTCCTAAGTGCGCAATCGCTGCCGGATTCACGGTGATCTGTCTCTGCGCGTCGAGCCGCAGCCACTCATCTTTGCACTCTGTCTAGTAGGCTCCCTTGCGAGACAGGACCGCCGGTAGTGTCCTGCTCAGAATCTTCACGTCGAGTCCCAGAGACTGACGCCGGATGTACTCGATATCGAGCCGCATCCACTCGGTGAAACCGATGTGGTTGCGACCGCTGATCTGCCACAGACACGTGATCCCTGGAACGACCGTCAACTTCTCCCTCTGCCAGGCCTCGTACTTCTCGACCTCGTTCGGCAGCGGTGGTCTCGGTCCAACGAGACTCATCTCCCCCTTGAGCACATTGAGGAGCTGCGGCAGTTCGTCCAGGCTCGTCCGCCTCAGGAACGTTCCCACCTTGGTGATCCGCGGATCGTTCGAAATCTTGAAGACGGGGCCCTCGAGTTCGTTGAGGTGCATCAGCTTCTGCTTCTGCGCCTCGGCATCGACGACCATCGACCTGAACTTGTAGAACCAGAACTCACGCCCGTCCTTCCCCACCCTGATCTGGCGAAAGAGGATCGGCCCACGCGAGTCCGACTTCACGGCGAGCGAGATGGCGATGAGCACCGGTGAGAGGATGGCGAGCCCTATGAGGCTCGCGGCGATGTCGAACGGGCGCTTCAGGAAGCGTCGGTAGAGCGCTCCCCGGAATACGCTGCTCGACTCCCTCTCAGCGCGCACGCCTTCCTCGATCGTGCCGTACCCGAATCTCTCGTCGACGAAGTACACAGTCCCGCTCCTGTGTTCGCGACCCGGGACCCGGCCCCAGAAACAGAGAAACCGGGCGTGGACACTGGTCCCACCCGGCTTGGTACATTCAATCGTGAAGACTGAGCCAAGGGCGAGCCCAGGTCCAACAGCAATGCACCGGGATGGGTCGCAGTGCGCGGCCTCCTACGGTGCCACAATAGATCGCTGTCAGACTTGAGAAATAACCCTTAGCAATGGTGCTATGCGAGTCCTTCCGCGCGTGTTGTGGGCTGAATCTCTCTTCCGACCGACAATGCTAGTGTATCACAAGCTTTGTCCTCTGTCAACCGGATTTCCCTATGCGCCCGTCCCCCTCGTGATACCCCGGACGACCGCACTCCACAGCAGCGGGAAGAGCAGCTCGTGCCTCCCCCGAAGTGCAAGCCCCGTGCCCCCTTGCGCCGTCGGCCTCCGAACGACGTTCGTCAGCGCCCGGTACGGCTCGTTCATGTCGAGAGAGATCGCCGTGAACCGGCCCGCCGCCGTCCCCAGATTCCTCGCGATTGAGAGCGCTTTCAGGAAGACCTCGGGCAGGATAACCGCCGACCCGACGTTCAGCACGGCCCCGTCGTCAACGTCCGTGAGCGCTCGCGCCAAGATCCTCATGTCCCTCAGGCTCGTTGCCCCGATCGCCTCGCCGTCAGCGCTCGCGTGCTGGTGAACGATGTCCGTTCCGACGGCCACGTGCACCGTCGCAGGGATGCCGAGCCTGTACGCGGCGGCCAGCACGGACGTGTCGGCATGCGGCGCGTTCATCTCCGTCAGCGCCCGGCCCACGCTCTCGCCGAAGCCGAGACCCTCCCGATGCCCCGCGCTCACAGCTCCATTCAGTCCGTCGGCCGTCTCCGCGCACATCCCGAACGACCCGTCTGGGAGGTGCACCGCGACGTCCTCCGACGTCAGACCGAACATCGCGATCTCGTAGTCATGAATCGCGCCCGCGCCGTTCGTGGCCACGGCCGTAACGACGCCACGTTCCATCAGGTCGATCAGGAGCCTGCTCAGACCACATTTGATGAAGTGAGCGCCGAACATCACGAGCACGCCTCGGCCGCGCGCGTTCGCATCGACGATGGCCCGCGATGCCGTGTGGAAGTCGCGGCCTCCGAAGAGATCCGGGACCATGAGGACGAACCGGTCGAATTCATCTCCCGGTGGCTGCGGTCTGACGAAGCTCTCAACATGGATGAGGCCGCCACGCTCCGCGATCGACGTCCGCTTGAGCCCGGTCAGGTCAGCTTCGGGATATCGTGATGCCATGTCTCCTCCTGGGGATTCCTCGGGAACAACCGTCGCATCAATCGCTCGGGACTCACTCTGCGAGCACACAAGCGGAGAGCGGCCGGCTGCTACTCGGACTCCGCATCGTCCGCCAACGTGTACGCGGCCAGCGGCTGTCGGCTACTCAACTCGTGCGCCATCTGCAAGTGTATACGCCGACAACTCGGCCGAGACCGACCCGATGGCGACCTTGCTCCGCATCTGCACGGGCAGATGAAGCTCATCGTCCGTCAACCAGACCCAGAGCCTGCCCTTGTGACTGAACAGCCCCGCACCCCGCATCCGTGGCTCGACAACGATGCAGTCGAAGCGACCCGCGGGCACGCTCACGCGCTCCTTCCTGATAACGAGGATCTCGAGCGGGTAGTTCTTGCGGTCCGCGTGGTTCTCGATGAACACCGATCTGCCAACCTCGAGATCCATCATGCGTACCGTATAGAGCGACGAGAGAATGTCCTGCGCGCCTGCCGCAAGCGGTACGATCTCTCCGCGGTCCGGGTAGACGGCGACCTGGCGCTCGTGGTCGAGTTCGACCAGGTCGTGCGCTCTGTACTTGCCTTCGCTCAGATTCTTCTCGAAGCGGCGCGAGATCAGATCGCGCGCATCGAGGTACGACTCCGCTACGTCCCGCACCGGGAAGAAAGCGGAGATGAACGCGTTGGATTCGGCGACCGAGAGGATGCGGTAGCAGCTCCGACCCTCGTGTTCCACGATCTCCGGGATCCCGAGAACGGCGGTCCCCGCGTCGACGAAACCGTACCCGATCTCGAAGGTAAGCCGTTCGCCCACGCCGAACGGTGGCACCGCGACCGTTCCGTCGTGCGAGAGCGCCGGCGCACGCGGCGTCGGCTGCCCAACATCGCCAGCGCCCGGTTCCGCCCCCGTCTCACCCCATGGGACCACGAGACCAAGAACCGCGCACAGGACGATCACAAGTGTGACGAATCTTCTCACGTCCGCTCCTCCCCGAGTCTCTCGATCGCCCAACGGGCGGCCTCCAGAACACCGGGCACCATCGCCGCGACCGGCAGGCCCCGAACCTGAGCCTCCTCGAAGGCGTGTGGCCCCTTGCCGGTCTCGACGAGCACACACGGAATGCCGGCCCGCTCCGCGAGTTCGACGTCGGTGACCTGGTCGCCTACCATGGCGCTCGACGCGAGGTCGATGCCGAGATCGCGGACTGCCGCGTCGATCATACCGGTCTCGGGCTTCCGACAGGACGCGTCCCGGCTGAAACGCGCGACCGTGCCATCGAGATGGTTCGGGCAGTAGTAGGCCGCGTCGAGTCTAGCCCCGGCCTCCGCCAGGAGTCTCTCCAGCAGCGCATGTACGTTCGCGAGGTCCTCTTCGGTCATGAGCCCGCGCGCCACACCGGACTGATTGCTCACGAGAACCGCGAGCACGCCTGCATCGTTGAGAAGACGAACGGCTTCACCGGCGCCGCGCGCCAGGCTGAGAGCGTCCGGGCACGTGATGTAGCTGTTCTCGACGGTCAGCACGCCGTCCCGGTCGATGAAGAGGGCCGGTCGTTCGATCATCCTGCGCCTCCGTCCTCTCCGGTCGCTTCCTCCGATGAATGCGGGATCGCCGTATGCACCGATCCGATCGCCGCCAGAGCGTACATCAGCATACCCGGCTCGGCGTCCGTCGAGACCGCGGTAAGACCCGCGACGATCGACGCCGCGAGTCCGGCGACCGCACCGATCGCCACGACCCGCGCGACCGCGTCCCGGGCAGTTCGCGCCGAGCGCACGGCCGCTCGTAATGCTAATAACAGAAAGACGGCGAGCGCGCCAGCCCCCACAAGACCGCACTCGGTGGCCGTGTGAAAGAGCGTGTTGTGAGCGTTGAGCTGGTGCTCCGCGCCCTCGCGGTCTGTGTACGTGACCCCGAGAGCCCAGTAGACGCCCGGACCGTGACCCGTCAGCGGCCGCTCGGCCACGAGTTCGGCGCTCCGCTGCCACGTCTCCAGCCTCGCCGTTATGTTCCTGCCCAGAAACAGACGCGAGTGCGGATGCGTCACGCCGAACGCCACGACGAGCACGGCCGCAACCAGGAGCGCGACCGCGGCGTAGCGCCTGCGGCGGAGAGATACCGAGATCAAGGCCGCGATCCCGAAGACTGCACCCAGAAGCCCTCCTCGCGACCGCGTCATCGCCAGCGGAATCGCCGTGAATCCGGCCGTGAAGACGAGAAGCGGCCCCACGATGGCTGAGCGATACTCCGCGACGAGAAGCGCAATACTCATCGACAGCCCGATGGCCAGATACTCCGCCGCGGGCACCGGGTTCTCGATCGAACCGAGAACGAGCCGCTCAGCGTGGCCGGTCAGATACGAACCGTAGCCGGCGGCGCCCGCCACGAGCGCACCGATGAGGATCGCCCACGTGAAAAGGAGCGCGCGCGAAGATCGGCGACACGCGTCTGCCACGAGGAAGAACGGAGCCGTTGTCATCGCCACCGTCAGGAGTTCCCTCGGGCGCTGCATCGCCGCCTCGGCGAACGCGAATGAGAGGAGAGTCGCTGCGACATATGCGAGCAGCGACCACGCGAGCGCGCGGTCCTGGAATCGCGGCATCCGACCGGCGAGCGTCTTCCCCGCGAATCCGAGAAAGGCGAGCGCGAGTCCCGTGCTCTTGAGCCCCTCAGAGAACGGGAGCGCCACGAGCAGGATCACGAGTCCCGCCGACTGAAGCGCTTCGAAGCCGTTCGCCATCCGCTCACGCGTCTTCATGCGGACTCTCCCGGCCCGTTCGGACGCGCACTCTCGAAGAGCACGCTCTGTGCGTGTGTGTCTCCGCGGGACCTCTGCCGCACTGCCGTGGCGATGAGGGACGCCGCTTCGGCCGCGCGGTCCTCCCACGTGTTGGCGAACCCGAACGCGGTCCGCTCGCGCCGGACCCCGGCGTCTTGCGCCTCATTGAGCGCCCGGTCGACGGCCGCCGAAAATGCCGCCGCACCCTCCGCTGTTTCGACGAGTCCACCCCTCTCGAGCGCTGCCGGGAACGGCGTTGCAACAACCGGCTTGCCGCAGAGCAGATACTGATAGAGAACGATCGGGTCGGCGTTCCTCGAGAAGAGTCCGTCGCGCCACGGGATGACGGCTACGTCGCACGCCGCGACGTAGCGCGGAAACGTCTCGTACGGCCGGCGCCCGAGCCGCACGACGTTGCCGGGCAGTCTCTCCCGGCTTCCCCCCGGCCCGACGAGCGCGATAGTCCACTCGGGCCTGAGCGCCGCGACCTCCCGGACGAGATCGAAGTCGAACCAGCGATACGCGGCCCCACCGTACATAACGATCGGACGCCTGAGACGCGCCACGTCTCCGGGGGACCGGGGGACCGCGAGAGCCTCGATGAACTGCTCGTCCGACGACGCCTCGCTCCCCGTCAGGACCCGCCTGAAGTGCGGAACGTCGGCAGCGTTCGGCAGCCGGTGAACGTTGGGGTGTCCGAATCGCGCGTCAAGAAGCGCCGCCGAGACAACAAACACGAGATCGGCCGCGTCCAGCATCCTCTGCTCCTGTTCGCGAGTGACGTCGGGCCTTCTGCTGAACGCCGCCGGCTCGTCTGCGGCGCTGTAGATCACGGCGCGTTCGTCCAGCCGCCCCGCGCAGACCGCGTGCTCCGGCGCAAAACACCAGAGCACCCGGTCCCTCAGACCGAGGCGATCGGCCGCCCTGGCCACGCGCGGCAGAATGCGTTCACAGCCTCTCGCGCGCGCCGCGGGATCCGACGACGCGGAGAGACCGACCGGCGAGAGAACCCAGAGGTTCTCCCCGACCTGTCGGAGCCCGCGCAGCTTCGCCCACCGCCGTCGGCGGCCGACCACGGAAAAGACATCCATCGGCGGTTCGACGTAGAGCACGCGGACCGCACGCGCCATCTCGAGCATCAGGCTCTGTTTGCTCGTCGGGAGTCCCGTCCAATGGTTGGTCGACATGCAGATGATGTCGTGGCGCATCGGGGACGCGGTTCTGTCAGCCATTCGCGTTCCCTTCCGCGTCACACTCGCGGCGCCCCGTGATGAAACTGCCCGCCGCCTCGAATACCTCGTCCACAGTGATGGCTGACATACAGGAATCGTCCGGACGCACGCACTGCTTCTGTTCGCACGGCGAGCACGGGTACTCGTGACGGATGACGCGCGACGCCGATCCCCTCGGTGCGAAGCGGTCCGGCGTATTCGGTCCGAAGAGCGCGACGACCGGCGTCCCCACGGCCGCAGCGATGTGCATCGGCCCGCTGTCGCTTCCGACGAAGACCGAGGCTCGCTCGACCGTCGCCGCAAGCTCGCGGATGTCGAGCTCGCCCGCGAGACTGTGCGCACTCCCGCCGGGTGCATCCGCAATGCGCGCGCAGAGTTCCCCGTCCTCAGCCCCTCCCACCAGAATGGACCGCAGACCCTTCTCGGCGACAAGACGGCGCGCGAGTTCGGCGTGCCGCTCCGCAGGCCACCTCCTGTACTCCCAGTTGGCGCCCGGCGCGAGTGCTGCGAACGGCTCATCACAACCGATGCCTGCACCGGCGAGGATATCAGTCACCCGGACGCGCTCCGCGTCGGTCAGATAGATGCGAGGCACAGGCTCCGCCGTCGCGCCCAGCGGCTCGACCGCGCTGAGCAGATGTTCCACGACGCTGCCGTCGGTGACGTAGGGAATGCGGTGGTCCAGTAGACGAGGGAATCCGGCGTGATTGAATCCGACGCGGTACGCCGGATCGACCACCCAGAGCAGCCACGAACTCTGTAGATTGCCGGACAGGTCGACGGCCAGGTCGAACCGGGAGCGCCGCAGACGCCGCGCGAGTCGCCACTGACTGCGCGGCATGTGATAGTCGGGAACAGCATCATAAAGGACAACCTCATCCACATACGGGTTCGCGGCGAGCACGGCGGCTCCCCGCTGCTTGACGAGAACCGTCAGTCGAGCATCGGGGAACTTTCGCCCGAGGGCCTCCAGGACCGGCGTCGCGAGGACGACATCGCCCAGGAAGTAGAGACGCATCACGAGGATCGATCGCACGCTCTCTGGATGGAAGACCCTGGTCTTCATATCACCTTCCCCTCGTACCGGCAGCCGCCGCAGCGAAGCACGTCTCAACGCGATCGATCATGATATCGAGCGAGAACTCCTCGCGGACGCGCCGACGGGCCGACTCGGCCATCGCGACGGCGCTGTCGCTGTCGCCGAGCAGACGCAGGACCGCCTCCGCGGCCGCATCCGGGTCACCGGGCTGAACAAGAAGCCCGTCGCGCCCATGCTCGATCATCTCGGGGATTCCGGCCACGCCTGTCGCCACGATCGGCGTCCCCGCCGCCATCGCTTCGAGAACGACGTGCGGCATCCCCTCACGGTGGCTCGTCACGAGCACGACGCTCCCGGCGGCGAGCACGGAGTCGATGTCACTCCGATGTCCGAGAAAACGCCAACTGCCTTCCGGGAGCGTTTCGCCCGCCTGCGCCCGGAGCTGTTGCATGAGCTTCCCGGCGCCAACCACGAGCAACTGCGCTCGCGGCTCGCGCTCGACGACCTTCGCGAATGCCGCGAGCGCAACCTCGTGCCCCTTGTCAGGCACGAGCCGGCCGACTATCACGACGGTCGGCGCATCGCTCTCGAGGCAGAGCTCCGCGCGGAGCCTCCCACCGTGCCCAGCAGCGACACGCTCCGGCTCGATGCCGTTCGGGATGATGAGAATGCGTTCGCCCGGAACCACGCCGCCCGCCGCAAGATCATCTGCGATGGCGGAACAATTCGCGATAACGTGCGTCACAAGCCTCCGGTAGGTGAACCGGTTCAGAGCGGTGTCCTTGACCGGAAAGAGCAATCCCCGCCGCTCGACGACGCCGGGGACACCGGCGAGGTGCGCCGCGGCCGCCCCCACGCGTACGGCTCGCTGAACGTTCACACTTGCGACCTCGCAGCGCGTCGATCGGAGCCAGCGGGCGAGCGGGATGATCGACGTCGGGTCGACGTCGCCGCGCATGGGCAGCTCCACAATGTCATACCCGGCGTTCCGTGCGCGGCCCGCCAGTGCGCTCTGTGCTCTCGCCGCGACACTGATCGCGTGGCCCCTCGCTGCCAGCCCCTCGGCAGCTTCAAGGAGCCAGCGCTCGCCGCCGCCGAAGGTCCGCAGGGAATTGATGAAGCAGACGTTCACTGCCGGGCTCCCTTCACTGCGAATCCTGTCGCCGAGAGTACGCCCGCAAGCTGCCGGGAGAATGCCTGACGCGAGCAGAGCTCGCGCGCACGCGCCCTTCCCGACTCGCCCATCGCCGCGGCGCGCCGCGGATCATCGAGCAGTTCGAGAACGGCGCGTGCGAGACCGTCGACCTCCCCGGGCGCTGCGAGCACACCGGTTTCGCCCTGGACGACGAGTTCGGGGATCACGCCGACGCTCGTCGCGGCGACCGGCCGGCCGGCCGCCATGTACTCGCTTACGGCCCGTGAATTCTCCTCACTGCCGATCGAGGAACAGATACAGAGATCGCTCGAGGCCAGGATCCGGGGCACGTCGTCCCTCCGACCCGCGAAACGGACGCTCGCCGCGATGTCGAGCTTCTCCGCGAGCGCCTTGAGGGCCTCAGGTTGCCCCGACCACGCCTCGCCCACGAGAAGGAGAACAGCCAACGGATGCTTGTGAACCACACGGGCCCAGGCCTCGAGCAGCACACTGTGCCCTTTGACGGGCGCGAGCCTCGCGACGTTCACCGCCAGCGGGACGTCGCACGAGATCCCGAGTTCCTCTCTCAGACCGGAAGTCGCGCGGTCGCCCGCGAACCTGTCCATGTCGACCGGCACGTACGCTCTGAACAGACGATCGCTCCGCATCCCGAGTCGCTCGCGCACCCACGACTCGACTCGCGCGGACGAAGCCATGACCGCATCGGTCCGACGGCGGTAGAGATGGCGATTGAGCGCACCACCCGACGGGATCGCCGCTCCACCCCGTAGATGAACGAGTTTCGAGGACGACGTCCTCGCGAGCGCAGCCGCAACGTGAGCGGGCGAGCCCGAGCTGTGAACGATAACGTCCGCTCCGTCACGAGCGAAGCCTGCTATCCACCGGCACGTTGCAAGGAGATCCGCCGGCGACCGCGAGAGGGATGCGCCGGGAAGCGGCGCGGCTCGAACACCGGACGGCGCTCTTCCGAGCGCGGCGCTCCCGTGTGGGGCGGCGACCGTCACGTCAAAACCCATCTCGGACTCGGCCCCCGCAACCGCGAGCGCGTACTCGGTCTCGGCGTTGTGGAGCAGCGAATCGGTGACGATCAGCGAGCGCATCTACATTCCCCTGTTCAGGAAGGGTCTCCCGGGATGATCCGCCGCGCCGAGCAGCTCCAGCGCAGCGTCGTAGACGGCGTCCACGCTCACGTCCTCCATGCACTGGAGCGTGCCGCGTCGGCAGCGGTCGGCGCCGTGTCGTCCGCACGGCCTGCATTCGAGATCGGAGCCGACGACGCTCGCGATGTCCGTGTACGGCGCAAACCCCTGTGCGGGCACGGTCGGGCCAAAGATCGCCACGACCGGGACGCCGACGCCTGCCGCCACGTGGGCTGCCGCCGAATCGTTCGACACGACGATAGCGCTCGCGGCGACGAGCGCCAGCCACTCGCCGAGATCGAGCCGCCCGGTGAGGTCGAGCACGTCGGTCTTCGCGAGCGACGCCACCTCGGCTGATGCCTCGCAGTCGTCGTCGCCTCCGGCGAGCACGATCCCGAGCCCCGATGATGCGAGGCGGTCGGCGAGCGCGGCGTACGCGGCGGCCGGCCAACGTTTGGTCGCCCAACGGCTGCCGGGCGCCAGGACAGCCATCCGAGACGCGCCGATCCCTCCAGCCAGGAGGGCTGCGACACGTCGCGCCGCGTCCCCGGGGACGTGAATTCGGAATGTGAGCCGTCCCTCTGGCAGCGTCGCCCCAAGCACCTCGGCAAGCGATGCGATACGCTCAATCTCGTGATCGCGGGCGCAGTACGGCACGGTGGTGGTAAGAAACATGCGCCCGCCGCTCTCATCGAAACCGATGCGCCGTGGAGCTCTCATCAGCCATGCGATAAGCGCGCTCCGGAAGGAGCGATGAGGAACGAGAACCGCCTCCGGCCGAAACTTGTTACAGGCGCGCGCGGCCCTGATCGTCCCGGTAAGACCTCTGTCTCCGGCACGCTTGTCGAACACGATGATCTCATCGATCACATTCTGCGTTTCGAGGAACCTCGCACCGGCCGGGGCAGCGAGCACGGCGAGCGAGGTCGCGACGCCCGTAACCCTGAGGAGCGACAGGAGCGGGAGCGTCAGCATGACGTCGCCGAGAAAGGCGGTCTGGATGACGAGCACCCTCATCGCGCGCCTCCCCCCTCAGCCGATCGCCGGTCGAGAAGTTCGAACGCCGCGGTGAGGACGCCTTCCGTTTCGATCGCCTTCATGCAGTCCCAGTGGCCGAGCCGGCACGACCTTGTCCCGTAGAAAGAGCAGGCGCTGCACTCGAGGTCCGCATAGACGACCGCGTCGTCCGTGAAGTCGAATTGCCCAGGGTCCGTCGGCCCGAAGATCGCAACGGTCGGAGTTCCACACGCCATCGCCATGTGCATCGGACCGCTGTCGTTTCCGACGAAGAGCCGGGAAGCCTCGAGAAGCGCACCCAGCTGTCCAAGGCCTGTGTCCCCGGCAGCATTCACGACGCGTCCGACTCCAGGACCGATGCCTCGCTTCACCTCTTCGCAGAGCTCGTGGTCCGCGCTCGAACCGACGAGAAGAACGTCAAGACCACGCCCCCTAATGAGACCGGTCGCGACCGCCGCGAAGCGCTCCGCGGGCCATCGTTTGGTCTCCCAGAGCGCGGCCGGAGCCACCGCCGCGAAGCGGGACCCGCCGAGCTTCCACTCCTCGAGCCGTTCGCGTGCGCGCGCCTTCGCCTCGTCGGAAACAAGAAGCCGCGACCGGACGTGACCCGCGCCGACCCCCAGCGGGGCCAGACTGTCGAGATAGCGCGTGACGAGCAATCTGTCCGTGCGGAAGGGGTGTCTACCCAGCCGGACGCGAAGCCCTTCGAGCAGTTCGCGCTTCCGGTAGGCGGTGACGATCGCCGCCCTGGAGCAGGCGCCGAGCAAGACGCTGCGCTGGTTGTGATGGAGATCGACAACTGTCGAATAGCGGTGGGCGTGAAGCTCCACGCAGAGCCTTCCGAGGTCGGCCGGTGACGAGCCACGCAGTTCGTGAACACGTGTGATATCGGGATTGGCCTCGACGAGCTCGCGGTATCGGCTCTTCACCACAAAGCCAATCGCGGCGTCAGGATAGGCGCGTCTCAGAGCAGCGACGACCGGCTCCGTGAGGACGATGTCACCGATCGAACTCAGGCGGATGACGGCGATCCCTGTCTGCGGAAGCGGGACTGCGCTCCCGCCGCTCGTCTCGAATCCTCCGGAATCGTCGTTCCCGGGATGCGTTCCCATGGATGCCTACCGTTCGTCCGCCGCTTCGCTCCGCGGGGCAGGTTCGTCGCGGCCGTTGAGAACATCGTCGGAGCTCGAGCTGCTGAACTGCAGATCGTGGAGTCGGCGGTACACACCGTCACGCGCGATCAGTTCATCGTGCGTGCCCTCTTCCACGATTCGTCCGTTCTCCATCGCCACGATCCTATCGGCGTTGCGCACCGTCGACAGGCGGTGCGCGATGATCAGCACGGTCCTCCCCTCGAACAGACGCTCGATCGCCTCCTGCACGAGTCGCTCGGACTCCGTGTCGAGCGAGGAGGTCGCCTCGTCGAAGATCAGGATCGGCGGATTCTTGAGGATCGCGCGCGCGATCGCCAGACGCTGGCGCTCACCGCCTGACAGCCTCGCACCGCGCTCCCCGACGACGGTGTCGTATCCCGCGGTCATCGCGGAGATGAACTCGTGCGCATTCGCCGCGCGCGCCGCCGCCTCAACCTCCGCCTGGGAGGCGCCCTCAAGACCGTATGCAATGTTCGCAAGGACCGTGTCGTTGAAGAGGATCGTCTCCTGTGTCACGACCCCCATGAGACCCCGAAGAGACGCGAGATCGACGCCGGTGAGATCGTGTCCGTCCAGTGTGAGTCGTCCACCGGTGGGATCGTAGAACCGCGGCACCAGGTCGAGAAGCGTCGACTTGCCGGCCCCGCTCGGCCCAACGATCGCGACGATCTCGCCCTTCCGAACTGTGAGATTGACCGATCTGAGCACGTCATCGCCGGTGGCGTAGCGGAAGGTCACGTCATCGTAGTGGATCGCCTCGGAGAACCCAACGAGCGGGTGCGCCCCGGGCTGATTCTCCACGTCTGATACCGTATCGAAGACCTCGAATACGCGCGCAGCCCCCGCGAGTCCCATCTGAAGCTGGTTGTTCGCCTTCGAGAGCTTCCTCAGCGGCTGCATCGTCGAGAGCGCCGCTCCGAGGAAGATGAGGAACCAGTCCGGGGAGATGGCGTCCGCCAGCAACACCTCCCTTCCGCCGTACCACAGGACCACGACCACGCCGATGACCCCCATGAACTCGGTCAAAGGCCCGGCGAGCGCTCCGAGCGCCTCCATTCTGACAAACCGGCGGAAGTACTGTGTCGTATGCGCATAGAACCGCTGTCGCTCGTACTCCTCCATGCCGAACGCCTGCACGACACGGATCCCGGAGATCGCCTCCTGCAGCGTTGACGTGATGTCGGCCATCTTCTCCTGGATGCGGGTGCTCCGCTTTCGCAGGCGTGTCCCGATCCTCGCGATCAGG
This sequence comes from uncultured bacterium, assembly GCA_964572375.1. GTDB lineage: Bacteria > Joyebacterota > Joyebacteria > Joyebacterales > Joyebacteraceae > JAPEKQ01. The sequence goes on along the minus strand of CAZNHF010000008.1, from coordinate 10,673 downwards.
AACATGATGGGAGGAAGTACGATGAACGCGATGATCGAGAGCCGCCAGCTGATCCAGATGGCGACGCCGAGATACATGAGCGTGAGCAGCGCCTCGCGGAACAGGCTGACGAACGATGCGACGAGCGCCCCGCGCACGAGTGTGACGTCATTGGTGATCCGCGAGATCAGCGTACCCGTCTGCTGCCCGTGGAAGAACGAAAGCGAGAGCCCGGAGAGCTTCTCGAAGAGCCTGTCCCGGAGATCACGCACAACCCTCTGTTCAATCGTCATCATCAGGAACGACTGCAGATAGCCGAAGAGCCCCCGCACGAAGAACACGACGAGAAGCGCCACGCAGACCTTGCCGAGCGCGCGCTCCGGAGAGTCGCTCACGAAGAAATCGAGAACCCTCTCTCTGACGTCCGCCTTCAGATCGGTCAGCGGCTCCTCGCCCGCAGGGAGGTCGTCGGCACCGGATGCGATCTCCACCGTCGGCGCCGGTTCGGTCGCCACAAGCGCGTCACGCTCGAACAGAACGTTGACGAAGGGCAACATCATTCCAAGCGACACGCCGGATAGCAATGCAAATACCGCCATGCATACGAGCGCCACCAGGAGGCGGCGCCAGAACGGTTTGACATACCCCAGGAGTCGGAGAAACAGACGCATCCTATCCGTCCTCCTCCGGAGTTCCGCGAAGCATCGCGGTCTGGGTTCTCTCCATGAACTCTTCGATCGGGAAACGGTCGCCGGGCACCAGCGTGATGATCTCGAGACAATCGCGGTCCGGGTACGCCTCAGCTTCGAGTTCGTCCGCCGTCATCATCGAGACCGTAGGGATGCCCATCGCGATCGCGAAGTAGACGAGGTCGGTATTGCCCGCGACGAAGAGATCGCACTGACCCAGAAGGCTTACGACGTCGCGCGTCCGGCGCTGCTGCACGAAAATCGGCTCGCGAGAGAGCAGGCCCTCAAGCTTGCGGGCCTGCTCGCGATGCTCGGGAGACGTCAGCAGAATGGCGCGCGCGCTGTAGTCGGAACAGAGCTGATCCAGGAGTTTCGCCTGCTGTGTGGTGGAGACAGAGGTGCCTCCACGGCCGGGCCCGGGGTCGAAACCGATGAGGAGTTCGTCCTCCCGTGGCTTCCGGAAGTGGATCAACTGCTCGGCCGTCCTCCGCTCCTGCTCCGGAACCTCCCACATGAGACCGGGACCGCTCACATCAATGCCCATGATGCGCGCGATCTCGAGCCCCAGCTGGGCACGCGTGCTCCCGGAGACGCGACGGCTCACCTCAAGATTGAGAAACGGATGGCTCTCGTCTCCCTGCAGCCCTGCGCGGATCTTGGCGCCCGTCATGTAGCAGAGATAGATTCTCTCGAAATCCGACTGGCGGTCGAGCAGGATGGCGACGTCGAACCGATACGACTTCAGCCGCTTGGCGAGCGCCATGAATGACGACATGCGCTTCACGCCCCGCGGCAGAGCGTACCCGATGACGCGGTCGACGTCGACCGAACCCTCGAGAAGCTCCTTGTCGTCTTCGTGAACGAGCACCGCGATCTTGCCGCGGGGAAAACCGCGACGCATCGCGCGGAGCGTGGGCACCGCGAAGAGAGCGCCCGTCACGCCCCGCTCGGGGATGACGAGCACGCGTTCGACGCTTCCGAAGGCCGCGCCGAACGAGATCGGCTCCGGCCTGTCGAAGCGCTCGATGTACTTGCCGAGCATGCGGCCGAGGCGCGACGTCTTCCCGCTCTGCACCCCTTGGGATTCGCCCGCACGCAAGACCCGTGACTCGCCAGTCGCCGAGCTTCTCCGGGTCTCTTCTGCCGCCATGCCTTCCTCCAGAAACGAAGCTCCATCCACAAGTACTCGCATAACCGCCCGAACGTATGCAGCGCGGCCGCGCACGGACACGCACGACGCGCGGCCGCATGCCGCGCATACGCAAACGAATACGCCTGCCGGAGATCCGCGCGTTCCCCGACATCGCTCGCCCAGTTTGTCATACCGGACGCCCTGCTGAACGGGGCGTCCGCCCTCGTCGGCTCGTAGGCTAGCAGACCCTGTTCGAGGGTGTCAACGGTTTTCTCATGACCTAACCCACGGCCCTGTCGTCAGTTCGGCCTCTCTGTACGGCTTCCAGGGCGCGCGGTCTGCTAGACTCGGCACACCATGCTCCATACTCATACCATCACACTCGGCGCCCGCGCCACCCGGGCCCTCAAACCCCGCCGGCCGGGCGCGTCCTCCCTCTCCGGAAGGCTCGCCGCCCTGGGGCTCGGATTCTCAACGATTGTGGTCCAGACCCTCGTCCTGCGTGAGCTCATGGTCACGTGGCACGGTGATGAGACATCGTTCGGTATCGCCCTCGCCGCCTGGCTGCTCTCCGCCGGGCTCGGGAGCACGATCGGAGGCAGGCGATTCGCCTCAGCGGCAGCGCCCCGCACGCGCCTGGCAGGAGCCCTCGCGCTGCTCGGCATTCTCGCACCCCTATCAGTCCTGGCGGCACGCGTCGCTCCCCATCTTCTCGGGTCCCCCGCCGGAGAACTCGCGGGCCCCGGACTGCTCCTCGTTGCGGTAACCCTCTCCGCAGGGCCGTTCGCGTTCGCCGCCGGGGCAGCGTTCAGTCTCACCATCAAAACACTCGCGCCCGCCGGTGCAACGGAGCGGCGGAGCGCCGCCGCGCGTGTCTACGCGCTCGAGGCGGCTGGCGCCGTTTGCTCTGGAGTTCTGCTGAGCTTCGTGTTCATCCCGAACCTCGCGCCGCTGACGATCGCTGGACTCTGTGCGCTCGTTCTGTCCGCCACCGCTCTGACTCTCGCGCGGGGCGGAAGCGGTATCGGCGGCGACTCTAACGAACGCCGCACGTCGCTCGCTCTCATCGTCACCGGCCTCGTCGCACTCGTGCTCATCTCGCCGTTCGGCGAACTGTTCGATGGCGCGATCATCAGAGCTCAATGGTCGGATCTCGGATTCGTTCTGTCGCACGACTCCGTACACGGCCGAGTCGTCGCGGCCCGCCGTGGAACACAGCTCAGCGTCTACGAGAGCGGGGTCCTCGCCGGCTCGGCGCCGGACCTGCTCACGGCCGAGGAGTCCGTCCACATCCCCATGCTCGAGCACCCCGCGCCGGAATCCGTGCTCCTCGTGGGAGGCGGGCTCGGCGGCTCGATCGCGGAGGTCCTCCGGCACCCGACGGTGCGGCGAGTCGACTACGTAGAACTCGACCCCGCACTCCTCCGCGCGGCGCGCGAGGCGTTCCAGGACTCCCTCCTTGCCGGTCTCTCAGACGCTCGCGTCCGCCTTCACTACGGCGACGCCCGGCGCTTCATCCGGACGTCCGATTCCCGCTACGACGTCATCATCATCAACGTCCCGGACCCGGTAACAACACAGATCAATCGTCTCTACACGGCGGAGTTCTTCGGAGAGGCGCGGCGACTGCTTCGTCACGACGGGATTGTCGGCCTGACGGTCTCCGGCTCCGAGAACTTCGTGCCCCGCGAACTGGCCGAACTGCTTGTCTGCCTCGAGGCGACGCTTGCGAGCGCTTTCACCGAGGTTGTTCTTCTGCCGGGCGATCCCTGCCATCTGATCGCGGGCGGACCCAACGCACACCTCGTGCGGGACGGGGCAGCGCTCGCGTCCGAAGTGGAGCGACGCGGAATCAGGACGCTCTTCATCGCGAGACACTACCTCGAAGACCGGTTCAGCGCGGCGCGCATCGCGGACTTCGATACGGCGCTCGAGCGCTCCCCCGCGACGGGACTCAACCGCGACCTTCGTCCGCGGGGATACTTCGCAGCTCTGGTTCTCTGGTCGAGACGACTCGGGAGCTCGAGCGCCTTCCTCGAGATCGGGCGCCGGGTCGTCGGACTCCCCGCGCTCGCAGCGCTCGGAGTCCTTCTCGCCGTGATCTTTGGTGCCGTTCCCCGACTCCGCGGACGGAGTTCGTTCGGACCGGTTGATCGCGCGACGCCGCCGGGGGCGTCGCCGTTCGACAGGGCCGTCGTGCTTTCGGTCGTCGTCGTCGGATTCTCGGAGATGTGCCTCGAGATCGCCGCGATCATCGCGTACCAGAGCCTCTACGGATACGTGTACGGCCGCCTGGCGCTCATCACGGCGTCGTTCATGGCCGGTCTCGCCCTCGGTGGGTGGCTCGGAACGCGCCTGTCCATCGGGCGCGACGTCGACCGGACCTATGTCCTGCTGCAGTGCGGCCTCGCCGCGGTCCCCGTCGCGTTCGGTCTCGCGGTCGCCCGGCTCGGCTGCGCGGCCGCGGGAGGCGCCCAGGTCGTCGCGGCCTTCTTCCCCGCGCTCGTGGCCTCCTCCGCCGTCCTCGCAGGCATCCAGTTTCCGCTTGCCGCAAGCATCCTGCTTCGCCGCAATGGAGCGCTCGTTGCCAGACAGGGCGGCGCGCTCTACGCCTCCGATCTCTTCGGAGCGGCGCTGGGCGCGCTTGCAGCCTCCCTCCTCCTTCTGCCGGTGATGGGCACGACCGGAACCATGACCGGCCTGGCCGTTCTCAACGTGTCCGTCTGCGTCGCTCTCGTGTTGACCCGGCCGCCCGGGCGCAAAAGAAGCGGGGCCGTCTCCGAAGAGACGACCCCGCCGCTGTAAGTCACAGCCCTTCCGGTCCGCTTCCGCGAGCCGGAAGCCACCTCCGATGCACTAACGATAGAGCGCCTTGATGGAGCCCCAGCTCGTCGACGTCACGGGCGAGACACAGACCGAGCAGGAACCGACACCAAGACCGCTTGTATCCGCTCCGATGTCCGTGCCACCCACACCCGCGCCGACGTTCGGCGAGGTGAAGCAGACCTGGTAGTCATATCCGATGTCGCCGACGTAGTCACAGTAGAACGGCTCCTCGGAGATGTTTCCGCTCAAACCGGTCTGATCCCCGAGCGATCCCCCGTAGTTGAAAAAGTCGCCGCTGATGGAGTCATTCCAGAAGACGTTCGAGTGTGACACGGTCGCGGTGGCCAGATAGGCGTAGACGCCCGACTTGTGGTTGTGCGTAATGGACGAGCTTGTGATCTCGGCCGATCCTCCGAACAGCTTAACGCCGTAATCGAAATTGCCGATGATCGTCACGTGGTCGAGCACGAGCGGCGTGGAACCGTTGTTGTACGCGTACACGCCATGGTGACCGCCACGTGCGATGATGCAGTTCTCAACGGTCGGAGCGCACCCCTCACGACACAGAAGACCGGTCGAGGACTCTTCGATCGTCACGTACCGGAGAACCGGAGAGGCGTTTTCAAGACAGCTGATGCCCGCACGAAGCTCCCTGCCATCACCATCGACCATGCCGGTCTCGCGAATCGACACGCCGCCCACGACCGTCAGGCTCTTCACGTGCGTGTCGCTGCCCAAGTCCATGCAGAGGATGCCGTAGTCCGCCTCGGTGTGATCGATGATAACATCGTCCCGGTCGATACCCCGGAGGGTCACGCCGTCCTTGAGCTTGCAGATCGCCGAGCGCGTCCCGAACGGCGTCTGATAGAAGCGGGCGCTGTCGTAGACACCGGCATACACGAGCACCGTATCCCCTACCGAGGCGACGTCGATGCCCTGCTGGATGGTCTCGATATCGTTCTCCTCATCCGGCACCTGGATTACGTCGGCCGTCCCGGCCGCTGCCAGAAGCCCCACGATGAGGACCACCAGGAGAGAACGCATCTGCTCCTCCTTACACTGCTGAGAGGTACCTTAGATTCCGGTCGCTGAACCTGGATAGACTTCACATAGACCATAGACGATGATGAGCGGCCTGTCAACCTTACGGTGGCGTATCCCGGAGGGCGAATGCGCCCTGTGGAACGGGCGGATGCGCCCGGCGCTACCACACGCCCTCGATGGCCTCGCCACACTCCGTACACTCACCGTCCTTGAGTCCCCGGACCTCGACCGTGTAGCCGACCCTGTAGATCAGGAGTTCTCCACACGACGGACAGTAGGTGCTGTTCGCCTCGTGCCCGGGAACGTTACCGATGTAGACGAAGCGGAGCCCTTCCTCACGCGCGATACGCCGCGCAAGTTCGAGTGTCTCCAGCGGCGTCGGGGCGACCCCCGTCAGCCTGTACTGCGGGTGGAACCGGGAGAAGTGGAGCGGGACCGCATCGCCGAGGTTCTCGCTGATCCAGCGGCACATAGCCCGAAGCTCGGCGGGGTCGTCGTTGCCACCCGGCACGACGAGCGTCGTGAGCTCCAGATGGACTCCCTCCTCGACCAGAACCTGAAGCGAGCGGAGCACGGGAGCGAGGCTTCCGCCCGTCATCTCCGAATAGTAGCCCTCCGAGAATCCCTTGAGGTCGACGTTCGCGGCGTCGAGGTAGTCGCAGAGGTCACGGAGAGGCTCCTCACTGATGAACCCGTTCGAGTGATAGACGTTCCTGATCCCCCGGCGGTGCGCCTCGCGCGCACAGTCCAGCATGTACTCGTAGAAGATCGTCGGTTCCGAGTATGTGTACGCGATGCTCCCGCTTCCGCTCTGGACCGCGAGGTCCACAAGTTCGGTCGGCGGTAGCCTGTAGTTGTATGTCTCTTCGGGTCTGCGTTGAGAAATGTGCCAGTTCTGGCAGAACTTGCAGTCGAGATTGCAGCCGGCGACCGCGATGGAGAAGGCCGATGTCGTCGGAAGGAAGTGATAGAAGGGTTTCTTCTCGATCGGGTCGACATGCACCGCACACGGGTTGCCGTACGCCAGCGTGTAGTACGTCCCGCCGCGGTTCTCACGCACCCCGCAGTGGCCTCGCCCGCCCGGAGGTACGACGCAACCTCGCGGACACAGCGTGCAGCGCACGACGCCGCCGTCGAGCGACTCCCAGTGGAGCGCCTCGCGAGGCTCTACGTAGCCCTGTGCCCCGCCGTCCGACCCCGACGTCGCGAGTCCCGTCACCCCCAGGATCGCAATCGCGAGCGCCGCCGTCACGGCGGCCACGCCCAACCACCTCATGATTCCTCCTGCCACACGCCCACAGCCACCGTCACCTCAGACCGAGTTCCTTCTCGCTGAAGACCTCCGCGGAGAAGCGCTGGATCGTGACACCGGTCTCACGCCACGAGCCCGTAGGCAGCCCGGCCTTCACGCAGGTCTGGTCCAGGAACGTCTCGCGGTCCCACGCGCGCTCTGACGCCACCTGTGGCAGCAGAAGTCCGCTTCGACCGCGTCCCTGAATGACCAGCCCGTCGCGTCCGACCACGATCTCCGCCGGGTCGCCGACCGTCACGAGCGGCGACAGCACGGAGATCTCTATCTCGAGTTCCTCGAGTTCGTCTTCCGTGACCGCCGGGAACCGCGGATCATGGAGCGACGCCTGCACGGCCATCTCGGAGACGGTCTCATGGAGCGGCTTGACGGCCACGACGTACCCGATGCAGCCCCTGAGTCGTCCGGCCTTGTCGAGCGTCACGAACCCGCCGCACGGCGTCCTGAGCGCGGGCGTCGTCGATTCGAGCCGTGGCAGCGCCTCGCCGCGCACCGCGGCGGTGATGGTCTCGCGCGCAAGCCTCAGTAGCACCAGGCGCTCTTCGTTCGTCAGCCCCTCGTAGGGCGCTTCGCCCGTCCCCTCCACACCGAACCCGTCCTCGGCTGCGAGCATGCTTGCAGTCGCGTCATCGGGGCTTCCCCCGGAAGCTTCCGCGGCGGTCCCCTCAGGAACCGGCCGCGTCAGGACCGCCGAGAGATACCCGACGACCTGGCTCACGTCCCCCGAGACGTCACCGGAGGTCGCGTAACGTGCTACGGTCGCGCGGTCAGCGCCGAGATGCCTCGCCGCCATCATGACGGTCGCCATCGGACCGCCTCCGCAGGCTTCACACCGGCCCGCGGCCAGATCCCCGAGAAGCCCCTCCGGATCGAAGCCGGAGACGCGATCGACGATCAACCGGTCGAGCGCGTTCGCGCTCGCCTGATCGTGGTAGTGCGAAAGGTCCGTACTCGCGACGAGGAGCACGCGAGATGACGTCTTCTCGACCGCGCCCACGATGGCGCCAGCCAGCGCACGGACCGCCGCTTCGCTCTGGTCCCCCATCACGATCGGCACGATGGAGAAGTCCCCGAGCGAGCGCTGAAGGAACGGAATCTGTACCTCCAGGGAATGCTCGGACGCGTGCGCCTCCGGACGATACGCGAACGCCGCGCTGCCGGCGCGGACCGCGCCCGCGAACTCCTCATCGACGGCGACGACTCCCAGCGGAGTCTCGTATCCATCTCCCTCGTACACGGACGCGCCGCGGAAAGCGACGCGGTGAGAAGGAGCCACGACCACGACCGTGTCGAATTCGAGCCCCCTGAGTTCAGCGTAGGCCGCGCCCGCCACACCGCCCGAGTAGATGTAGCCCGCGTGGGGCGCCACGACACCCACGATCTCGCCGGTGAGACCGAGAGGCTCGGCCGCCACCATGTATGCGTCGACCACAGCCGCGAGCCCCGCGGCATCACCCGGATAGAAGGTCCCCGCGACGACCGGCCGCCTGATCCCATCACGTTCGGTGCGCATCGCTTCCTCGCTTCCTCGGGCGGGCGCCACAAGGCACCACGCGGCCAGAAGGAACACCGCCCCCTGTTCGTATCGATGTTTCATCGTGATCGCTCCCGCGCTAGAGCCCGGACCCACCCGGGATCACGGTATCGCGAAGATAGTTCTCGTCGTCGCGCTCCGGATAGTCGTCCATGTAGTGCAGCCCGCGCGATTCCCGCCTGCTCAGAGCACAGCGGATGACGAGTTCGCCAACGAGTGAGACGTTCCGAAGCTCGAGAAGGTCAGCGTTGACGGGGTAGCGGGCATAGTAGTCCATGACCTCGCGCCTGATCGCGGCCATGCGCTCGACCGCAAGCTTGAGACGCCTCTCCGTCCGGACGATGCCCACGTAGTCCCACATGAGACGTCGCACGACGTCCCAGTTGTAGTCGATCAGGACGCCTTCCGGCGCGTGCCCCGCAGCGCTCCCATCCCACTCCACACGACCGGCCGCGTCGCGGGCTCTCCGTCTGTCGGCAAGCTCGCCGGTCGCCGCGCGCGCCGCGCGCTCGCTGAAGACGACCGCCTCCAGAAGCGAGTTGCTCGCAAGCCTGTTGGCGCCGTGCATTCCGGAGTGTGCCGTCTCGCCGCAAGCGTAGAGACCCGCGAGACTCGTGCGGCACTCCATGTCGATCTCGATTCCACCGCAGAGATAGTGCGCCGCCGGAACGACCGGTATCGGATCGGTTGTCATGTCGATCCCGAGCTCCGTGAGTCGTGCCGAGATTCCCGGAAACCGCTCTTTGACGCGGTCCGGCGCGAGGTGGGTGATATCGAGGTAGACGTGCTTGTCGCCCGTCTGCTTCATCGTTCGATCGATGGCGCGCGCAACGATGTCGCGCGGAGCCAGTTCCATCCGGGGGTCGACTCCCTCCATGAAGCGGGTCCCGGAGAGACTCAGGAGGATCGCCCCCTCACCCCGGACCGCTTCCGAAATGAGGAACGATCGAACATCCGGGTGATAGAGACAGGTCGGATGGAACTGGACGAATTCCATGTTCCGCACGGAGACGCCCGCCCTGAACGCCATGGCGATGCCGTCGCCCGTTGCGATGTCGGGATTCGTCGTGTAGAGGTACACCCTGCCGCACCCGCCTGTCGCGAGGACCGTCACTGCGGAGAGGAGGGTCTTCACGATCCCGTTATCGACGTCGAGAACGTGGACGCCGACGCAGGTCCGGCCTCCTTCGTGTTCTCCGGTCGTGATGAGGTCGAGCGCGATGTGGTCCTCGAGCACCTCGATGTTGGGATGACGGTCCACCGCGCCCAGAAGCGCCGACTCGATCTCGCGTCCTGTCATGTCGGCCGCATGCACGATGCGTCGCGCGGAGTGACCCCCCTCGCGCCCCAGCGACAGCGCCGCGCCACCCGCGTCGTCCACCTCGGTAGAGAACCTCGTTCCCCACTCCGTGAGACGACGCACGGCTTCCGGGCCGCCCCTGACGGCGATCTCGACCGCCTCACGGTTGCAGAGCCCGACGCCGCCGGCGAGCGTATCCTCAATATGCTGATCGAACGAGTCCTCCCGCGCGGTGACGGCTGCAATCCCGCCCTGGGCCAGGTTGGTTGCCGACTCCGCATCGTCCTTCTTCGTGACGACGAGGACGCGGCCGCTCGCGGCCGCGTTCAGCGCAAACGTCAATCCGGCGATCCCGCTCCCGACCACGATGAAGTCGGACCTCTCCACGTTCATCCTCCCCCACACCCGGCTCAGGAGAGCTCGAGCATGCGCGTGAGCGCTCGCTCAGCGCCCAGTCGTACTTCTTCGGGCACGGTCACCTCGTACTCCTCGTGCTCGAGCGCCCAGGCGAGCCGAGGAAGGTCCGTCATCTTCATGTTGCGGCAGACGGCGAACGCCGAGAGCGGATAGAAACACTTCTGAGGGAAATCCCTGTTCATGCGCTCGATGAGCCCGATCTCGGTTCCGACGATGAGTTCGTCGTGTTCCTCCGCGAGCTTCATCATGCCGCCGGTCGATGCGACGAACTCGGCAAGCGCCACGACGTCAGGCGGCGACTCCGGGTGAACAACGACCGGCACGCCCGGATGCTCGCCCCGGGCCATCTCGACGTCCTCCGGGACGAACATGTTGTGGACATAGCAGTGACCATCCCAGAGGATGATGTTCTTCCCGGTCTTCGAGGCCACGTACGCGCCGAG
>CAZNHF010000007.1:0-31337 GCA_964572375.1 uncultured bacterium | reverse complement strand
GCCCGGCGGCCTTCGACGAGCGGAAGCTCAGGTGGGTCAACGGGCACCACATCCGTGAGGATGAGCTTGCGGTGCTCGCCGAGGCGGCGCGACCTTTCGTTGAATCGGCGGGGCTCGATGCGAGCGACCCGCGTTTCGAGAAGATGCTGGACCTCGTACGCGATGGCGTCGAGTGCCTCGCGAACCTGTCCGTGGAACTCGAGCCGCTCTATGACATCCCGTACGATGTCGAAGCGGACGCCGCGGAGTGGCTCGCCACACCGGAGACATCTGCTCTGTTGCCCGCGCTGGCGGATGGTCTCGACGCCGTCGGTGACGATCTGACGGAGGAGTCCTTCATCGTTGTGCTGAAGGCGGTTGGCAAGGAATTCGGGATGAAGGGCAAGGATCTCTTCATGCCGGTCCGCGCGGCGCTGACAGGCAGGATTCACGGACCGGCGCTCGGGAAGACCGCGGTCGTGCTCGGGCGTGAGCGAGTGCTCGCGAGGCTTCGGGCGGCGGGGACGCCCGCGTCCTGATGCGTGTGAAGAGGCAGAGCATCCGAGGCGACTGACGAGCAGAGATACAAAGCAGGGGGCGGCGGAGCAGAGCAAGGCAGGGAACGACAGAGCAGAACGGGGCAGAGGAAGACCTGGAGGGAGCATGAGGGTTGCGGTTCTCTACGGCGGAAGTTCACCGGAGCGGGACGTTTCGCTTGTGACAGGCCGTGCTGTCGCTGGCGCGCTCGCCGAGGTGGGGCACGATGTCCTGCTCGTCGACCCGGCGATGGGCGACCGCCCGGTCGGAGTGCAGGAGGCCATCGCGGCGGCCTCGATCGGGGGCACGCCGCCCGAGCCTACTGCCGAGACGGGCCGCGCTCTCGAGGCGGTGGCGGGTTCGGCCGTGTCTGAAGCCGACGTCGTCTTCGTCGCGCTCCACGGCGGGACCGGCGAGGATGGGACCGTTCAGGGGCTTCTTGAGCTGGCAGGGAAGCGCTACACGGGTTCCGGCGTGTTCTCGTGCGCGCTGGCAATGGACAAGCGCGCATCCAAACTCATGTTCCGTGTGGCAGACGTCCCGACCCCCGACTGGCGTGTCGTCACAGGGAGGACGCTCTCAGCAGCCTCGAGGCGCGCGGGATTCACGAACGTGGCGCCCGCGTTCCCGGACGACATGCGGCCCGAGGATGCGGCCGTGGCCGCGGCGGAGCTCGGCGGATATCCTGTCGTCGTGAAACCGAACGACCAGGGTTCTACGGTCGGGCTCACGGTCGTTCAGGATGAGACCGGCCTCGCCGATGCGATCCGGCTCGCTGCAGGGTTCTCTCAACACGTCCTCATCGAGACCTACATTCCGGGGAGGGAGCTGACCGTGGCGGTCCTCGACGGTGAGGCGCTCCCGGTCGTGGAGATTGTGCCGCACGGCGGTCTGTACGACTACGAGAGCAAGTACACGGTGGGGAGAAGCGAGTACACGTGCCCCGCACGGCTTCCGGGTGGTGTGACCGCCGAACTCGGAGAGCTGGCCCTGCGTGCGTACGCCGCGCTCGCCTGTGCCGGCTACGCGCGCGTCGATTTCCGACTCGACGGTGACCACGCGCCCTCCTGCCTTGAAGTGAACACCGTCCCGGGCATGACCGCGACGAGCCTCGTGCCGATGGCCGCGGCCGCGGCCGGCATGTCGTTCATGCGACTCACCGACCGCATCGTGCAGCTCGCGCTCAGATAGTGGGCCGGCTCGCGCGGTCGCCTACGTCGGGCTCAACCAGGAAACGCCCCGCACGACCGCTCAACCTCGCAGTTCTCACGGAAATATCGGCGTTCGTGGCACATCCGATGCATATGAAGACCCCCTGAGACGGCGATGAGCGCGGCATCAGGTGGGGATTGTCAACCTGCCCGACACCACGCACCGACACCTGTGTCCACTGTAACTAGCCTGCACGTAGCATGTTAGGCCAGTGCGACATTCTATTGTGCACCCTCGTGTGTCGGAAATCCTTACAGTTTCGCGTCATCCCCGTTGACTGCCATTCGTCGTACTGGTAGCGTTGTCCACATCCGACGACGTTCAGGGGGTCGCTTGACCTTGCAGTACGCCCGAAGCGTCACGCGGAAACTGGAGCGACGAGGGCATAGCGATACATACTGAGGCAGCGGGCGCGACTGCGCCGCGGCGAGGGGGATCGGTCCATGTGCGCAAGAGGAATCATCTGGCTGGTTCTGGTCTGTGGAATCCTGGTGTGGTCCAGTGAGGCGGTGGCGCAGGGGACGGAGTACGTCATCGGCGCCGGCGACCTTCTGACGATCTCGGTCTGGCGTCATCCCGAGCTGGATCGTCCCGTCACGGTGCGCTCCAACGGACTCATCACGTTCCCGCCCGTGGGTGAGATCATGGCGCAGGGGCTGACCCCGACATCGCTGGGTCGTGAGATCACGCAGCGTCTTCGCGACTACACTCGTGAGACGAATCAGGTCACGGTCACGATGGACCAGTTCTACAGCAGAGCGATCTTCCTGACGGGCCAGGTCGCGCTCCCTGGTCGCTACAGCTTCGAGTACATCCCGGACATTCTCCAGGTCATGAGTCAGGCGGGTGGTCCGCTTCCCTCGGCCGATCTCACCGCGGTTTCGATCATTCGCCAGACATCGTCCGGTCCGCAGGTGATCCCGGTCGACCTCGGTTCCTACATGCGGGGAGAGTCTCGTCAGCCGCTTCCCGAGCTTCTGCCGGGCGACACGATCGAGTTTCCGGCAACCTATGGCAGCAGCGTTTCGGGCCCCGGGCTGATCTACATCATCGGCGAGGTCAATGCACCTGGCGCCTACGTCGCGAGCGAGAATATGGACGTTCTGCAGGCGCTCGCGCTGGCCGGCGGACCTACGAGAGAAGCTGAGCTCTCGGAGATCGTCGTCGTGATGGACGGGGGTGGAACGCTCGTCGCTGCCAACGTGAACGTGGCCGCGATCGCCGATCACGGAACCGCGCAGCCGTTCTATCTCTCGTCCGGTGACAGGATCGTCGTTCCGCCACAGGGCACGAGCATCGGCGAGGCGCTGGTGACGGGAGCCGGTTCGCTCCTGTCCGCGACCCGCGAGGTGCTCCAGTCCTACCTTCTCTACCTGTCCCTCGACTCGACGCTCGAGGACCGCAGGCTCCAGAAGGAAATCGAAGAGTCCCAGAACCAGTAACCAGACAGCGAGGAGGCCGCGGTCGGTGCGCCGCGGCGAGCGCAGGGGGTCACATGCACGAGCAGGAAACGAGGGGTGTCGACCTCAGGACCTACATGAGAGCTCTGTTGAGAAGGAAGTGGCTTCTTCTCATACCGGTGTTCGTCGGCGGCGTGGCGGGATACCTGATCTCGATCTCGCTGAGTCCGGTCTACGAGGCCAGCAGCACGGTGGTGATGAGGACGCAGGAGCAGCTCTCCGAGCCGCTCGCGCGCCTCGTGGGACGGTCGCCGCACGAGGAACAGCTCTCGCGTCTTCAGGAGAAGGCGAAGAGCACGACGTTTCTCGTCGAACTCGTTCGCGCTCTCAATATGGCGGAGGATCCGGGGGTGCAGGAGTGGGCCGAGAGCATGCACGAGAAGCAGCCGGCCGTTTCGGTGGAGGAGTACGCCGAGGCGCGGATGGTCGCGTTCCTCGAGACGAGGATCGCGGTCGTGAGGACATCCGTCAACGCCTTCCAGGTGATCGTGCGTGACCTCGATCCGGACCGGGCGGTCCTGCTCGCGCAGCACATCACGAACGCGTTCGTCGGAGCGTCCAACCGGGAGCAGCTCGAGCAGATCCGGTCCGTCCACGATTTCAGCGTTCAGCAGCTCGTCATCTACAGACAGAAGCTCGACGAGGCCGAGACGCGACTTCAGGAGTATCAGTCGTCGCGGATGACCGGTACGCGGATCGAGAACCCGGTCAGCGCCGCGAACGTCGGGCGCGTGGACGTGCTGATCAGTCAGGCGATGGTCGAAATGGAAGGCGCGCAGGAGCATCTGGAGGATCGGCGTGCAGAACTTCTGTCGGCCGACGGCAGAGCTTACGCGACGCTCACGGGGAGCGAATTCCCCAGCCTCGACGCGCTTGTCGACCAGCTCACGATGCTCGAGCGGGAGGTTGCGCCCGCGCTCGTCCGCTCGGCCAACAACGGCCCCGAGATCAGCTCGCTTTCGGTGAGCATCGCCGAGAAGAAGGACCAGCTGCGCTCCGAGTCGAGAGCGGCCGCCGCTCGTGCCGTGCCTGGCGCATCGAATCAGGTGTTCGACGCATTCGCCGACCTCCGGGTCGCCCTGGCCGAGATCGACATGATCGACCAGCGTCGCCGGACGTTCTCACGGTTCATGTGGAACTACACGCAGGGCGTGGCGAACGCCCCGGAGCAGGAACTCGAACTCACGCGTCTCACCCAGGAGGTGGAGAGCAACCGTGCTCTCTATGAGGCGTTCCTCGGGCAGTCCGCGGCGGGCTCCATCACTGAGGCGCTCGAGGCTGCAAGGGCAGGCGGACGATTCGAAATCATCGAGCCGCCGACGCGACCGCTCTCGCCTGTGGCGCCCGACAAGGTCATGATCGTCGGTCTGTCCCTCCTGGGCGGGCTTGTCATCGGGCTCGGGCTTATCCTCGCGACCGAACAGGGCGATTCGTCGTTCAAGAGCGTCGAGGACGTGGAGGCCACGCTCGGGCTGACCGCGCTGGCAACAGTACCCAACGCCGAGATCTTCGCCGAGATCTCCAAGGAGGAGAAGCGGAACCGTCAGATCAACAGGCGTCCGATCGACGGCAATCCGAAACTCCTGAACCACCTGCTCCGTGAGACGCCGATCTCGTTCGAGTTCCGGCGACTTACGCGGAAGATCGCCAAGAGCGGCCACGGTGCGCCGAAGTCGATCCTCGTGACGAGCACGAACCGCGGGGAGGGCAAGACCACGACGGCGGCCAGTCTCGCGATCACGCTGGCGCGGCATCACGCTGGCACGACAGTTCTCGTCGACTGCGATCTGAGGAAGCCGAGGATTCATCGTGTCATGGAGGTCGACAACAGCACCGGTCTTTCGAACGCGCTGCTCCGAGGGAGTCTCGAGGAGCACGATGTCAAGGCGACATCGCTTCCGAATCTGTTTGTGCTGCCCGCCGGCTCCGAGCGCGGCGAGCCGACGCGTCTCGTCGAGACGTTCCCGGACTCCAGATTGATGTCGGAGCTCCTCTCCAGGTTCGATCATGTCGTCATCGATTCGGCTCCGAACGTCGCCGTGCCCGACGCGCTGTTCATCGGGGCGCGCGTCGATGCTGTCGTGCTCGTCGTCAAGGCCGGCGTCACGCCGCGCGAGGTCGTGATGCGGGGACTCGAGCTTCAGCTCGAGGAGAATGACAACGTCATCGGGGTGGTCGTGAACAATTTCGAGCACGTGCTGCCCTATTACTACGACTACAAGTACTACGGGTACAGCCGTTCCAGCACCGAGGAGGCAAGGGGAGAGCGCGACCGATGATCCGTGTCCTCTCAGTGTTCGGGACGCGTCCCGAGGCCATCAAAATGGCGCCGGTGGTGGCGGAGCTCAACCGCCGCTCCGACGTGTTCGACGCGCGCGTCTGCGTCACGGCGCAGCACAGGGAGATGCTTGATCAGGTGCTGGAGTTCTTCGAGATCAGACCGGACGTCGACCTCGACATCATGCGCTCGAACCAGACGCTAGGACAGATCACGTCCGACGTGCTCGGCGGACTCGATCCGATCCTCGAGGAGATCAAGCCCAACCTCGTGCTTGTCCACGGCGACACGACGACGACGATGGCGGCCGCGATGGCGTCGTTCTACCGACGTATCGCGGTGGGGCACGTCGAGGCGGGCCTGAGGACCCACGACATGTACTACCCGTTCCCGGAGGAGATGAATCGCGTGCTGGCCGACGCGATCTCGACTCTCCACTTCGCTCCCACGGGGACGTCGCTCGAGAACCTTCTGGCCGCCGGGGTCGCCCGCGATTCCGTGTTCGTCACGGGCAACACCGTGATCGACGCGCTCATCGCCGTCGCGAGTGACTCTCGGCTGCCGGATTCGCCGGTGCCGGGAGACGGGAGGCTCATCCTGGTTACCGCGCACCGGCGCGAGAACTTCGGCGCGCCGCTTACGAACGCGTGCCGTGCGCTCCGGGAGGTCGTCGACAGACACGGCGACGTGCGTATCGTCTACCCGGTCCACCTGAATCCCAATGTCCAGCGCGTCGCGCACGAGGTCCTCGGCGGACACGAACGCATCCATCTGCTCGAACCCGTTCCGTACCCGGTGCTCGTCCGGCTGATGAAGGATGCTTACATCGTGGTTACTGACTCGGGGGGGATCCAGGAGGAGGCGCCGTCGCTCGGCAAGCCCGTGCTCGTGCTCCGCAACGAGACCGAACGGCCGGAGGCCGTCGATGCCGGGACCGTCAGGATCGTTGGGACCGATACGGAGAACGTCAGGGGCGAGATCGAGCGGCTGCTGACCGATCCGTCCGCCTACGCGCGCATGGCCGAGGCCGCCAATCCCTACGGGGACGGTCTCGCTGCGCGGCGCACGGCGGACGCCATTGAGCAGTGGTTCGAGGTCCCGGGCGCAGGTCCGTTTGACCCATTCACTCCGGCGGCCAGGCACTGACCGGACCGTCGCCGCACACCGTCGGGGCTGCGTCCCGCGTTGCCGCACGACCGATAGAGAGGGAGACGAACATGCTCGTGGTGATGCTTCCCGCGTACAACGAGTCCGAGGCAGTTCCGCCTCTCCTCGCGCGCATCGCGCCTGTGCTCGAAGCGCTTGCCGGTGACGGTTCCGTGCTGCTCGTCGATGACGGGAGCGCGGACGACACGATAGCGATCGCCCGTGCCGAGTGTGAGCGACTCGGAGTGCCGCTGGCCGTCGTCGCGCACGGCGTGAACCGCGGGCTCGGCGAAGCGCTCAAGACCGGGTTCACATGGGCGAGGGACAACCTCTCGTCGGATGACGTTCTCGTCGTGATGGACACGGACAACACGCACGACCCGGATGTCATCCCGAGCATGGTCGACAAGCTCAACGACGGCTACGACGTCGTCATCGCTTCGCGGTATGCGCCGGGTGGCGAGGAGGTCGGGCTCTCGCCGCTCCGTGCGCTCCTCAGCCGCGGGGCGAGCTTCGTGCTTTCGGTGTTCCTTCCGGTCAAGGGAGCGCGCGACTACTCGTGCGGCTACCGCGCATACACGGGAAGGACCATCGACAGGGCGTTCACGACGTACGGTGATGACTTCATCACGGAGACCGGGTTCGTCTCCTCTGCTGAGATCCTCATCAAGTGCGCCTACCTTCCGGCGAAGGTCGGCGAGGTGCCGCTGGTTCTCCGCTACGACCTCAAGGGCGGTGCCAGCAAGATGAACATCACGGACACGATCGGAAGGTACATCACCATGATCGCCGCCGGCAGGCGAGCGATCCGGAGACAACGGAAGGGGGGAGCGGCATGAAGGGGATCCCGCTGATCCTGCTGGCCGTCATGCTCGGCGCGACAGGTCAGGTCATCATGAAGAAAGGAATGATGCTCTACGGGGAGGTGTCGGCCGGGTCTGTGTGGGCGCAGCTCATCCCCATTCTCAAGGTCCCGCAGGTGTTCATCGGGTTCGTCTGTTACGGGATCAGCGCCATCCTGTGGATCGCTGTTGTCTCGAACGTCGACCTCTCGCTGGCGTATCCGATGGTCAGTCTGGCGTACGTTCTCGTCTTCCTCGCGTCGTGGCTGCTCCTCGGGGAGCATATCTCCGCGACCAGGGTGCTCGGGCTCGTCATCATTGTGGGCGGCGTGCTCGTCATATCGAGGAGCTAATGCTGTGAAGCGGGAATCGACAAGAGGCGCAACATTGGCCCTCATCGCCATACTCCTCGGCGCGGCCGTCATCCGCCTGTGGGGTCTGGACTGGGGGCTTCCGTTCCCGTATCACCCGGACGAGGGGTCGATCCTCTTCCATTCGCTCGGGTTCGGCACGGGGGATCTGAACCCACACTGGTTCAGGTGGCCGTCGCTTGTCATGTATGTGATGTTCGGCTTCTACGGCGCACTCTATGTCGTCGGAAAACTGGCCGGGCTCTACGGAGCTCCCGCCGATCTCGTTCGCCACTACGTCTCCGATCTATCCTGGTTCTGGTTGATGGGTCGGGCGCTCTCCGCGGCGGCGGGTGTCGCAACGGTGTGGGTGACGTATCTGTTCGGACGGCGTTCGTACGGGAAGTCCGTCGGTCTCACGGCGGCCGCGATCCTCGCGGTCACGTATCTCCACGTTCGCGACTCGCACTACGCGACTCCGGACGTTGTAAGCACACTCCTGGCAACCCTGAGCCTGCTCGCCGCGCTCACCGCCGTCTCGCGGGGCCGTGCGGGCAGGCTCATTCTGTCGGCTTTGCTGGCGGGCCTCGCCGCATCCGCGAAGTATCCGGCCGGCATCGCGGCGGTCGGCACGCTCGTCGGTCTCGGGCTCTTGTGGCGTCGGGGCCGCGTCAGTGTCATTCAGAGCGTGGTCATCATTCTCGCCGTGCCGGCGGGATTCCTCATCGGGACCCCGTATGCGCTTCTCTCTCGCGACGAGTTCCTGCGGGACGTCGTCAGGCAGTTCACGATGGTCTCGACCTCCGGAGTCGCTCAGGAGCCCACGTCGTTCGTGGCGGGGCTGCGAGAGATCGTGGTCCGAACGTTCGGACACGGGGTCGGTTGGCCTGTGACGATCCTCGCGATCGTCGGGGCAGCGCTTCCACTGAGGCTCTGGCGCGGAGCGCTCAAACGGCAATCGGGGGGCAGGCAGGACCGGGCTACGATCTCTGGGGCGGCCGCGGGTCGCGCGCTCGCGCTCTGGTACACGGCGGCCGTGATCGTGCTCATGAGTCTGCTGACCGTCAAGCGGGCCACGTATCTCACGCCCGCGCTTCCGATGGTCGCGTTTCTCGCGGCGCTCGGCATCCGTGGCGTGTTCGAACGTCTGACCACACGGCCGTACCGCGCGCTCGTGGCGACCGTGCTCGTGGTCGCGGCGGCGGCGTATCCGTCTGTGCGGTTCGTGGCGGCTCTCGGCGCGGCCGATACCAGGACGCAAGCGCTCGAGTGGGTCTCGCGCGAGATCGCGCCCGGCGCGAGGATTGCGGTCGAGGACTACGGACCAGTGTTGAACCCGACCGTCGCGCAGCTCGAGGTCGAACTAGAGCTGGGCTCGACGGCCGTCGGCTCATGGCAGGGGCCGAAGCGGGAGCTCAACCGCGTCAGGATGGACATCGGCGCGAGGAGGCAGCCGCAGCACACTGTCTACCGCATCGACTGGGGGGTTGAGACACACATGCTGCCGAGTACGCTCGAGGTCGAGCGTCTCGAGACGGCCATCGACAGCTTCGGCATCGAGTACGTCATTCTGAGCAGCAAAGCCGCGCCATGGAGACCCATGGTGGGCGCGGCGCCGCCGAGGAATCCGGGGGGCGGGGAGTTTGTGGACTGGCTCGTCGAGCACTGTGTGCCTGTGGCGGTCTTCGCGGACGAGACCGGGATGCCCGAGATTGATCGGGGTCGCGGTCGCAGCTTCCACAATCCGGCGATCCACGTGTATCGAGTCGTCCGCCGGAGCGACTCGTCGAGCGACGCGGACGCGCCACTCGGAGAGCCGCCGCAACATGCCGGGGGCGGTGACGTCCCGGCCGAAGCAGACGAGGATGAGGCCTAGAGCATGAGCGATGCGCGTCACATGAGCCAGCCATCGCAGACGCGGCAGATCGCGCCGCCTGCGGAGGTACCCCAGTACGGCTACGGATGGCTCCTGCCCGTGGTGGGGGCACTCGTGGCGCTCGTGCTGGCGTTCGCCATCTACAAGCTCCACTACACGTACGGGCAGGCGCCGCACCGCATCGTCAAGATGTTCCTCGGCTCGGTCGTCGTTCTCTTTGCAGTCTTCAAGCCGCGTCTCGCGCTTCACGCGTGGCTCCTCGCGATGCCGATCGGGGAGTGGCTGCCCGCGAGCGGCATACCGGGGCTCAACGGGCCGAATCTCCTCTTCATGGTCATGCTCGGTTCGTGGATCGTGCCGCGCATGATGCACGGCGGCCACGCGGCTGTGAAGACCGGCCTCGGAAGACCGCTGGCGTTCTTCATCGCCGTGCTCTTCATCTCGCTCATCCGCGCGATACTCCTCCCGCCGGGGGGCGCCGAGTACGACGGCCTCATGATGCTCAAGGCCGTCTGGCAGAGCGTGCTGGGTCTGGCCATCTACTTCGTGGTCGTCAATACGGTTACGACCGAGCGGCAGGTGAAGGATCTGCTTATCACGATGAGCGTCGGCTGCAGCATCGGCGCGCTCATCGCGCTTCGCCAGTTCGCGGGCGCGATCGATGCGCAGAGGATCGCGGGCGCGCTCGGGGACGTCAACGATCTCGGCGCCTACTTCGCCATGATCGCCGCGTTCCTGATCGGCGCGTTCTACGCGTCGGGTGGAATGAGTGCCGCGAGGCGGATGGTGCTTCTGACCGCTGCGGGGCTCTCATCGATAGCCGTGTTCCTGCCCAAGTCCCGGGGCGCGTTCCTGGGGTTCGGGCTGTCGCTCGGATTCCTGACGTACCTCATCAACCGTCGCGCCCTCGTGGTCTTCCTCGTGATCGCCGTTTCGAGCCCGCTGTGGGCGCCCGAGTTCGTCAAGGAGCGCGTTGCGGAGACGCGCGTCGACTCGCTCGAGGCGGGTTTTTACGGAGACGCGACAGACCGGCTCGACCCATCGGCGGCAGTTAGACTCGAGATATGGAAGGTCGTACTGGCCCAGTCGCTCCGGAGCCCGATCATCGGACACGGATACGGGACGGTTCCCTATCTGACGATGAGCAGCTTCGACCGACCCTGGTCGTCGCACAGCCTTTACATCGAGGTCATCGGGGAGTCAGGTCTGATCGGATTCGTCGTGCTCATGTGGCTGCTCGCGGCCTGCGTGCGGAGCGGAACGAGGCTCCTTCGCGTGTCAGTGGACAGGTTCGGGCGGGGACTCGCCATAGGATTCCTGTCGGCGACGGCGGCGCTCATCGTCGCGAACGCCTTCGGGCAGAGATTCACGCACATATCGATCGCCGGAACGTATTTCTATGCGGCGGCCCTCGTGGATCGGGTGACGATCATCGAGCGTGGCCGTTCGTCGGCTGTTGCCGGGAAAGGGGCGGAAGCATCATGAACCACAACACGAAGGCGGTGCTCGTCACTGCGATCCTCCTTCTCGCGTCGGTGACGGCGCAGGCCTACCAGGTCACGTCGTTGCATCCGCGGCTCTATTTCACGTCGAGCGAGGTTTCGACGCTGAGATCGAAGTGCTCGGGAGTGCTGTCCTCCGATTACGGAGCCATGAAGTCCTGGTGCGACAGCCATCTGAACGATTCGCTGCCGCTGGCGTCGCCCGACTTCTACGAGACCTATCTCGCTGCGTACAGCTTCACGTACTTGATGAGCCAGGACACGAAGTACGCCAGCCGGGCGAAGGCCATCGCGAGCTACGTGATCTCGAGCGGTCAGACCAATATCGAGCAGTTCTCCCGAGGCGGGGCGTACTTCTTCGACTGGTGCTACGGCTATCTGACGCCATCCGAGCGCCAGACCTTTGGTGCGGCCGTCGTCCAGAGCGGGCTGTACCACCTGAACGGGAACAACTGGGATGACATGATCAACTATCACTCCAAGCCTCGACTCCTCAGGACGCTTTCGGCATCAGGGCTCGCGGTGTACGGAGAAGGGATCAACGACGCCGGAGCGCGGGAGCTCTGTGACACTGCCTACGAGCACACCTTCGGCGGCAATCACACGCTTTGCGCGATCGACGAGGTGGGCGCCGACGGCTCGTATTTCGAGGGCGACTACACGCACACCGTGCTGACGACGAAGTACCGCGAGCACTGCGAGATGTGGGCGTCGGCGACCGACGCCGACCCGTTCGCGGTCTCGGGCAACTTCCAGAACATGTCGACCTACTACCTGTACGAGGTGTTCGCGAAGAACGGCCCGGGCGCCGGTGCATCGATGAGCGGTTCACGGCAGGGTGACTCGCACAGCCACACAGCGCCGGCCGCGACCGTCAGGATTGCGATGTACGCGATGGCGAAGCGCTATCGCGACGGCACGGCCCAGTGGCTTGCGAAACAGATCGATACGCAGGGGCTCGGCTACATTCTCTCGTACGACCTCTGGAAGCTCATCGTCGAGTACGATCCGACCGTGTCGGCCCAGGCTCCGACGAACATGCCTCTCTCGTGGCACTTCCAGACGATGGGCACCGTCTACATGCGGTCGGGTTGGGACTACTCCGAAGGCAGCACTGACGTCTACGCCGTGTTCCGCTGCGAGAAGTACCCCGCGGGACATACGCACGCGCACCAGAACCACATTCTGATCGCGCGGGGCAACGATCTCCTGGCGATGGATTCCGGCTCGTACGACACGAGCGTCTCGTCGCACAGTTTCAACTACTTCGAACGCACCATCGCGCACAACACGGTCACGGTCTATGACCCGAGCGAGTCCACGTTCGGGTCGTATTCGAACGACGGCGGACAGATACCGCCATCGGTCTTCGTCCACGGCATTCGCTGCGGTGATGCGTCAATCCCTTCGCGAGACCGCGGGATCATCACGGCGTACGAGGACAGCGAGAATTTCACGTACGCCAAGGGTGACGCCACGAAGGCGTACGCCTCGTACAAGCTCGATTCGTTCACGCGCGAGGTCGTCTGGGTGAAACCGGACATCTTCGTCATTCTCGACCGTGTTGACGCAACGTCGTCCTCCTACCAGAAGACGTGGCTCCTGCACTCGATCAACGAGCCGCAGATCTCCGGTGACGTCACGGTCATCCAGGAGGGGGGCTCGAAGCTGTTCGTGAAGACACTCATGCCGTCGCCCTTCCAGATCACGAAGGTCGGCGGTCCGGGGCACGAGTTCGACGTGCGTGGGGTCAATTACGTGCCGGGCGGAACCGTGGAGGCCGAATTCGGCTCGTGGCGCATCGAGGTCAAGCCGACGACGAGCGCTCAGGAGCACCTATTCCTGCACGTGATGTACGCGGCGAGCTCATCGGTGGGATCGATGCCGGACGTTGACCTCATCGATACGGACGACGTCATCGGCGCGCAGGTCGGCGGCCATATCGTGGTGTTCAGCAAGACCGGGCAGAGTATCGGCTCGGTGACGTACGAGTACGAAGGGAACTAGCCGGCCTGACGGGGGTCAGAGGACCGAGGTTTCGACATGAGAGTTTGCTTCCTCGCTGACGCGGGGTCGATCAACACGAGAACGTGGGTCGACTACTTCGCCGACAGGCTCGGGCACGACGTGCACGTCGTGTCCGTCCGTCGTGCGGGAGAGCTGAGTCCGTCCGTCACGGTCCACCAGGTCGGCTCACACCGCGACGTCGTGCGCGGAGCGGCGAAGCTCACCTACCTCGCACAGGTTCCCCGCATCAGGCGTCTCGTGCGCTCACTCCATCCCGACATCGTGATCGGCTACAGAGTGGCGAGCTACGGCTACCTCGCGGCGGCCATCGGCATTCACCCGTTCGTCGTCGTCGCTCAGGGGCAGCACATCGTCGCCCCGGATGCACCCCGAGCGAACCTCTTCTTCGCGAGACGCGCGATCGCCGGGGCGGATCTGTCGCATGCGTGGGCCGAGCACAGCGGCCGGAGGCTCATCGAGCTGGGTGCCGACCCGGACAGGGTGTTCGTCTGTCCGCGCGGCATCGATCTCGGGGCGTTCGGTCTGCCCGACGGAGAGGCGACGGCTCCGGCCGTCATCGCCACGCGGGCGCTCCATCGCTACTACGGCATCGACCGGATCGTCAGGGCGGTGGCGCTGGCGGCGGAGGAATTGCCGGACCTCACCGCGACGATCGTGGGCGAGGGAGAGGCGCGGGACGAGCTCGAGGACCTGGCGCGGACGCTCGGAGCCGTCGGCCGGATCAGCTTCACGGGCGCGGTCGCCAACGCTGAACTCCCGGTCCTTCTCAGGCAGCATCCGTTCTACGTGTCCACGGTCCCGACCGACGGCGTCTCGGCGTCGCTTCTGGAGGCGATGGCATGTGGGGCCTTCCCGATCACGGCCGACAACGACGCCAACCGAGGCTGGATAACCGACGGCAGGACGGGGCGGCTTCTCGATGACCTGTCGCCCGCGGCCATCGCGTCGGCCATCGTCGGCGCGTGGCGGGATCATGGGCTCAGACGGAGCGCCCGCGCGGCGAACCGGGCAACGGTCGAGGCGCGAGCCGACCTTGACGCCAATATGAGAATCATCGAGACCAGATACGGGGAACTCGTTGGAGAGGCAGGCGGAGACTGATGGCACGAGTGCTTCACATAGTGCAGTCGCTCGAGGCGGGGGGCGCGGAGCGCGTCGTCGTCGAGTACGCGCTCGCGCATGACCGGTCGAGATACCAGCCCGAGGTCTGCTGCGTCGTCAAGGGCGGGCCGCTCGAGGAGCCCCTCAAGGCGGCGGGTATTCCTGTGCACATCCTGGAGCGGGGTCGCCGGTACAACGTGGCGGCGGGGCTTCGACTCGCACGACTCATCAGGCTCCGGCGCTACGAGATCGTCCACAGCCACAACTTCACGGCGCTGGCGGTAGGAGTGCCTGCGGCCGTTCTCGGCGGCGCGCGCTGCGTCGTGCGGACCGAGCACAACGTCGTCTTCACGCACCACTGGGCGCGCAAGCTCGTCAGTCGCATCGCGGCGTTCCGAGAGGATGCCCAGATCGGCGTCTCGCGGGCGGTCACGAACTCGCACATCGCGAACGGCCGGATTCCCGCTCGGCGGTTCGTCACCGTGTGGAACGGGATCGACGACACGCGGCTCAAGACGGATGCCGACCGTGACACGGTGCGGGCGGAGCTCGGGCTCGGGCCGGGCGAGATCATGTGCATCACAGTGGGCAGCCTCACGGAGCAGAAGGACCACCGTAATCTGCTCGCCGCGGCGAAACTCACGCTGGATGAACGTCCGGAGGTCAGGTTCTTTGTCGTGGGCGGCGGTCCCCTGGAGAATGAGATCCGGCAGAGCATAGGTGAGCTTGGGCTCGCCGGCCGCGTGATCCTCCTCGGTGAGCGGCTCGATGTACCGAGGCTCCTCGCGGCGTCCGACATGTTCGTGCTTCCATCCGCGTGGGAGGGGCTTCCGATCACGATCCTCGAGGTCATGGCGGCGTCGGTGCCGTGCGTGGCCACAGACGTCGGCGGGGTGGCCGAGGTTCTCGCGGATGGGCACAATGGGTTCGTCGTGCCCCCGCACGATCCGAGGGCGCTCGCCGACCGCGTCGTCCTGTTGGCGGGCGACGCGACCATGAGACGCCGTATGGCCGCGGCGGCGCGCGACGTGTACGAGAACGGCTTCAGCGCCACCGCGATGGTCGGTCAGACCGAATCGCTGTACGACCTCGCGCGCACGGGAAACGTGACCAGGGCGACGCGTGAGCGAGTGAAGGTCCTCTTCGTCATCAGGCAGCTCGGCTACGGCGGCGCGGAACGGCAGCTCGTGGAGCTGGCGGTTCGGCTCTCGAGGGACCGGTACGAGGCGGTCGTCTGCACGCTCTCCTCGGACGGACCCCTGTCGGACGAACTTCGGCGTTCCGGCGTCCGAGTGGTCGCGCTCCGGACCCGGTCCGGCATCTTCTCGAGATCATCGTTCGGCCTCCTGAGGCTCGTGCTTCAGGAGAGGCCCATCGTCCTTCATTCGTATCTATTTCCGGCCAACTGGCGCACGGCTATCGTCGGGCGCCTCGCGCGCGTTCCGCTCGTTGTCACGTCGGTGAGGAACGTCGACGTGCACTCCGCCAGGTACCTCCAGCTCGCGGAGCGCATGATCAGCTGCCTGTCGGACCGCGTGCTCGTCAATGCTGTGGCCGTCCGTGACTATGTCATGAAGCATCACGGAACCGCGTCGCAGAAGGTGCGCATCATCTGCAACGGGATCTCGCTTGGGAGGATCGCGGGTGACGCTCCTGCCGACACGGAGCCGCCGGCCGTGGAGGGAGAGTCCGGTGCGCGGGACGACCTCCCGCAGGCGGTTGCCATGATCGCGAGCCTGACGGCGAAGAAGGACCATGAGACCTTCCTCGAGGCGGCTCGTCTTGTCTCCAACGAGCGACCGAACACGCGGTTCCTTGTCGTGGGCGACGGCCCCCTCGCCGGACGCCTCATCGAGTTCGCTCGCGAACTCGGCATCGAAGGGCTTGTCGAATTCGTTGGGGAGACATCCGATATCGGAGGCTTCCTCAGCGGCGTCGACATCTCCGTTCTTACTTCGCTCAAGGAAGGGTGCTCCAATGTCATCCTCGAGTCGATGGCGGCCGAAAAGCCCGTCGTGGCGACGAACGTTGGCGGCAATCCGGAACTCATCGTCGAGGGCGAGACAGGATTCCTCGTGCCCGCCCGCGACGCCGCGGAGGTCGCACGCCGCGTACTCGAGCTTCTGTGTGACGGGGGGCTCCGCCGGAGGATGGGGGCGAAGGGACGGGAGCGCGTCATGGCGCGTTTCACGGCGGGGCGGATGGTCGAGAGGACCGAGCGGTTCTACGAGGACGAACTCGAGTTCCGGATCCCGGGACTCGTTGCGTGGGTGAAGGCAATCTCGGTACGGCAGGCGCATCATCGTCAGGCGAGGCTCGCGGGCGCGGGCGAAGATACGGCCGCGGACGCCTGAGAGGACGGCATGCGGAACGGCACCGACAAGAACAACGGTAATGTCTTCTGGCGGATCGGGACGAGAGTCCGGAACTCCGGGCCTGTCGTTGACGCGCTCGCTGCCGTTCCGTGGGGCGGCGCCGTGGTGCTGAGGTATCACTCCGTCAACGACGATCCCCGTTGGGCCGGCGACTACATGCAGCCGAGCCTCGCACTGTCGCCCGAGACCTTTGAGAGGCAGGTCGCGCATCTGGCGGACCATCATCGCGTCGTTCCGCTCTCGGAGATCGCCGCCGCCATCGCAGCGGGAGAGCGACCGGATCCGAGAGCGGTCGCCATCACGTTCGACGACGGATACGAGGACAACTACCGATGTGCGTTCCCGATCCTCAAGAGCCACAGCGTCCCGGCGACCTTCTATGTGACGACGGGGTGCGTGGCCGATGAAGAGCTCCTCTGGACCGTGAAACTCCGCTACGCCGTGAGGCGCGCGCGGAAGAGTGAACTCGGCTGCAAGGCGCTTGGGGCGACGGCCATCGACATCTCGACCGACGCGGCCCGGGAGTGCGCCATCCGGCTCGTGACGGGTCTGGTGAAGCGATGTTCGCGTCGGGAGGCCGATACGCTTCTCGCGGACGTCTTCACCGCGCTCGAAGCGCCGGTGAGGCTCGAACTCCGCGTCATGGCGACCTGGGACGAACTCAGAGAGATGAAGGACGGCGGGATGACGATCGGGGCGCACACCGTCCATCACTACAACTCCACGAGCATTGGTGATGAGGATCTGACATCGGAACTCGCGGAATCGAAGATGGCGCTGGAGCGTGAGCTCGGGCTCGAAGAGGTCCACTTCGCCTATCCGAACGGCAGAACGGACGCACACTGCGACCCGAGGACGGCAGAATTCGTCCGCGCGACGGGGTTCGCTTCTGCGGTGACCTCCGTCACGGGGCCGGCCTCCCGGCGGTACTCGTCATACGCCATCCCGCGTCTTGGCGTCGCCGCACGCGACTCCGACCCGCAGCTGTTCGAGGCGCACATGCAGTACGCGCGGCTCGGTCGCGCGCAGGGGCAGTCGGTTGTCAACGTGGCGCGGGCGGAGCGGCTGCGACGCACTCCTGGAGGCGGGTCGGCATGAGCGATGCGAGCCGGACAAGGGGTCTCAGACGGTCGATTGACGGGCCGGTTCGCGTGGCATTCTGGGCCGGGTCGTTCGAGCGGGCGGGAACGCAGCAGTTCCTGCTGGAGCTCCTTCGAAGGATCGACAGGTCCCGTTTCGCTCCTGTCGTCATGTCGACGGTCAAGGAGGGCGAGCTTCTTCCGGAGATCGAAGGGCTCGATATCGCCGTGCACGAATTCGGAACGGGTGCGAGCCTCATGAGCCCCCGAACCGCGCGACAGGTTCTCGCCGCGGCGCGGTTTCTGAAGAGCGAGCAGATAGACATTCTCAGCTGCATGCTCGGCCTTGTCACGCTGATCGGTCCGTATGTCGGGCGGCTGGCCGGGGTTCCTGTTGTCGTGAACAACCAGAGGAACCTGAGCTACTGGCTCGACGGGGGGGCGAAGGAGGTCGCGTACCGTTATGCGAACCGACATCTCGTCGACGCCGTGATGGTCAACTCGGCGGCGGCCGCGGCCGAACTCGAGACACGCTTCCGGACACCTGCAGAGAAGATCGTGATGCTGGCGCCGGGGGTCGATCTTTCGAGGTTCGACGGCCACTCGTCGAATGAGCTGCGCGAGCGGATGGGTCTCGGCTCCTCACACGTCGTGGGTATCGTTGCGAAGCTCAGCACGGTGAAGGGTCACGCGCACTTCCTGCGCGCGGCGGCGCTCGTGCGGGAGCAGTGCGACGACGTCGTCTTCCTCGTGGTGGGCGGCGGCCCCCTCCGGGGCGAACTCGAATCGCTTGCCGAGGCGCTGGGACTCGGGAGTTCCGTCCGGTTCATGGGGATCAGGGATGATATCCCGGCGGTTCTCGGACTGATGGACGTGTTCGTTCTCTCGTCGCTCTCAGAGGGCGCCCCGAACGTCATCCTCGAGGCGATGGCGTCCGGGTTGCCGGTCGTCGCCACGAACGTGGGCGGCGTACCCGATCTCGTGCGCGACGGGGAGACCGGGTGTCTCGTCGAGCCGGGGGATCCGGAGGGGCTGGCGGCCGCCGTCCTCGGTATCCTGCGCGACAAGACACGGGCGGGACTTATGGGCAGGCTGGCGCGGAACGTGGTTCACGCGGAGCATGACATCGATCATGTCGTGGAGCACGTCGAGCGAGTGTTCGAAGGACTGATCATGGGCGAAAGCGCCCGGAGTCTGACGTGAGAGTGCTGTTCCTCACACAGTACTACCCGCCCGAGACGGGTGCGGCCCCGCTCCGCGCGCATCACTTCGCGCGGGGATTGCTGCGGGCCGGACACGACGTGACCGTGCTGACGGGCATGCCGAACCACCCGTCCGGCGTGAAGTCCGCCGCGTACTCGCGTCGCGTGTTCGTGCGTGAGGATGCGGACGGCATTCGTGTGAGGCGTGCATATCTCTTCGCGAGCCCCCGGAGGACGTTCGCTACCCGCATGCTCAACCAGATCTCGTTCGCTCTCTGCGCGGCGTTCTCCGGCGTGTTCATGCGACGCCCCGACGTTGTGCTCGTGAGCTCGCCGCCGCTCTTCCTCGGTTTCTCCGGCTGGTTCGTGGCGCTTGTGCGCGGTGCGCCTTTTGTGTTGGACATCCGGGACTACTGGCCGTATGCGGCGGTCGCGCTCGGACAACTCACGAGCCGGCGCGCGATCGCGCTGGCCGAACGTCTCGAAGGATTTCTCTACCGCCGCGCCGCGAAGATCATCGCGGTGACTCCGGGGATGATCCGGCTCATGCGCGAGCGCGGCATCCCGGAGCATCAGATCGTCTACGTGCCGAACGGCGCCGACATGGACGTGTTCAGTGGAGACGGTGATCGTGCAGCGGCCGGCACCGATGGCGGCGACAGCGGCCTCACCGTGCTCTACAGCGGGACCCACGGCCTCGTCCATGGGATGGATGTGATACTCGACGCCGCCGAGCGGCTTCACCAGGATGGTCGATTCCGGTTCCTGCTCGTGGGCGATGGCGCCGACAAGCAGCGCCTCGTCGGAGAGGCCGCCAGACGCGGTCTGGCCAACGTGGAGTTTCTGCCGAGCCAGCCGCCCGATGATCTTGCGACGATGATGCGCGCGGCCGACGTCTGCGTCGCCACCACCGATGCGTCCGATTTCAGCCGCGGGACGATCCCTGTCAAGATATTCGACTACATGGCGTGCGCGCGCCCGGTCGTGGCCGCGCTGGATGGTGACGGACGCTGCGTGGTTGAGGATTCGGGAGGCGGACTCGTTGTCCCGCCCGGTGACGGGAGGGCTCTCGCTGATGCGCTGGTTCGGCTGGCGGGCGATCCGGAGGAGCGGCGTTCGCTCGGCGATCGAGGCTGCGCTTTCGTGAAGGAGCGATGTTCCCGTCGCGCGCTGGCCGACAGGATGGAAGAGACGCTTGCCGCTGTGAAGACCACGGAGGGTGAGCTCGGCGCGTCCTGCATCAGACTCCGCCGGTATCTGGGCGTCAAGTACACGCTCGATTTTCTGGGCGCCGCAGTCACTCTGGTCGTGAGTTCTCCGCTGTTCCTTATCGTCTCGTTGCTCATCCGTCTCGATTCGCCGGGGAACGCTGTCTTCACACAGCAGAGGATCGGCGTGTCCTCGCACGAATTCACGATCTACAAGTTCCGGACAATGCTCCGGGACACGCCCGACCTTGCGACCGACCTCCTCGCTCCGATGGGAACGGACTACACCACACGGATCGGTCGGATCCTGAGACGGACTGGCATCGACGAGCTTCCGAACCTTTTCAACGTGATCCGCGGCGACATGAGCATCGTCGGACCGCGTCCGGCTCTCTACAACCAGTACGAGTTGATCGATCTGAGGAGACTAACGCTTGGCGATCGCGTGAGGCCGGGTCTCACTGGGTGGGCGCAGATCAACGGGCGTGACTCCATCACGGTAGCCGAGAAGGTGAGGCTTGACGCGTTCTACGTACGCAACTGCTCGTTCCTGCTTGACGTCAGAATCCTGCTGAATACCGCGGCCGTGCTGGTGGACACCGAGTAGAACGAGACTGCGTTCCGAACGCACGAGCCGCGGCGGAGGAGAGACACTGTGACTGGAAAGGAAGAGGCCAGGCCGAGAGCCGTGTCCGGGATGAGCCCCGCGGCCATCGCGGCGGGGATCGCCATCGCGATTCTCATCGCGCTTGTCTATCGCCATACATTCGCCACGCTCTGGCGGACGTGGGAGACGAATCCGAACTACTCGCACGGCGCCCTCATCCCGCCGATCGTCATCTTCCTGCTCTGGTACGTCAGGCGGAGCGTTGCGGACGCCTTGAGGTCCGACGGCGTGGCGGCTGCCGGTTCTGGAACGACCGGCGGTCCCGGAATCTCTGCCGGTTCCGGAACTGCGGGCATGGTTGCGGGGCTGCTCTTGATCGTTCTGGCGCTCGTGGGTCATCTTGTCTCGATACGCTCCGGCGTGTTCATGACGCAGGGCTACTCGTTGGTGATGCTCCTGTTCGGGCTCGCGCTCGTGCTTCTCGGCGGGCGCGCGATGCGGGTCCTCTGGTTTCCCCTCGCGTATCTTGTGTTCATGCTCCCGGTGCCGCCGTTCCTGATGAACGTCGTGAGCTTCCAGCTGAAGCTGTTCTCGGCGCGTGTCGGAAGCGCGATCGCCGTGAAGATGGGGATCCCGCTCGTGCGGTCCGGCATGACGATCCACATCCCGGCCGGGTCGCTCCGCGTCGCCGATCCGTGCAGCGGTCTTCGGTCGCTCATAGCGCTCGTAGCGCTCGGTGCGTTGTTTGCGTACTTCACGCGGGCGAAGACATGGAAACGCATCGTACTCATGCTTGCGGCGATTCCGCTCGCCGTCATCGCAAATACGGTCCGCATATCCGTGCTCTGTGCTGTCGCCAACGTATGGGGGATCGACACGGCAATCGGGTTCTTCCACGACTTCTCAGGGTTCCTGTTGTTCTTCATCGCGCTGGCGGGACTCTTCGTTGTTCGAGCGCTCCTCAGATGCGAGGGCGAGTCGGGGACCGTCGAGCGGGAGAAGCAGACCGGCGCGCCGGCGCCCTTCCGGAGTTCGCCGCGCGCTCGCGGGGCGCTTGTTGTCGTCGCCGTGCTGCTCGCGATGGTCGCTGCTTGCGTTCAGTTCGCGCCTCAGCGGGCCATGGTCCTCGAGGACACGGGACTTGCGGGGTTCCCGGTCGAGATCGGCGAATGGACAAGCAGTGAGCTGCGGTTCGCCGACGTCGTCTACGATGAACTCGATGCGGATGACACGCTCGTCCGGGAGTACCGTCGCGCGGACGGCGCGCTCGTATGGTTCGTGATCGTCTATCACGAGAACGAACGATACGGCGCTCACGATCCGATGGTCTGCTACCGCGCACAGGGCTGGAGCATCGACCGCACCGGAGTCCTCGCGCTCGAACGTCCGGGCGGGAGCTTCGATGCAAACTGGGCCCTCGTGCGCGAGGCGGGCCGTGAACGCGTGGCCGCCTACTGGTGGTACACGGCCGGAGACCTCGCCACGGCCGACAGAGATCAATTCCTTGCGAGGATGGCTCTGGCCGGGATCCGCGAGAATGTGACGTTCGGAGCGTTCGTGCGTGTGTCGGCGCCCGTCGAGGGCGGCGACGTCGATGGGGCGCTCGAGATCATCAAGGAATTCTCCGAGGAAGCTCAGCCGAGACTGTCGCAGCTCTTCGCCGACAGCCGGTCGTGATCCGAATCGAAAGGGGTGGAGATGGACCTCGTTCAGCAGTTCAATGCACTCATCTGGAGCTGGTCCGAGACGCTATCGGCCCTCAGGCGCCGTGTGGCGCTCGCACCGCTCCTGGTGTACGCGGGTGCGCAGCTCGCCGTGCTGGCTGTGCTCGTGTTCTTCGCGTACCCGCCGTTCGCGTCGACGATCGCCCCGCTCATCCGCTGGCGGCTGGGTGAGACGGCGCTTCACTACCCGACGTGCTTCCTGGCGCTTCGCTCATCGTTCGGGCAGGCGGATGTTGTGCTCTCCGTGTTCCTCGGCGCCGCCGCGACCGCGGCGGCCGTGTGGCTGTTCGCCTCATACTATACGGGTGGCGACGGGAAGGCGGGCGAGGGCTGGAGAGCGGCGTTCAAAAAGTATCTGCCGGTGGTCGTCACCGTGCTCGTCACGATGGCGGCAGTTCAACTCGTCTCGAGGATCCCGACCACGTTCTGGGGGCATCTTGCTGACGAGAGACCCGCGCGGTTCCGGCTGATCCGGATGGCCGCGATCGGTGCGGTGCTCGCCGTGCAGGCGCTCTTCATCTATGCAGTCCCCTATATCGTGCTCGGCGGGAGGAAGATCGGCGGCGCAATAGGCGGCAGCTTCGCGCTCGCGTTCAAGAATCCGATCACCACGTACCTCATCGTGGCGGTGCCGACGGCGCTAGAACTCCTGCCGGCGTGGCTCGCGCGGAACGGGTCGACGATCGCATACCGGTTTGCACCGGAAGGACTCACCGCCGTGCTTGTCGTGTGGGTCGTCGTCATCCTGTACACGACCTACTTCTCGCTTGGCGCGGCGACGCGATTCTTCCTCTACGCGACACAGAACGAAGACTCGGTCAGCTGGTCGGCGAACCCGGGTCGCATCGAGACGGGGGGTGAGTGACATGCTGAGCGAACGTATGACATCGACGCGGCAGGTTGCGACCGCTCTCCTGCTCGTCGCGCTCATCGGAGGGCTTGCCGGTTGCGGGGGCAGGCAGCTCACGGAGCGGTACCGCGCGGAGAAAATGTCGTGGCAGGTCAGGACGCTGGAGTGGGCGATGTCCGAGAATCCGGACATCGCGACCGACGAGATGATGGTGAGGGTCATGAGCGCTCATCGAGAGATTATCGATCGGTTCCCGCCTCCGGAGGTCATCACCGAGGGAACGGCGGCCGAGGTGGTCGATATTGCGAAGATCACCGCGGCGAGCCGGCTGTCGCTCGCGACGATGCTGATGGCGAGGGCTACCCCTGAGACCGTCGACGACTCGATAGGTGAGGCGATCGCGCTTCTGGAGTCGGTCCGTGACCGGTACGCGTTCGACCGCGACCTCGCCATCGATGCGGGACTCAGGCTTGCCGGTCTTCGGGATATGACGGGGGACTGGAGCGGCGGCGTCGACGAACTCGGTGGTCTGCTCGACGCGTGGGCGCCCACGGCGGGCGGCGAAGGTCGTCTGGCGGACGTCCGCATTCTGCGTATTCCTCTCAGACGCGCGACCACGTACGCCGTCCGGGGCATGAAGGACCAGGCGGTGCGCGTGTTCGCCGAGGCACACGAGACCTATGCGGCCTGGTCCGAGGCCTGGCGCGGCAGCCCGACGGGAGAGGCCGCTCTTCGCATGGACGCGGAGACGTACGCTACGGAGGGTCGCTGGGGTGAGGCCGTAGCCATCTACGAGGAACTTGATCTGCTCTACGGGAACGACGCCAACCGCCCGACTATCTGGCTGTCGCTGGCCGAGATCCACGGCGCGCGTCTCGACGACGAGCAGACGTCGCGCGAGTACTACGAACGGGTTTCCGGGTCGTACGGCGAGACAAGCGCAGGTGCGAGCGCGGACGTCGCGATAGCTCTTCTCGACATCGCGGACGGCAGACACGAGGCCGCGCGCGCGAGACTGACGTCGGTCATCGAGCGGTTCGGTGGCGAGGAGTCGATCGCAGCGACCGCGAAGCAGTATCGCGCGGCGAGCTACGAGATCGAAGGGCGGTGGGATTCGGCCGTAGCGGAGTATTCGGCGCTCGCCGCCGAGTTCCCGACGACGATGTACGGATTGGCCGCGCCTCTGAAGATCGTCGAAATGTACGGTGAGATCGGCGAGCAGGCCGCCGGAGCGACAGCGCTCGAGGAGGCGGCTCAGAGCTACGCACGGGTCATCCGCGACTACAGCGGCACGCCGGCGGAGATGGCCGCGCGGAACTACATGATCGAGACGCGACTGAGACAGCAGGCGTGGGGTGATGCCGCATCGTTGCTCTCCGAGACCGCCGCGAGGTTCCCGGAGACGCAGGCGGCCGTCGGGATGCTCATGCAGGCGGCCGACATCTACATGGAGAAGCTCGGTCGGCCCGATCTCGCCCGGGAGCTGCTCCGCGCTGTGATCGAGCAATACCCGGAGCACGACGCGTCCGGACGCGCTCAGGAGATGCTGGATACGCTGGCCGAGTAGGAGAACATGGACGGATTTTCGATTCTCATTCTCACCACGTGCTGCGCCTGTCTGGCGGCCGCCGTCCTCGCCATCGTGCGGGGGTGGGGCCGCGTCGACAGGGCGTGGTTCGCGGTGGGCGCGGTCCTGACGGCAGCCTGGCTGTTTGCGGTCGGGTCCGTGCGCGTCAGTCCGACGACGATCGTGGCTCTCGGTCGGGCCGCGGCTGCGGCCGCCATCGGGCCGCTCGTGCCTGTCCCCTGGCTGTTCGTTACGCTGCTGCTGGCGAGGGAGAGGGGTTCGGAGCACCTGAGGCGATACCGCCTTCTGCTCGTTGGCGTCGTCGTCCTCTCGACCGCCGCGGCCTGGGCCGGCGCCGCGGACCTCATGGTTCTCGGGATCGACCGGACAGCGGGCGCGTACGCGATCGCGCTGACCTCGCTGGGACGCTACGCGGCCCTCTATATGATGGCCGTCTGTCTGCTCAGCCTGTTCAACCTCGAGGTGACCGCGCGTGCCGCGGCCCCGGGGCTGCTTGCCGGCGTCAAGCACGCGCTGATCGGCATTGCCGCCGCCATCGTCTATCACGTCTTCGTGCTCTCGATGGCGCTGCTCTATTCGAGCATCCGGCTGCCGCATCTGACGGCCGGCGCCGTCCCGATTCTTGCCGCCCTCGTTCTCGTCAGCTGGTCCGTCGCGCGGCGGAGGCTTGACGATTCGCGAGTCGCCGTCGGCCGACCGGTCTTCTACACATCGCTCACCGCGTTCCTCGCCGGAGTGTACCTGCTCGTTCTGGGCGGCGCCGGATGGGTGGCGAGGGAGCAGGGGTGGGGACCCTCGCTGGCGACGACGACGTCTCTTGTGTTCGCCTCGGTGCTCATCCTGGTGGTCTTCATATTCTCGACGCGGACGCGGCGGGCGATCAGGCGGTTTATCGACACGAACTTCTACGTCAGTCGGTACGACTACCGCCGGGAGTGGAGCAGAACATCGCTCGCGCTCTCGGGCGTCACGCGCGAGGGGGACATCCTTTCGAGCGTTCTCGATCTCATGCGCGAGACCTTCGAGGCGGAGCCTGTGGTCGGTGCGACGCTGGAACGCGCGGCCGGCCGTGTGCGAGTCCGCGCGCGACGCGGCCTCACGTCCGGACTCGCCGCGGCCGTGGCAGATGATGAACTCGTGCTCGCGCTCGAGGCCAGATCCGGTCCCATCAGGATAGCCGGCGCCACGCTCGACCCGCTTCTCAGAGAGTGGATGGAGCGGCACGCTGACGCGCTTGGAGCGGGGAGCTATGCGGTCGCGGTTCCCCTGGCCACGAACGGCCGGATCATCGGCGTCGTCCTCATCAGTAGGAGCGCGAGTCGAGGTCCGGGGCGCTACACTCACGAGGATCTGCTCATGCTCGAGATGATGGGCCGGCAGGCCGGCAGCACTCTCGTGGCGTCGCGGCTCGCGGCGGACCTCTCTGCGACCCGCGAGATGGAGTCGCTCCACCGGATATCCTCGTTCGTCGTTCACGACCTGAAGAACTCCGTTGCGGGTCTGTCCATGATGGTGCGCAACGCTGAGAACCTGATCACCGACCCGGCGTTTCAGGAGGACCTCCTCGAGTCAGTAGCAGAGACTGCCAGCGGGATTCAGCGCGTTATTGACCGGGTCTCCGGGCATGTCGGTGATTCGGCCAGCGACATCGGAGGTCGGATCGAACTGACTCGTCAACGCATGAGTCCTGCGAGGGGAGCGTCGTTCGCCGACATCGCCACCGACGCGGCGCGCAGGGCGGGGCTGTGTACGCCCGGATGCGGGGTTCTGGTCGATGTTGAGGCGGACGGTGTTGGCGGGCTCACCGACTCGGTGGCTCCGCTGAGAACAGTGCTGGAGAACCTCTTGAGGAACGCGGCGGATGCCATGTCCGGCGCCGGGACCGTTGAGGTGCGCGCCTGGAGCGCGCCGGATGACGGACTCGTCGTGCGTGTGATGGACACGGGGCCCGGAGTTCCGGATGAAATCGTCGAGTCGGGTGAGCTCTTTGCGCCGTTCCGGACCGGAAGCGAATCGGGCCTCGGCGTGGGGCTCTATCAGTGCAGGACCGTGCTCGAGGAGCTCGGAGGCTGGATCGAACTCGTGCCCGGTGACGGCGGAGCCGTATTCGAGATGTGGATCCCGGCGGAGAGGATCTGATGGAGAGGCCGTTGAACGAGGTCAGACGCATACTGGTCGTCGACGACGACCCCGCCATCCGGACGCAGCTCCGCTGGGCGTTGTCGGGCGAGTACGACGTCTCGCTCGCGGCGTCGCCCGCGGAAGCGCTCGAACTTGCGGAGCGCGAGCGGCCCAGCCTCGTGACGCTCGATCTGTCGCTGCTCGGACATCCGGGGGAGACGGAAGAGGGGCTGGAGATACTCCCAGCGCTCAGGGCGATGGACCCGTTCATCAAGGTGCTCATCGTCACGGCGAGCGACGACATGGACCGCGCGTCCAGGGCGCTGGCGCTGGGCGCGTTCGACTACTACGTCAAGCCCGTCGACCTCGACGAACTCCGCGTGCTGATCGGCAGGGCGCTCCGCGTTCAGGACATCGAGCGCCACGGCCGGCCGGGGAACGGCGGCGGTCCCATCGTGCTCGGCGGGATGGTCGGCGAGTGTACCGCGATGCGAGAAGTCTTCGATGGGGCGCGCCGGGCGGCGGAGACGATCGACCCCGTCCTCATCGTCGGGGAGCGTGGCACGGGGCGGGGGACGCTCGCCGGCGTCATCCACCAGCTTAGCGCTCGCGCCACAGGACCGTTCGAGGTCATGGCGGGGAATGACGTGGCAAGGGCACTCGTGCGCGCCGACGGCGGCACACTGTTGCTGCGCGACGTGACGGAGCTCGCTGGGGTCGAGAGCGGGCTGCGGGCGTATCTGACCGAGGGCGTCATCGACCTCGATGGCCATCCGGTGCGTCCCGACGTCCGGATCGTCATGTGCGCCGACCTCGTTTCGGCCGTGCACCCGGCAGGCGGGACTCGGGACCGCGGATCCGCGGAGCGACTCAGCGACATGGTCGAGTGTCGCACAATAGCGATGCCACCGCTTCGCGACCGGGAGAGGGATGTCGTTCTTCTGGCCGGGGAGTCCGCCCGCCGGCTGGCAGGGGCGCGCGGAGCCGTGGCGCCCTCCTTCACTCGGGCAGCTGTGCGCGCGCTCCTGTCCTACGATTGGCCCGGGAACATTCCTGAACTCATGAACAGAGTGCGCCGGGCACTCGCGACGCGTCGCGGCGGCAAGGTGACGCCTGACGATCTGGGCCTTGCGAACGAGGCCCTCGCCGATCGAACTCTCGGCGAGGCCAGGAGCGAGCTCGAGCGCGACATGGTGACGGAGGCGATCAGGAAGAGCGCGGGGAACGTCAGCCTCGCCGCGCGCGCCATCGGCGTGAGCAGGCCGACGATGTACGACCTTCTCAGGAAATTCGGCGTCGACCCGGCCGAATACAAGGATGTCACGTAACGCGGCGTATCGAGGGTTTGTTGACACCCGCTTGAGTCGCCCATAGAATCACGGTGCAATGAGAAGCGTCTTCCGAAGGAGCGAGATATGAGATTTGTACGAGTGCTCATGCTGCTCGTCGCCACTCTCGTGACGCTTGCAGTCTCGACCGTTCCTGCTCGAGCGCAGACTGGAGGGGTCGTTATCACGTCGGTCCCATCCGGGGCGATCGTCGAGCTTGATGGTGAGCACGTTCTGAGAGGCGTCACCCCGTGGAGGCTCGACCGGGGGCTCTCGGGTCCGTTCCGGGTGCGCGCGTACAAGCTCGGCTACAACGACTGGGAAGGGCTGGTGATGCTGTCGAGCACGCGTCGGGACTCGATCGCGGTTCGGCTCGTCCGGAAGACCCGCCTGGGTGCAGGCTGGCGTTCAGCCGTCATCCCGGGCTGGGGCCAGTTCCACACCAAGCAGAGCGCGAAAGGCGCGGCGTTCCTTACCGCGGAGGCGGCGGCGATAGGCGCAGTCTTCTGGGCGGACGCGAAGCGAGACAAGGCGGAGGAGAACTACGAGGACGCCAGAGCCCGATATCTCGCTGCCAGCCAGGCGGACGAGATCGAAGTCAGCTACGCGGAGATGCTCGACGCCTTCGATGACTACGAGGACAGACACCTCCTGAGACGGAGGTTCATCTACATCGCCGGAATAATCTACCTCGCGAATATCGCGGACGCAGTGTTCCTGTTCCCCGAGTCGGGGGATGGTTACTTCGCAGCCGCGACGCTTACCGAGATGCCCGGATTCTATGCGAACGTCGAACCGGACGCCGTTACGCTTGGCGTCAACGTCCCGTTCTGAGAGCGGTGATACCGGAGGTGCCATGATGAAGACCAGGATCACACTCCTCACGGTGCTCGTTGGCGTCGCCGCGGCGTTCCTGTACGGATGCCTCGGGAATATCAGCGAGCCGACCCCCACGAATCCGATGGACCCGGCGAACCCGGCAACGAACTCCGTCGAGCCCGCCAGGCCGAGCGGGCTGTCGGCAGTCGTCTCCGACCGTCTCATCGCGTTGTCGTGGGGAATGAGCGATACGACAGGCGTCGGCGAGTACATCGTTCACCGGTGGGAGGTGGAGGCCGGTGCTGCCGAGGAGTACGACGAGATCGCCACCGTCGGGGAAATGGAGTACGACGACGCCCAGGTGAGGAACGGCGCCGAGTACTCGTACAAGGTCTCCGCCGTCAACCGCCACGGTCTCGAGGGGCCGATGTCGTATCCCATGTCTGCGACCCCCCGTATCTTCAGTGTCGCCATCAACGGCGGGCAGGTGAGGACCCCTGACCGGAACGTCGTGCTGACGATGTCAGCGTCGACCGTCACAGAGCTCATGATGCTCTCGAACTCGTCGGACATGGCGGGGGCGCAGTGGCAGCCGTTCCAGAGCGCGGCGAACTGGCAGCTTCCCATCGGCGACGGGCAGAAGACGGTCTACGCCCGCTTCCGCGACGCTGAGGACAACGAGTCGCTGGTCGTGAGCGACGACATCGAGCTCGATCAGACCGCGGTCATCACCGCGGTCACCGAGGACTCGGGCGGCGCGATCATGCGTGTCGGGGATACCGTGCATTTCACTCTGGATGCCGACGAGACAGACGGGTACGCGACCGTCGACATCGGGAGCATCGGGCTTGGTATCGAGCTCAACGACGACGGCTCCGGCGGCGATGACACTGCCGGGGACGGTCTCTACGAGCGCGACTTCGTCATCGAGGCGGGGTCGGAAGTTGTGGAAGCGGTCGTTATCGGCAGGTTCGTTGACGAACTTGGCAACAACGCCGAGCCGCTCCAGGCGGTCGGGACCGTTACGATCCAGGAGCCGCCGTCGGCAGTCGTGATGGACACGCCCGTGGCGCTCACCGAGCGGGCCATCGAACTGTCGTGGTCGCGGAGCAACGATTACGACTTCGACAGGTACCGGCTGTATCGGTCCGAGACTCCGGGTGTCGGTACGTCGGCGGAGCGGGAGTTCATCGCTGACATCTCGAACCAGAGTGAAACGACCTACGGCGACTATGGTCTCGAACCGGCGACGACGTACTACTACGCGGTCCACGTGGTGGACGACATCGGACTCGTGGCGATAAGCAACGAGGTTGCGGGCACGACGCTCACGAACGAACTGCCTGACGCGGTCGAGCTCTACGAGCCGTGGGCTCCCGACACGACGTCGATCATGCTGTCGTGGACGCAGTCCGACGCCGAGGACTTCGCCGCTTACGAAGTGTTTGCGTGGGAGGAGAGTCCTCCGGATCCGCCGGCTGTAGGTGAGAAGCGGCTGATCGCGCGCATCACGACGATCGGTGAGACGTTCTACACTCACGAGTCGCTTCTCGACACCCTCATCTACTGGTATCAGGTCGCGGTTGTCGATTCGTTCGGGGCGAGTGCGCTCTCGAACACCGTTTCGGGGTCGCCGCGGCCGAGGCCGTGACGATCCAGGGGAACCGAGCCGCATCGCGATGAGGCCAGGCGCGGTACGGCTCGCTGCTACACGGTCCGCCCGTCTGTGTGACGGGCGGACCGTTTTGTATCAGGGAGCGCCGGGGGGAGTTCCCGCTCTCTCCGTTTCCTTCATGACCCGCTGCTGTTCACCTATAACATATGACACTGTAACGAGTTAGGGGTGTTGTCCGGACTGAGTTCCGGTCAGCGCTTCAGGAGCGGCGTGATGTGGCCCTGTTACTATCCATGTGGCACAGGTTGTGCATTCCAGATAGTAGCGCACTACCACTCTCTCCTCGTCCGTGCGCACAGGAGCAGCATCATGGGATCCGCGGTAGCCGAGCAGGCACTCGAGAAGCCTCGGTCGCAATGGTCGGTCCACTGACCCCCACAAAGGGCCGGCCGCAGTACCTCACCGTACTGGCTACCCCCTATGCACCCGCCTCCGGCTCCGCGGGTCCCG
>CAZNHF010000006.1:29365-31785 GCA_964572375.1 uncultured bacterium | reverse complement strand
CGGGACGAACAGCAGAAGTTCCTCGATCTCATGCTCTTGTGGCTCCGCGACGTGCTCAATGTGTCGCAGTCCCGCGGAAGCGGCGCCCCCGAGATCCTGTACGTCGCCCACCGCGCCGAGATCGAACAGGTGGCTGATGTGATGAACGTCGACGACCTCGAACAGCTCATCCACAAAGTCGACGATGCCAGACGGGCTATCGAGCGCTATTCGAACCCGTCGATCGTTTTCACCTCCGTGCTTCTCGATCTTGCGGTGGTGAGAAAGCGGGCGTCGACAAGGAGAGGTGCAGCTCATGGAACCCGGTAGCGTAGAGACCGGCAGCATGCTCAGCGGCACACCCGAGTCCTTCGAAATGGAGTTCAAGGGTGGTCGCAAGGCCATATTTGGGAACCCGAGAAACATACCGTTCCGCGCTGGAGACCACGCGATCGTCGAGGTCGACCGCGGACAGGACATCGGCGTGATCGTCCGCGAGGGCGACGATGCGGGCAGGAAGCTTCGCGAGACGGGTATCGTCGGACCGATACTCCGCCGGGCGACGACCGGCGACATCGAGCGCCTGACCGAACTCCGCGAGAAGGAGGCGGAGGCGCACCGTATCTGTCAGCAGTGTATCGGGCGCCAGAGCCTTCCGATGAAACTCGTCGACGTCGAGTGGCAGTTTGACGGGAACAAGATCCGCTTCTACTTCACGTCCGACCGCCGCGTCGATTTCAGGAAGCTTGTTCGCGATCTCGCGAGCATTTTCAAGACACGGATCGAAATGCGGCAGATAGGCGTGCGCGATGAGGCGAGACGTCTTGGCGGATACGGGCGTTGCGGCCGCTACTACTGCTGCCGCGGGGTCATCAGCGAGTTCGACCCCGTCACGCTCAAGATGGTCAAGGAGCAGCACCTCGCGCCGGGCTCCCCGAAGATCTCGGGAGGCTGCGGGAGGCTGATGTGCTGCCTCAGATACGAACGTGATCTCTATTCGCAGGCCAAGAGGGACTTTCCGAAGCTCGGAACCAGGGTCACCATCGAAGGCGAGGCATACAAGGTCATCGGGACCGACATCTTCCGGCGGACGGTCGCGCTCGGACGCAAGGACGCCGACCCGGTCGTCGTGGCGCTCGACGACTTCAAGAAGGGGAATATCATCGCGGTCGGGACCGAGGATGCCGCGCAGATCCAGGAAGACTACTGGGGCGAGGCGGAGCGGATCATGGGAGACGACGAGTAACGTTCGGACCCCGGCGCCGCGCGGCGGTGAGAGACCGGGTTGGACGGGCACACCGGGGCGCGGCAGCATCGATGCAGCGAGAGGATACGATGGCAGGCAAGTACTACATCACGACGGCGATCGACTACGTCAACAGCGCGCCGCACATCGGGACGGCCTACGAGAAGATCTCAGCCGACGTCTTCGCGCGCTTCCACAGGCTTCTGGGTGATGACGTCTACTTCCAGATGGGCAACGACGAGCACAGTCTCAACGTGGAGCGCGCGGCGCGCAAGAAGGGCATGGACCCGCACGCGTATTGCGACGAGATGGAAGGCGTCTTCCGTCACATCTGGGAGAAGCTCGAGATCTCGTTTGACCGCTTCGTCCGGACGACGAGCGACGAGCACGAGCGGCGACTGAGCCTGCTGTTCCAGGCGCTCGCCGACGACGTTTACAAGGGACACTACGAGGGCTACTACTGCGAATCGTGCGAGGCGTTCCTGCAGGAGAAGGACCTCGAGGACGGGAACTGCCCCACGCACGGAATGGTGCCGGCCTGGATCCGGGAGGAGAACTACTTCTTCCGGCTGTCGAAGTACGCCGGACCGCTGCTCGCGCATATCGAGGCTCATCCGGAGTTCATCCAGCCCGAGTCGCGCAAGAACGAGATCATCCAGCTCATCAAGGGCGGCCTCGACGACATCAGCGTCACACGCGCAGGATCTGAGTGGGGCGTCCCGCTTCCTCAGGACCCGTCGCACGTCATCTACGTCTGGGTC
Organism: uncultured bacterium; assembly: GCA_964572375.1. GTDB lineage: Bacteria > Joyebacterota > Joyebacteria > Joyebacterales > Joyebacteraceae > JAPEKQ01. Next base: position 29,799 of record CAZNHF010000006.1, on the reverse strand, counting down.
GATGCGCTGACGAACTACATCACGGGCGTCGGCTTCGGCGAGGACGACGAGATGTTCAATCGCTGGTGGCCGGCCGACGTGCACCTCATCGGCAAGGACATCACGCGGTTCCACTGCGTCATCTGGCCGGCGATGCTTATGAGCGCCGGTATCGAGCTACCGAAGACCGTCTACGGCCACGGCTTCGTCTACTTCAAGGGACAGAAGCTCTCCAAGAGCCGCGGCGTCATTGTGAACCCGCTCGAGGCATCCGACATGTTCGGCCCGTGCGCGCTCCGGTACTTCCTGATGCGCGAGGGAACGTACGGCAAGGACCTCGACTTCACCTGGGAGCAGTTCCGCTCGCGCTACGATTCCGAGCTGGCCAATGACCTCGGCAACCTCGTCTCGCGCTCGACCGCGATGGTCGAGAAATTCCTCGGCGGCAAGGTGGT
>CAZNHF010000006.1:0-29265 GCA_964572375.1 uncultured bacterium | reverse complement strand
ACCTCGTCTCGCGCTCGACCGCGATGGTCGAGAAATTCCTCGGCGGCAAGGTGGTGCTCCGGGCCGAGGGTACGATGCACGGCCGGGCAGGACACGAGCTGGTCGACCTTGCGAAGTCGGTCGCCACCGACGTGGCGAAGGCCGTCACTGGATACGCGCCGCAGATCGCGCTCGGCCGGATCTGGGAGCTCGTTCGCAGAGCGAACGCGCTCATCGAGGAAGAGAAGCCGTGGGTCCTCGCGAAGGAGGACACGGACAGGCTGACGCAGGTGCTCTTCGACGTGCTCGAGGTCGTGCGCCAGGTCGCCGTCATGACATGGCCGTTCATGCCCGAGAAGTCCGAGCTGATCCTTGAGCGCATCGGTCACAAGCTCGAGCCGGGCTCGGTCCCGTACGATGAACTTCTGGCGTGGGGATACGGCTGGCGCGACGATGTGACCGTGACGAAGCGCGACCCCGTGTTCCCGAAGTACACCGACGAGGACCTTCAGGCGAAGTTCGATGTGCTGTCGGCCGGCGCCGGCTCGTCGACGAGCGCCGATGCGTCACAGGCCGGCGGGGCATCGCAGAACGGCGACGGGGCCGGTGGCGGGGACATGGCGAAGACCAACGACGGGAGTTCCAGGAAGGATGCAAAGCCGATGATCAGCTTCGACCAATTCCAGTCGCTCGAGTTCAAGCTGGCCACCGTCCTGGAGGCCGAGAAGGTCGATGGCGCCGACAAGCTCCTCAAGCTCCGCGTCGATCTCGGCGGAGGAGATGTCCGCCAGATGGTCGCCGGAGTCGCGAAGAGCTATGCGCCGGACGAACTCGTCGGCAAGACGATCCTTGTGCTCGCCAACCTCGAGCCGGCCACGATCCGCGGCGTCGAGTCGCAGGCGATGCTGCTCGCGGCGTCGACGAGCGAGGGGCTTGCCGTACTCGTTCCCGATCGCGAGTTCCCGGCCGGAACGAAGGTGAGCTAGTGCTGGCCGATACCCACCTCCATCTCGATCTCAAGGACTACAACAGCGACCGTGAAGCCGTCATCGAGCGGGCGCTTGCCGCCGGCGTGCGGCTCATGGTCAACATCGGCTTCGACCTCAGGACGACCCGGGGTTCGATAGCGCTCGCCGAGCGATACGACTTCATCCGCGCGAGCGCGGGGCTCCACCCGCACGATGCGAAGCTCTGGAACCACGCCTTCGAGCAGGAACTCGAGGCGCTGGCGAAGCATCCACGCGTCGTCGCCATCGGCGAGACCGGGCTCGACTTCTACCGGAACCTCTCCCCCCGGGGCGACCAGATCCGCGCGTTCCGCGGACAGATTCGCATGGCGAAGCGGCTGGGACTTCCCCTCGTTGTCCACAACCGCGACGCCTTGGAAGACGTGCTCCAGATCATCGACGAGGAGGGTGCGGGCGAGGTCGGCGGCGTCATGCATTGCTTCCCCGGCGATGCGGCGTACGCGCGCGAGGTCGTCGACCGCGGGTTCCATGTCGGCATCGGCGGACAGATAACGTACGAGAAGGACGGGAGGCTCGCCGAGGTCGTACGGGCGGTCCCGCGGCAGCGCATCCTGCTCGAGACCGATGCGCCGTGGCTTACCCCGCAGCCGCACAAGGGGAAGGGGTGGCGCAGGAACGAACCCGCCTTCGTCGTGAGCGTGGCCGAGGCTGTTGCTGAGGCGATCGGGATGTCGTACGACGATGTCGCGCGACAGACGACCGGCAACGCCATGCGTTTCTACGGCATTGACGCGCCAAGTGCGTCGATCGCCTACGAGATGTCAGGCAACCTCTATCTGAACATCACGAACCGGTGCACGAACGAGTGCGAGTTCTGCATCCGGTATCAGACGGATATCCTGTGGGGCTACAACCTGAGGCTCGGCCGCGAGCCGACGACGCAGGAACTCCTGGACGCCATCGGCGACCCGACACGATACAATGAGGTCGTCTTCTGCGGGTACGGCGAGCCGACCGTTCGGCTGGACGTTGTGCTCGAGGTCGGACGTGCCGTGCGCGCGGCCGGCGGCCGTGTCCGACTGGACACGAACGGACACGCGAGTCTTATCTGGAACAGGAATGTCGCTCTCGAGCTTGCTGACGCGGTCGACGCGGTCTCCGTCAGTCTGAACGCCGAGAGCGCCGAGGTCTACGAGCGCATATGCAAGCCGCGCTTTGGAGCGGCGACCTACGATCACGTCAAGGCGTTCATACGCGAGTGTCTGAAAGCGGGGCTCGAGGTCACGGCGAGCGTGGTCGACGTCCCCGACATAGATATCGAGGCGTCACGCATGGTTGCGCGGGAGCTCGGGGCAAAGTTCCGCGTTCGGGGAGGCTGAGTTGTCGGCGCACGGCGCGTCGAGCGATTCGGCCCGGCGCCGGTTGCCCGGATAGAGGAGACCTGTCGTGGAGCTGCTTTCACCGGCGACGATGCTCGCGAAGTATCGGCTTGCGCCAGCGAAGAGCCGCGGGCAGAATTTCATCGAGGATCCGAACGTCATCCGGAAGGTCGTCGATGCGATGGCGGTCGGGCCTGACGACGTCGTGGTGGAGGTCGGGTCGGGGTTTGGGGCCCTCACATTTGGGCTTGTCGAGCAGGCCGGACATGTTGTCGCGGTCGAACTCGACTCCGGCATCGTGCGCGCGTTCATCTCGGAATATGGCGAACCGGAAGGACTGACGCTCGTTGCAGGGGACATCCTGGACCTGAATTTCGCGGATGTTCGCAACCGTTTCGGTGGGCGGAAGCTCGTCGTCGCTGGTAACATACCGTACAGTATCACGAGTCCGCTCATCGCGAAACTCGTCGACGTCAGCGAGCACGTTTCGCGCGCAGTGCTGATGGTCCAGGCGGAGGTGGGTGACCGGCTCGTCGCTGTGGCCGGCACCAAAGCATACGGCAAGCTGTCGGTCGTTGTTCAGTTCCACGCAGGCGTGCGGCAGCTCTTCCTCATCCGGAACACCTGCTTCACACCGCAGCCCAAGGTCGACTCCCTCGTCGTCGAGATCGACTTCACGGCGGCACCCGTTCGGAGCGCGGACGCGGCGACATTCGAGAGAGTCGTGGCTGCGGCGTTCGGGAAGCGTCGCAAGATGCTTCGGGGTGCGCTGGGCGACATGCTGCGGGACCGTAAACTTACGGTCGATGATGTCGGAAGCGCATCGGGCATCGATCTCTCCCGCCGGGGAGAGACCCTCTCCGTCGAGGAATTCGAGCGCCTCACGCTGGCGTTCGAAGACAGGAACAAAGAGTGACGAAGCTCTCGCGCGCATCACTGCTGCTCGTTCTCCTGCTCGTCGCGCTCCTCGCGATGAGCGTTGTTGCGCGCGGCCAGGTCGCCGAGCCGCCTCCGGACGACGGAGGAGAGGAGGCCGATGGGGAACCGGGCGGGGCTCCTGCCGACAGCCTTGCCGGTGCAGCCGGCGCCGACAGCCTTGCGGGGGGGAACGCGCCGGTCGTGCTGAACGAGAACATGCAGGACTTCCAGAACGCCGGTCCCGGAACGCGGGCCCGCGTCGCGGCGCTCGAGCCGGAGTTCCACCCGACGTACAAACTGACCTACAACCGCGACGAAGACGTTGGCGCCTGGGCTCACAACTTCACGCTCAACTACCCCATCTCCAGGAAGCTCAAATTCAATTCGTCGGCCACTATTGCGATCCGGGAGAACGAAGTCCTCAATCGAGAGAACCGCCAGGAATCGTGGCGGACCGGTCTCGATTACAACGTCACGAATGCCGTCGGCATGGGCGTGAAGTTCTATCGCTCGTATCAGATCGATACCCGGAATGCCGGAGAGTCGAACGAGGTCAGGACGTCTCGCGAGAAGGAGACGATGGACTTCTCGACGAGCTACAACAAGACGCACTTCTCGGGATTCTCGACGCTTCTCAGCGCGTCGGCCGGTCTCGAACAGAATGACTACTCCGATATCACGAGTCGGGGAACGACTCAGAACGTGGCGGCAACGCTCGGATACGAAGTCGTCGAGAACCTCAATTCGACGTTCAGCTACACGGGCCGGCATTCGGTCCTGGATTCGAAACAGGGCGGTTTCGAAAGCATCGACGAATCCGTGAGTCACTCGATGAACGCGGATTTCGATTACGAATGGGACAGGCACGTCTTCAAGGCGGGCGCCCGCCGGTCATACTCCGCGACTCAGTATCCGAAGGAGGAGCAGACCGAGCAGCGCGACCAGGAAAGCGAGGGTCTGGACCTCAGTACCGAGTTTCAGCCGCTCGAGAATCTGGGGATGGACTTCAGCTTCGACTACTCGCGGAACCAGTCCTACTATGCGATCGAAACGACGAAAGATGGCGATGTCCGTTCGCGGTCCGCCACCGGGAGGATCGACTACCGGCTTGGCGAGACCACGCTCACGGCACAGCTGCAGTCCAAGAAGGACCGGAGCGAGCAGTTCAGCATCCAGACGGGCGACACGTACAACGACAGCTTCGGCGGGACGATCATCCACACGTTCGGCCCGAAGCTCGACGCCAACTTCCGGGGAAGCGTCGCGCTCATTTCGTATCACTACGACGACCCCGAGGCGAACGATCAGGATCGTGACCTCCTCAACCAGGAGGCATCCCTGACCTTGAACTACAAGCCCGGGAACAACATCACGGCCGACATCCTTCTGCGCATGAAGGAGAGCCAGCTCATCTATATCAGGACCTCACGGACGGGTGACAACAAGACGACGAATACCTACACGATCCAGCCTTCCATCCGGAAGAACTTCAGTCCGAGAGTGTCGGTCAAACAGCTTTACGAGCTCTCGGCCGACTACACGTTCTACACGTTCGACCGGAGTTCGAACTCCCTGATCCGGAACTTCGGTGTGACGACGGACCTCGATTGGAGGATCATCGGCAACGTCAACACGACGTTAACGCACCGATACCGCGGGCAGGACGAAGGGAGCTATGTCGAGGGTGACGACGGGATCGAGCGCTACGGGAAGAACAGCGAGCGCGACGACCACACGCTGTCGATCCTTGTCAGATACAAGCTCTTCGGTCTCGTTGACCTTGAAGTCAAGCACGACGCCAGCGTCCAAGCCAGATGGATCATAGAGGGCGATACGCGCCGACTGTCCTGGGAGAAGTTCGACACGAGTCTCTCGGGTAAGGCGAGCATGTCTCACGACCTGGAGGACGGCACCACGGTCCGCCTCTCGGTATCTCGAACCCTGAGGGACGCGGCCAATATCAACGAGCGACAGAAGGACGTCTGGATCGCCTCTATCACGCTCGAAAGGACCTTCTAGTGAAAAGGCGCGCACATCCGACAGCACCGACCGCGCGGTTCCACGGCGGAGTCATGGCCGCAATGCTGACGGGGCTTCTCACTCTCATGCTCTCTTCCGGCGGTTGCCTGTTCAACCCCCGGGAGCCCGACGGTCCGCCCGACGGTAGCGATACCGACTGGGAGACGCCGGTGACAACGAACATCCTCCGGGCGAATCTGAAGGCGGCTCTCGAGCGCGAGAACATCGGGAACTTCTCCGACTGTTTCACTGACGACTTCCGGTTCCACGTCGATCCGTCGGACTCCCTTGACGCCGGGGCGGAGGGAGAGGTTCGCTACGCGAACTGGGTCAAGGATGACGAGGTGCAGGCGACACAGTCGATCTTCGCAGGCGCGTCCGAGATCAGCGTCACGTTCATGACCACGGAGTGGCCGGACGAGACGCAGGACGACACGTTTCGTCGCGAGGAGTACACGCTGACCATCTACTGGGCCTCCGGGCAGAACGTCAACGAGGAGATCACGTACAAAGGTCGCGCCACGCTCCACATGCGTCGCGAGCAGTCGCGCTGGGCCATCTATGAGTGGGTCGACCGCCGAACCGTTGAGCCGGCCGTCAACGAGACCTGGGGCATGCTTCGGGGCGACTATCGACCGTAGCCTCGCGATTACACCCGGGGTGGCCGAATACCTGGCGGACCGGTTCGTCCAACACCCTGTCTCCGGGCTCGGTCGGCACGATGATTGCAACTATGCTGTGGGTCCCGCTATGTTACCGAACCTGTGACCTGGTGGGGAGTTGCGCATCCCGTCGAGCGTCCTGACACGGTGGGGGCGTTGACAATGTGCCCGGTTCTTGATATGTTTAGTCAGTGTGAGTGGGGACATGAGGAGGGATTGCATGATGTTCAGAACATCCGCGCGGCTGAAGCCGGCCATCATCCTTCTTGCTGCCCTTGCATTGGGTCTGACCGGGTGCTCGCTGTTTGCGCCGCCCGAAGGCGGCCAGCCGGGCCCACCGGGTGGCTACAAGGAACGGACGACCTGCCCGAACGTGATTCACAACCTGACTAGGTCTTACCAGGAGATGGAGGCGGACGAGTACGTCGACCTTCTGGCCGATGACTTCACGTTCTGGCTCAACCCGGACGACGTGAACGATCCGGGCAACGATCTTCCGGACTACTGGGGGAGGATTGTCGAGGCCGAGATCGCTCACAGCATGCTCGACGAGGGCACCAACGTTTCGAGCATTCAGCTGACGCTGACGCAGTTCGGGACCGAGGTGGCGGTCGAGGGTCCGAATCCCGGTGATCCGCAGATGTGGGAGTATGTGTACTCGGTCGATCTCTACGTGTCTCTGCCGAACGACTTGATCCTCTGGGCGAACGCCGCCTCGATGTACACGTTCGCCGAGGATCCCAACGAGGCTGGTCCGAACGGCGAGACGCTCTGGGAGATCTTCAAGTGGCAGGATATCGACGCTCCCGGCCGCCCGCAGATACCCGACGACGTTGAGGTAATATCGCTGGGCGAGTTCAAGGCGATGTTCAGGTAGCACACACATCCGTCGCGAGCTGCGCCGGATTCGAACGAATACGATCCAACGGGGGACGGGAGACCGTCCCCCGTTTTCCGTGATGCCTGCACGAGAGTCATCGATGCCTGCACGAGAGTCATCGATGCCTGCACGAGAGTCATCGATGCCTGTACGAGAGTCATCGATGCCTGCACGACAGTCATCGCGGCGGTTCTGCTCGTGGGCCGCTGTTGACTCATACCCGCGCCCGGCCTAGAATCCACACGGAGAGCGCGTCTCCAACAGTGAATCGGTCTTCCGGAAGCGGGGTGCCGCCGTGGTCAGGACCAGGAGCCAGAAGAAGCGCGATGATACGACCCGGCGGGTGCTCTCGCTCATCCGGCTCTGGCTCATCGTCATAGCCCTCGCTCTCATCGTGATCGTCGGCGTCGCTGAGCTCTTCTCGAGCGGCAAGGTCGGCGTCGTCCGCGAGCGCATCTTCGGGAAGCGCGATATCACGATGCGGGCGGAGCGGCTTGACGCTGCTCTCGACGATGCGGTGGTGCGGCTCCACATCACGGGAGTGAAGACCGAGCGGTCCGAGCGCGACACGCTCGGGTACACGACACCGCACTGGGAGAAGTCGGGCCGCATCCCCACGGGCGGCAGCCTCTACGACTGCAATCTCGAACTCACGAGGGCCGTCCGCAGCGTTGGCGGGAAGCTCATGCGAGTGCGCGAGATCGACCCCGACTGGCTCGGTCTGAGGTCGCTCGATCTCAGGCTCGGGTTCGGGAGCGTCGAGACCCACCACATCGTGCTCAAGCAGACCGAGCGCGGAGATGTCGCCATCGTTCAACGTCCCGCGGAGACCGCGCCGCGCGTTGCCATCGTCATCGACGACTTCGGCTACAACATGTCAAAGACGGCGCTCGGGTTCCTGAAGCTTGACTATCCTGTCACGATCGCCGTCCTCCCGCAGTGTCCGAAGACGACCGCGATCGCCAATGCTGCGCACGACGCCGACAAGCAGGTCATCGCTCACATCCCGATGCAGCCGGAGCGCTACCCGGATGCGAACCCGGGCGATGGCGCGCTTCTGGAACGGCACTCGGCCGACGAACTCCGCGGCCTGACACGCGCCGTGATCGACGGCGTGCCGCACGCCGTCGGGGCGAACAACCACATGGGTTCGCGGCTCACGACGCTGCAGCCGCACATGCGCGCCGTGATGGGCGAGCTCAAGGAGCGCGGCTTCTTCTTCGTCGACAGCATGACCACGGCCGGGTCCGTGGCGTACGCGGAGGCTCAGCGCGCCGGCATCCCGGCGGGCCGGAACACGCTCTTTCTCGACAGTTACCTCGATGAGACGGGGCGGCTCGATGTGCCGGGGCGCCTGGACGCGCTCGAGGCGGCCGCGAGAAGGAATGGATTCGCGATCGGGATCGGGCATCCGAAGCCCGAGACGCTGGACGCGCTCGAACGGGGTCTTCCCGCGATGCGCTCGCGCGGCATAGAGATCGTCTTCGTATCGGAGCTTGTGGAATAGAGGGGTGCGCGCCCGGCGTCTTGCCGTGGGCACACCACCACACATGAGACTTTCGCCCGCGTCTGTCGCCGGGCACAGGAGGACGCAAGATGAGACTCTCGGTTAACGTTGACCACGTGGCGACAATTCGCCAGGCGCGGATGGCGAACGAACCGGATCCCGTGTGGGGAGCGGTCGTGGCGGAACTGAGCGGGGCGTGCGGAATCACCGTCCATCTGCGTGGCGACCGTCGCCACATCCAGGACCGCGATGTCCGCGTCCTGAGAGAGACCGTGGCCGGCGTGCTCAATCTCGAGATGAGCACTTCAGACGAAATGCTCGACATCGCGTGCGAGATCGCGCCGGACATGTGTACGCTCGTGCCGGAGGGGGAAGGAGAGCTCACCACGCAGGGCGGGCTCGACATCATCAGGGACGAGAAGAAGGTGCGGGCGGCTGTAACACGGCTCAAGGAGTGCGGCATCGCCGTGAGCATCTTCATCGATCCCGACGTCGTCCAGGTCGGTCGCGCGAAAGCGGTCGGCGCGGACATCGTGGAAATCCACACGGGTATCTACGCCGACGCGGAAGACGCTGACGAGCTCGAGCGCGAGTTCGAGAAGGTCCGGGTGGCCGCGATCGCGGCACAGGAGATGGGACTTGGGGCGCACGGGGGGCACGGGCTGACGTATCTCAACATCGGCCCCATCGCGATGATATCCGAGATCGAGGAAGTGAGCATTGGTCATAGTATCATAGCCCGCGCCGTTGTCGTCGGCATGGAGGCGGCTGTCGCGGAGATGCTCGCGCTTCTCGAGGCGGGCGTATAGCGAAGATGGGGGCCGCTGCGTGGGCGCAGGCGGGGCCGGGCGTTTCCCGTTGACCACACCCCGCATCACCCGGTAAAATCATAAGTTAACTTGTCAAACGGGAACCTCGTATGCGCTCCGGGGGAGTCGGCCCGGTGTGTTGTGGAGGAAGTGCATGACACCGAAAATGCGATGGAAGGTACTCCTGGTCCTGGTGGTCGTCATTTTGGCGGCCTGGAGGGCGTCTTACACGTTCCGGTTCCTCTCGATGAGCGACGAGGATCTCGCCGCTATGTCGACCGAAGAGATCGCGCAGCTCGAGGCGAACGCGATCCGGCTCGGACTCGATCTGCAGGGCGGCATGCACATGGTGCTCGAGGTCGATAAGGAAGGGCTGTCGGCGGACGAGTCACGGGACGTGATGGAGCGGGCGCGGGAGGTCATCATGAACCGGATCGACCAGTTCGGCGTGGCCGAGCCTTCGATCCAGATCGAGGGTGACAGCAGGATCATCGTCCAGCTCCCGGGTCTCCAGGACGAGCAGCGCGCCAAGCGGCTCATCGGCCGGACGGCACTTCTGGAGTTCATGCCGGTCACATCGCCGGACGAGATGGACATCGTCCTCAGGGCGATCGACAGAGCCCTCTCCGAGCAGATGCTCGCGAGTGGCGAGATAACGATGGAGTCGGAGACCGGGCTTCCGCTCTCCGAGACCGAGTTGCTCGAGCGCGAGCGCCCGTTCTCGATCAAACTCAGGATTCCCGGCGAGCTTCCGTTCATGCCGGAGAGCGACGTCGCCTGGGCGAAACGGAAACTAGCGGGGCTCGACCTGACACAGGTTCTTCCGGCCCTCCCGGGCGATCCGACAGAATCCAGATATCGTCTGGCCTGGCACAAGAACACGCGCATGCTGTCCGACGACGGTGAGCAGTACCGGGGCTTCTACGTGCTCGACGCCAAGCCTGTCATGCTGGGCGCGTCGGTCGTCTCGGCCGACGTCCGGCCGGGACTCGACCAGGACTACCCGAACGCGCCGGGCATCTCACTGAGACTCTCACGCGCCGGCGGACGCACCTTCGCCGACTACACCAGCAGGAACATCGGGAACTACATCACGCTGGTTCTGGATGATGTTGTCCAGTCAGCCGCAGTGATCAAGTCGAGGATCCCGGCGGGGACGCCAGCCTCGCTGACGGGCAACTTCACGGATACGGAAGCCAGCGACATTGCGATCGTCCTTCGGGCCGGTCGTCTTCCGGCGCCGATGACGGTCATCGAAGAGCGGACGGTCGGTCCGTCGCTTGGACGCGACTCGATCAATCTCGGCATTCGCGCGATGCTCATCGGCGGCCTTCTGGTCGTGCTGTTCATGCTCGTCTACTACAAGGCCGCGGGCGCGGTCGCCGTCATGGCGCTCGTGGTCAACGTGCTTCTGATCATCGCTCTGATGTCATCGCTTCCAGTCGACCCGAGGCCGGCGCTCACTCTGCCTGGTCTCGCGGGTATCATTCTGACCATCGGCATGGCGGTCGACGCGAACGTGCTCATCTTCGAGCGCATCCGCGAAGAGCTCAGGAACCAGAAGACGATCCGCGCGGCGATCCGTGACGGATACGAGAGAGCGTTCACGACGATCATGGACGCGAACGTGACCACACTCATCGCGGCCGGTGTCCTGCTCTACTTCGGAACGGGGCCGATCAAGGGGTTTGGGGTCACACTCTCGCTCGGCATTATTGCCAGCATGTTCACGGCGATCGTGGCGACGCGCGTTGTGTTCGATCTCATCACTTCCCACTGGAACGTCAAGCATCTGAGCATCTAGCGACGTCGGCCGGGCGCTCGTGACGCCCCGGCATTGGAGGTCACGAACATGGAGTTTCTGGTCGGCACGCACATCAACTTCCTGGGACACCGGAGGGCCGCGTTCATCCTCTCCGGGGTCATCATCCTGATTGGCCTCGTTTCGTTGGCCCTTCATCGTGGGCCGGAGTTGGGCATCGACTTCGCCGGAGGAGTCCTCCTGCAGGTGAAGTTCGACGAGCGGATCTCGGCTGAGGATATCCGGGCATCGCTGGACGCGGTCGGGGTGGGCGAGGCGGAGATCCAGCATTTCGGCGGCGACCGCGAGGCGATCATCCGACTGATGGCGGACGACGCCCAATCGGACGACCTGGCGGGACGGATCCTCGCGCAGCTCAACGAGGACAATCCCAGCAACCACGCGGAATTCATGCGCGAGGAACTCGTCGGGCCGAAGATCGGTGAGGAGCTGCGCACGAAGGCGACGATGGCGATCGTCTATGCGCTTATCGGCATCCTCATCTATATCTCGCTGCGCTTCGAGTTCAAGTTCGCCGCGGGCGCCGTGGCCGCGCTCGTTCACGACGTGGTCATCACGCTCGGTCTCTTCTCCATAACAGGGCGTGCCATCACGCTGCCGGTGATCGCGGCGTTTCTCACAATCGTCGGTTACTCGCTGAACGACACGATCGTCATCTACGACCGTATCCGCGAGGACCGGCGCAAGCTCTACGGCAAGAGCTTTGTCGATATCGTCAACACGAGCCTCAACGAGTCTCTCTCTCGGACGCTCGTGACGTCGTTGACCACGCTTCTCGTCGTGGCCTGCCTGTTCATCTTCGGCGGCGAGGTCATCAAGGACTTCGCGTTCGCGCTCATGATCGGCGTGATCGTCGGTACGTACTCGTCGATCTACGTCGCGAGTCCGCTCGTTGTAGAATGGCAGATTCGGTTGGACGCGCGGAGGCGCCGGCAGAAGTAGAGACAAGGCGGAGCGCCGTATCGCGGGACGACGACGTGCCCGTCCGCGCGCGGACGCCTTCAATGTGAGTCGAGGCGGCGTTCCGTGTGAGCGCCGCCTTCTCTTTGCCCCCGGGGCTGTCTGAGATGAGTGATGAACTCCGGCGCACGGGGCGCGTCTAAGAGGAAACGGGAGGCAACATGGGACCGCGATGGGGAACGGAAGCGCTGGCGGTACTGGCCATTCTGGTGGCGGTCCTGCCCGTTCGCGGCGCCCGGGTCTCCGAGGAAGGTCGCGGCGTCACGGTCGCGCAACTCAAGTACCGTGGCGGGGGCGACTGGTACGCAAACCCGACCGCGCTTCCAAACCTGCTCGATGCGCTCGCGGAGCGGACCGACATTGCCGTCGCCGGGCGTCCGGCCTCGGTTGCGCCCGACCAGGACGAACTCTTCACCTATCCCATCATTCACATGACCGGTCACGGGCGGGTGCAGTTTGCGCCCGAGGATGTTGACAATCTGCGAGAGTACTTCGAGCGCGGCGGCTTTCTGTGGGCCGATGACAACTACGGGATGGATGCGTCGTTCCGAGCCGAGATCGCCAGGATGCTCCCCGAGAGTCCGCTCGTCGAGCTTCCGTTCGATCACGCGATCTATTCATCCTTCTATCGGTTCTCCGAGGGACTTCCGAAGATCCACGAGCACGACGGCGGGCCGCCGCACGGCTACGGCGCATTCCTCAACGGCGAACTCGTCGTCTTCTACAGCTTCAATACGGACATCGGCGACGGACTCGAGGACGCAGAGGTCCACGACGATCCACCGGAGAAGCACGAGGCGGCGCTCAAGATGGGCGTGAACATCGTCGTCTATGCGCTGACGCACTAGCGCACCGCTTCAGGCGACCGCGGGGCGGGACGCTCCTGCCGACCTCGGATTCGCTGTCGCACGACACCAGAGAGGTACCGAATGACGGGCGCATCCGAGCGTGGACACTCCGAACTCGTTCGACGCATCGCGGCAGTCGGCCGGCGGTGGAAGTCGCGCACCGTGGCGGCCGGTCTCCTCCACCTACTCGTGGTCGTGCTCGGCGGGTCGCTTCTGCTTCTCCTGCTCGAGAGCTTCGTCGCTCTCCCACCCCTCGTTCGCTTCGCTCTCATGGTCGTTCTTGACGCGTGGGTGCTCTACGCGCTGATGACGCGCGTCATCAGGCCGCTCATCCGCCGGATCGATCCGGTCGTCGTCGCGGCCCGCATTGAGCGCGGCTACCCCGAACTGGGTGAGAGTCTCGAGTCGGCGACCGAGCTGTGGGGCAAGCGCGGCACCGGACGGCACGGATATTCGATTGAGCTCATTGACGGTCTCATCGTCCGGACGGTTGAGGAGGTGGCGGGACTCAACCTCGGCCTGGCGGAGCGGCCGCTCGCGCTCAGGCGCGCCGGACTTGCGGTTCTCGCGGTCGTCGCCGTCAGCGTGGGGGGCGTTTTCGTGATGGGCTCGCGACTCGGGCCGGCGTTCGACCGGATGCGGCACCCGCTCGCGGAGCCGACGCGACGGGCGGTCGAGCTTGTCGTAGAGCCCGGGGACATCACGCTCGTCTCGGGCGACGACCTGTTCGTGACGGCGGAGCTCTCGTTCGAGGCGGGACAGGAGCTCGGAGCGCCTGTGCTCACGCTCGAGCCGCAGGGCGAAGCGCCGGTCGACCGGATGATGGAGTCCGCCGGTGAGCGATACGTGGCGACGGTCCGTGATGTCCGCGTTCCGCTCCGCTATTCGATTGCCGCGAAGGGCGCCACAAGCCCCGCATATGACGTCAAGGTCATCGACCCACCGTTCATCACGGGTCTCGATATCGAACTCACGTTCCCGGCCTACAGTGGTCTGGTCCCGAGAAGGAGCGACGATAACGGCGGAGACGTCACGGCGCTTCCGGGCACATCCGTGAGAGTGACGCTGAGCGCGAGCAAGCCGCTCGAGTCGGCGCGTCTCGATCTCGGATCCGGCGCTGCCATCGGGATGGAGCGCCTCGGTCCCGACACGTTCACATGCACGTTTGTGGTCACCCGAGACGACGCGTACTCGATCCATGTCACCGATACCGACGGACTCGAGAACGCGAAGGCGCCGACATACGCGATCGCGGCGATCCGCGACGAGCGACCGCTGGTGCGCATCGTCGAGCCCGGCACAGACGGCGATGTTCCACGGGAGATGGCGCTCCCTCTCGCCATCTCCGCGATCGACGACTACGGCGTCACGCGCGTCGACCTGCGCTACTCACTCGAGGGATCCGCCGAGGAGGTCGTCTCGACGCTCCGGAGGTACGGCTCGCGCGGTGAGCGCGAGGTCGTCCTCGAGACCGTGTGGGACCTTTCCGAGACGGGTCTCCTGCCCGGTTCAACGCTCGTCTACTTCGCCGAGGTGTTCGACAGCGACCTGGTGAACGGTCCGAAGAGCTCGAGGAGCGAGAGCTACATTCTGAGGTTTCCGTCGATGGCCGAGCTCTATCAGGACGTCGTCGGCGAACAGGACGAGATCCTCGACGAACTCGATGAACTCATGGAGGAGCAGGAAGACGTCCGGGAGGAGTTTGAGGAACTCGGCGAGGAGATCAGGAGCGATCCGGAGCTCGACTGGCAGGACGAGGAACGTGTGGAGCAGGCGCTCGAGCGGCAGGCGGAGGTCGCGGACCAGGTGGCGGAGATGGCCGAGCGGATGGCCGATCTCGGTGACCAGATGAGCGAGACCGATCGCATTACGCTCGAGACACTCGAGAAGATGGACACGATAGCGGAGCTCCTCGACGAGGTCGCGACCGACGAGATGCGCGAGCTCATCGAGCAGATCCGCGAGGCCATGCGGGACGTCAGTCCGGAACAGATGAGTTCGGCGATGGAGCAGATGACGTTCACGCAGGATGACTATCTGCGGCGGCTCGAGCAGACGCTCAACCTGCTCCAGCGCGCGAAGGCCGAGCAGAGCCTCTCTGATGTGGCGAACCGCGCCGAGGAGATGGCGGAGCGTGAGCAGCAGGCGGCGCGCGAGAGTTCGGAGTCGCCGGAGGCCGCCAGGAGCGCCGAGTTGGCGCAAGAGCAGCGCGACATGGCGGCGGAACTCGCGCAGCTCAAGCGGGACATCGAGGAAGCGATTGCCGAGATGCAGGAGGTCGATCCCGAGGCGGCCGCGGAGATGCAGCAGGCGCTGGAGCAGCTCAATCAGGCCGACACCGCGCAGAAGATGCAGGACGCCGCCCAGATGCTGGCCGAACTCAAGCCGCAGGAGGCGTCGGCGCAGTGCGAGTCTGCATCGAACGATCTCAAGTCTCTCTTCACGAAGCTCTCCGAGTGCAAGGGCTCGATGGCGTGCAGCCTTCAGGAGCGGGATCGCGAGGCGACGCTCCGCGCGATCGAGGAGTTGCTGGCGGTCTCGGTCGAGCAGGAGAAGATCCTCGACATCGTCGCCGACCATCCACGCATACCCAGAGCCGATGTGATCAGGCTCGTTGCGAAGCAGACCGACCTGGCGGAGTCACTGGCACACGTCGCGGAGCGGTTGTTCCGCGTCTCCAACGATTCGTTCCAGATCGATGCCACGGTCTACAGGCGGATCGCCATCGTGCGTGGAGACATGCTGACCGCGGCGCAGCATCTCGCGGAGGAGAGCGCGCGCGGAGCAGAGCGGAGCGTGATGGACGCGCTCGCTCGCGTCAATGCGATGATCGTTGAACTGCTCACGTCGAACCAGTCGAGCTCGTCGAGCGGGGGCGCAGGCGCGCTCCAGCAACTCATGCAGCAGCTCACGCAGATGGCACAGCAGCAGATGGAGCTCAACCAGATGACCGAATCGCTGAGGCAGCGAATGGGCGAGCAGGGGAGCATGTCGCACCAGGAGCAGCTCGCGCGCATACGCGCGGAGCAGGAGCGACTGATGGAGCAGGCCAGGCATCTGGCCGAGGAGTTCGGGGACCGCAACGAAGTTCTCGGACGGCTCGACGATACCGTTGACGAGATGGAGGGGACGCTGGCGGAGATGCAGGAGCACGGCGCCTCGCAGGAGGCGGTCGACCGCCAGAAGCGCATCCTCTCACGGCTTCTGGACGCGCAGCGCTCGCTCAGAAGACGCGACTATACGCGTGAGCGGAGGGCAAGCGTGGGCGAGACGTACAGCCGCACGTCGCCCGAGGCGCTCGCAGACGAGATCACGCAGGCGCGGCGCGAGCTCCGCGAAGACCTTCTTCGTGCGATGCAGCGCGAGTACCCCACCGAGTATCGGGAGCTCATCCGCGCCTACTTCGAGAGTCTGGCCCGCGACCTGTCGGGCAGCCCCGGAGAGACGGAAGGGGGGACGGAGTGATGCGACCCCACGTCGTTCCACGAAGGCGCCCGGTGGTGCGCCGGCGCGCGGGATCACGACTCCGCTGCGCCGCGATTCGCAGCGGCCTCTTCCTTGTCGTGCTGGCAGCTCTTTCGATCGCTGCCGCGCCGGCGGCGGTGGCGCGGGAGATTCACGAGGATGAGACCATAGCGAGTCGCGTCACCGAGGTGCGTCAAGCGCTCGCGCTCGGCGAGAACCTGCGGGCGGTCGATCTCGCCGAGGAGCTCTACGCCGAGCATCCGGACGAACTCGTCGTCTTCTGGGCGCTCGCCCACGCGTACGCGCAGGCCGGTCTCGACCGCGACCATCTCATCCCGCTCCTCAGAGAGTACATGGTGGCGAACCCGCGTGACCGTAGGGGCACGGTTGAGCTCGGCTCTGCGCTCGCTCGCGAGGGGCAGAGCGACGATGCGCACGAGACATGGCTCGCACCGCTCCGGGCGATAGCTCCCGACGTGGGCGGCTACTCGGAGGTCGGCTCGCTCGAGCTGCGCCACCGCATGTTCGAGCACGCCGTCGAGACGTTTCTCGAGGGACGCTCCCGGAGTGGGCAGCCGCGGCTCTTCAGCCAGGATCTCGCCCGGGCGTACGTATCGACCGGACAGAGCAACGAGGCGATCGGCGAATGCCTGAACGCCGTGGTCGAGAACCCGGGGATGGTCCAGTGGGGGATGAACGTCGTCGAAGGCATCCTCGATACGACCGGTGACAGAGATCTGGTCGAACAGCGGGCGACCAGTATTGCGGGTCGTGAAGGGGCGGCGCCGCAGGAGCTGAGCTTCGCGGGAAGTCTGTTCGCGCTCGTCGGGATGATGGACGAGGCTCTGGCGGCGCACGCGCTTTCGGACGAACGCGGGGGCAGGCGCGGGATGGAGCTTCTCGAGTACGCGCGGCTCGTCCGCGACCGCGGCATGCTCCGGGAGGCCGAGCGGGCGCTGGCGGTTCTGTTCGAGCGCCATCCAAACGGCGCGGCGGCCGCTGCGGCGGGAAGCGAACGAGCCGGTATCCTCGTTGAGCTTGGCGACCCCGAAGGGGCGGTGGCCGAACTCAAGCGCCTCGCTGAGGCGTTCAACGGCAGACCCGAGAGCCACGCCGCCCTGATCGAAGCGGCGGAGATCGAACTCTCAGAGCTCGGCGATCCGGCGGCGGCGCTTGCCACGCTCGCGGTGTTCGGAGAGAATGCGGACCGCATCGCGCGGCCGACGCTCCACGAAGCCGGTCTGGTGGAGGTCGACGCGCGGTTGGCGCGGGGCGAGCTGGACATGGCGTATCTGAAGGCCGGCGCCATCGTGGCCGGCGGCGCAGAGAAGGAAACCGCGGAGCGTGCGCGATACGCGCGGGGGTTCACCTCGTTCCTTCGAGGCGAGAATGCGACGGCGCTCACGGAACTCCGCGATATGGTGGAGCATCACATCGGAGGCCGGCTGGCGAACGACGCTATCCGTCTCATGCTCGTCATCTCCGACGCGATGGAGAGCGGCGACGACGAGCAGGCGTCGCTCTATGCATCCGCTCTGAGGGCGGAGGTCACCGGCGACGCGGAAACGGCGACGCTCCTTCTCGACAGGGTCGCAACGGAGTACAACGGAACGGCGGTGTCGTCGGAGGCGCTGCTGCGTCTCGGTTCGCTGGCTGAACGGGGGGGGGACGCGCGCGAGGCGCTGGACGCCTACGAGCGAGCGCTCACGGAGAGCGGGTCGATCATCGTGAAGGCCGAGGCACGGCTTCGCCGCGGTCTCATTCTGAAGTCGATGCGTGGCCGGGAGAGCGAGGCGGTCCGCGAGTTCGAGGCGCTGCTTGACGAGCTCCCACCGAACCATCTCTCCGGTGAGGCGCGGCGCGAACTCGAGGAGCTGCGGAGGAAGGGAGCAGGGGAGTGAGACGGACCTGGCAGGTGATACGAAAAGGCCGGCATGCGGCGACACCTGTGCTCGTCGCGCTGCTCGCGATGATGATGGCGGTGGGCGCAACCGCATCGACGCTCATTCCGATGGACCTCACTCAGACCGACCATCTCAAGGCGTACGGCGTCGCGTACTGGGCGCTGGAGAAGGCGTACCGCGTCGAGTGGTTCCTCAACTACCGGGGCGGATCCTTCCACATCCTCGACGGGGCATCGGATGTCGAGAGCGAGTGCCTCTACCGCGGCGTCCTCTTCGAACAGACGGGCGGGTCCGCGCTCCAGTCGATCTACGGGACGATCGAATCCGAGAACATGGAGGTCGTGCTCCTCGAGAAGGCGCCCGCTGTGGCGCTCTATGCTCCGGACATCAATATCCAGCAGTGGGACGACGCGGTGATGCTCGTGCTCGACTACGCGGAGATCCCGTACACGGTCATCTGGGACCACGAGGTCCAGTCCGGCGACCTCGCGAACTACGACTGGGTCCATCTGCATCACGAGGATTTCACCGGGCAGTACGGCAAGTTCTACGGGAGCTATCGGAACGCCGAATGGTACAAGCAGAGGCAGGCCGACTTCGAGCGGCTGGCGAGTGAGGCGGGGTTCCCTTCGGTTGCGGCGCACAAGGGCGCCACGGCGCGGGAGCTCCGCGAGTACGTCGGCAAGGGAGGCTTCCTGTTCGCCATGTGCTCAGCGACGGACAGCTACGACATCGCGCTCGCAGCGACCGGCATCGACATCATTGGGGATCCGTTCGACGGCGACCCGCCCGAGCCGGGGTGCCAGGAGCGTCTGGATTTCTCTCGATGTTTCGCCTTCACCGACTTCGAACTCTTCACGAGCCCGATGATCTACGAGTTTTCCGACATCGACATGACCGAGGAGGTCAAGGCGCGTTCGGAGGAGACCGACTACTTCACGCTGTTCGACTTCTCGGCGAAGTACGACCCTGTGCCGGCGATGCTCACGCAGTGTCACGTCGATATCGTGAAGGGCTTCATGGGGCAGACGACGAGCTTCCGACGTAGTCTCGTGAAGCGGCACGTGCAGGTCCTCGCCGATTACCCGGGGCGGGACGAGGTCAAGTACATCCACGGCAACTTCGGCCGCGGGACGTTCACATTCCTCGGAGGGCACGACCCGGAGGACTACCGTCATATCGTGGGCGACCCGCCGACCATCCTCTCCATGCACAAGAACTCGCCCGGGTTTCGGCTTATCCTCAACAACGTCCTGTTCCCGGCGGCCAAGAAGAAGGAGCGGAAGACGTGATGCGAACACACAGACAGACAGGCGCCTCTTCCGCTGTAGCGCCCGCGCTGCGTGCTGTAGCGCCCGCGCTGCGTGCTGTAGCGCCCGCGCTGCGTGCTGTAGCGCCCGCGCTGCGTGCTGTGGTCGTCGCGCTGCGTGCCGCGGTCGTCGGGCCACGTGCTGTGGTCGTTACGCTGCTCTGTCTTGCCGTTGTCTCGTGCAGCGACGCGCCCGAGACAGCGCACTTCCGGTCGGACACAGCGAGGACGGGCGTCTACCCGCGTGGCGGTGCACCGACGCTGACGGAGGCGCTCTTCGAGTACGACGCCGGTTCACCCATCTACTCGTCACCGGTCGTCAGGGGCGGCAACGTCGTCTTCGGGACCGTCTCGGGTGAGGTCCTCTCTCTGGACGCGCGGACCGGCGAGCGCAAATGGTCGTATCAGACCCGGGGGCCGGTCAACTCGTCCGCCGCTATCGGTGGGGGCATGGTGTTCATCGGAGGAGCGGACGGATACGTGTACGCGCTCGACGAACTGAACGGGCGAAGACGATGGAGGGCGCACGTCGGCGCGGGCGTGAGTTCGGCGCCCCTTCTCTCGGGCGGCTCGGTCTACGTGGGCAGCGCGGACGGGAAGCTCCACTGCTTCGATGCGGACGACGGCGCAAAGCTGTGGGAGAAGAAGATCGGTGACGCGGTGAGTTCGTCTCCAGCGCTGGCAGGAGGTGTTCTCTGCGTCGGGACGTGGGAGGGACGGCTCATCGCTCTCGACCCATCGAACGGGGATGAGCTGTGGGTGGCGGAGGTGGATGATGCGGTCGCAGCGACGCCTGCGATCTCGGACAGCCTCGTCTTCTTTGGAAGCCAGGCCGGCGGTCTCTCGGTCGTCTATCTTCGGAGCGGGAACCTGATGGGCGAGCTCCCGACCGATGGCGCCGTGAGCGCGTCACCCGCGGTGTCCGACGGTCGAGTCTACTTCGCGAGCTGGGACCACGCCGTCTATGCTGTCGACATCTCCACCGGCGAATCGACCTGGGTGTTCGAGACCGGTGACGCCATCTACTCGTCGCCATGCGTCTCCGGTGGGCGTGTCTACTTCGGCAGCGGCGACCGGTACGTCTACGCGGTCGACGCGGCGTCAGGTGAGCCGGTCGGACGCTTCGAAACACAGGGGCGGGTGAACTCCTCGCCGTGTATCTGGCGCAGCACGTTGTATGTCGGCAGCGAGGATGGGATTCTCTACGCGCTACGGTAGAAACGACGCCTGCGCCATCTGTTGCTGTACCGCGTCCGGGTGTATAATCGAAGCGACCGGGCGTACGCAGTTGGCCGGGCACGAGAGCGGCGTGCCGTCATGTAGTTCAGAAGGGAGGAGCGCAATGCGAAGAACAGCTATTCTGATCGCTCTGCTTCTTGTTGTCACGTCGCCCGCCCTGGCGGGCGAGCACAAGGCCAGAGCCACATCTCCGCGAGAGCAGACGCGGGGACTCCTCGATTGCTCGGCCGCCATCCCGCTGACATGCGGGGAGACGATCTATGGGACCAACGTCGGCGCACCCTCCAATGTCGTCGCCTACGGCTGTGACTTCTACGACGATGAAGGCCCCGAGGTCGTCTACGAACTCACGATCGACGGAACCAGCAACGTGGCCTTCTCGGCGGCACTGGCCACCATGGATCCCGATGTTGACCTCTACCTCCTCGCGAGCTGCGATGAGAGCGACTGCATCGAAGCCGGCGACAGGTTTCTCTACGCCGCCGACATCGCCCCCGGGACCTACTACCTTGTCGTCGATGGTTTTAATCCCTCTGATGCCGGCCCCTTTGAGATCCAGACCGAGTGTTTCTCGCTCGACGAACGCTGCTGTCCGTCGCTGAGCGAATGCGTGCTCTATGACTTCGGCGCGGGCGACAACGGCGTGACCATGGAGAGCTGCGACGCCGGTGACCCGACGTGGGAGTGGGGGATGCCGAGCGGCATCCCGACGCAGTCGTGCGACGGCGAAGCGATCGGCACGGTTCTGGGGACAACCCTCACGGGCGAGTATCCGGACGACGCGGGCGATGTGGCGATAATCGGACCGATGACCGTCACCGACCACTGCACGTGCCTTGAGCTCTGTCACTGGTACGAGATCGAGGAGATGTATGACGGAGGGAGCGTCAAGGTGTCGACCGACGGCGCATCGACGTGGGACCTCATCGTTCCGCAAGAGGGATACAGCAGTCTGGCAGACGAGGACCCGACCTGCCTGGCGGACGAGCTGGTGTTCGCCGAGGAGTACTACCCGGCGACGGAGTTCTTCCGGAACTGTTTCGATCTCAGCGCGTACGTCGGCCAGGAGATCTACATCGGGTTCTTCTTCGGCACCGATGGGAGCTATGGCATGCGCGGCTGGTACATCGACAAGGTCATCCTCGGTACCGGGGACGTCCCCGTCGAGCAGTCGAGCTGGGGCGCGATCAAGGCGCTGTACCGCTGATCGCGGTCCGGCGCGAGACCGCTGACGGTTGCGAGATAGAGAAAGGGGACGGGTTCTCGCCCGTCCCCTTTCTTGTGTGTCCTTGCAGCTCCCGCGGCTCGGGCGGCATCACGGCGCACTCTGCGCCGCATCGCACATCCCGGTGGGCGCCGCATTCTTCCGCGGCGTGTCCGTGAGGCGGCTACGCCTCAGGGATCCACGAAAGCAGGAGTTCGATCTCCGCTGCGAACCCGGCCTCGTCACCTTCCCCGAAGCCGATGTGCTGATACATCAAACGTCCCTCATGGTCGATGATGGCCGTGTTCGGGATGCCGCGGACTCCGTAGGCGCGAAACGCGTCTTCGCACATGAAGAACGTCTCGAAGGTGACACCGCAGTCGGTGAGCACCTGCTGTACCGGATCGCCTCCGGGACCCGAGGTGAGCGCGACGAACCTGACCGGCATACCTTCGAAGGTGGCGCTGAGCTCTGCGAGGCGTGGCAACTCCACGCGGCAGGCTCCTCAACCGGCCCCCCAGAAGTTGAGAACGAGGATGGCTCCTTCGCAGTCGGCCAGCGCGACCGTCGTGCCATCCACGCCCGTCAGCGTGAAGTCCGGCGCGTTCTGGATTCCGCCGTAGCGATACTGCGTCACGATCGACTCGAGCGACGCCGTGTCGCCGGCGCGTGCGACCCACTGCATGAGCACCGCGCCACCGTTCTCGGACGGGTTTGGTGAACGCGCGACGATCGGAGCCAGGAGCTCGACCGCCCCCTCGGCGTTGTTGGTAGCGGTGTACACCGCGACGAGGTGGTCGACCATGACGTCATCGAGTCCGGGGATGCCCGGCGCAAGCTTGATGGCCAGGAGGATCGCCGACTCGGCTTCATCGTAGTTGCCGAGCTTGTATTGCGCCCAGCCGACACTGTCGAGCACGTTCGCGCTGTCGCTTGCGGCGGTCGCGAACGCGAGCGACTGCTCGCAGAGCGACAGCCCGAGCTCGGGGTCGAGCCCGCCGTCGGCGAGCGCGTAGCCTACAGTGTTCAGGCTGCTCATATCTCCGTGCTGTCCCATGAGTCCCGCAAGCGCGCGTGCCGACTGCATGGCGGCCACGTCATCATCTTCGCGAAGGCGCATGAAACGGTGGTAATGGAGCGCGTACTCGTGGGCCGCGCCCGGCGCGGCAGCGATGAGCGAGTCAATGTACGCGACCTCGGCTCCCTCGCCGCGGACGAGGACGATCTCCCCGAGAAGCGGACGATAGGCATCGATCAGAACGGGCTGGAACCACTCCGGCACGTCGCCGTCGAGCGCGAGCCCGGCGTCGGCGAGCTCGAGCGTCAGCTGCGTGTCGGGGAACGGTGTCGGCCAGCGGGAGGCGAGGGCCGGGTGAACGGCGCCTCTGATACCCGCCGAGCCAAGGAGATGCTGCGTCGTGCCGTCGCCACGCTGGAGGATCTGCCTCGCAATGGCGTCAGCCTTCTCGGCCAGACCCTCGGTCTCGCCGTAGTAGAGGTTCACGAGGACCATATAGTGTTGCTCTGCCAGCAGCGGCGTGATGAGCTGGTTGGGGACGCCTGCAGCGAGCATCTCGTCGATGTAGGCTGCGAAGTCCAAGTCCTCAACGAACTCACCGATGGATTCGGTGATGCCCTCCGCTGCCTGGTCGACGTAGGCCTGCTCGAGATTCGGGTGGTCCGAGACGAACGCGACCATCGCGTCGATCCGCTCGGCGGGGTTCTCGATCAAGGCGAAGGCCTCGATCTGCTCACCCACGCGCCCCTCCTGGAACTTCGAAAAGCCCCAGATGATGATGGCGCCGGCGATGGCGATCAGAAGAATGAAGATACCCCTTCTCATGGACTCTCCTTGTGGAGTACTTGAAATGTGCGTCCAGCGCAGGTCGCGCGAGGGTTGGCGCGACGCGCACTGGACTGTGACCGGTGTCTGGTACGCGACGCGCACTGGACTGTGACCAGTGTCCAGTATATGAGTTCCAGATTGACTTTCACAGAGCATTCACGTAGCCTATCTTGCCTAGACATGAGGAGATGCGGATGATGGTGGCTGGTGGTCACCCTTGGAACGTTCCGATCCAGGATGCGTTCCGGATTCAGGAGGATCTCAGGTCCGGGCTTGTTCTGACGGACGATTTCGGCGACATCGAGAGCGTCGCGGGCTTCGACGTGTCATTCGCGCCCGGGCAGGACCTCTTCAACGTCGTCATCGTCGTGCTCGATGCCGCCACCCTCGATGTGCGCGAGACCGTATCCGCATCCGCTGCGCCGGCGTTCCCTGATGTGCCCGGTCTTATGACATTCCGGGAGGGGCCCATCGTGGAGCTTGCCTACAGGAAGCTGGCTTCCGAGCCTGATCTGCTCATGTTCGACGGCCCTGGCATCGCGCACCCCAGGGGGTTGGGGCTTGCGTCCCACGTCGGGCTTGTTCTCGACCGCCCGTCGATCGGCTGCGCAGGCTCCCGCCTTCTCGGCGAGTTCAAGGAGCCAAAACAGCAGCGCGGCGCCATGCGGACGCTGTCTATCGAGCGGCGGAAGGTGGGCGTTGTCCTGAGGACGAAAGAGAACGCGAAGCCCCTGTTCGTCTCGCCCGGACACAGGATATCCATAGAATCGGCAGCTGATTGGGTGCTTCGGACCACAAGAGACGACAGGCTGCCTGAACCGACCCGGCTCGCGCACATTGCGGCCGGGCGCGCAAAGCGTTAGACTCCCATTGGTTGATCGAGTCGAACCGATGGATGACGATGGACGTTATGGACTCCGTTCGGTCGCGCATTCAAGGCGCCGGGCGCAGCCCGGGAGGTGAAGAGCACGGGTGGAGCTATCAGACGATAGAGGGATGGGAGGTGTTGAGATGCCCAGTTCGTTTCCTGCCTGCCGCATGTGTGAGAAGGGTGTGTTGATCCCCTTGTCGGATTATGGGCGCGATGGGGCGGCCATTACGTACAAGGCCTGGGTGTGCTCCAACCCCGAGTGTGGATTCCACCTCAGGATTGACAACGGCGAAATCAGTCGCGGCATTAGAGTCAACGAGGCTGCAAAATAGAGCCGGACGCTTATGATGTCGGGTCGGGATGTAAAACAAGAAAGTCCCGGTTTCGCCCGTGCTCGCCTGCCCGGGAACGCACACAGAGACGAAGGATGACACCATGCTTCGAGCCGTGATCTTCGATCTCGATAATACGCTGACCGACTTCATGCGCATGAAGGTGGTCTCCATCGACGCGGCCATCGCGTCGATGATCGATGCGGGTCTCTCGCTTACCGCCGAAGAGACCAAACGCAAGCTTTTCGAGATCTACGACCGCGAGGGGATCGAAGATCAGCGCGTGTTCGATCGCTTTCTCACCGAGGAGTTCGGCGAGATCGATCCGCGCATTCACACGGCCGCCATTCTCGGTTACCGCCGCGGCCGCGAGTACACGCTCGTGCTCTACCCGCACGTGAAGCGGACGCTCCTGGCGCTCGCCAAGCGTCAGCTCAAGCTCGTCGTCCTCTCGGACGCACCGCGCTACCAGGCGTGGTCCAGGCTCTGCTACCTCGGGCTCGAGCATTTCTTCGATCACGTTATCACATTCGACGACACCCACGTCCGGAAGCCAGACCCGGCGCCCTTCGAGAAGGCCATTGAGCTTCTTCAGATGAGCCGGGACGAGGTCATCATGATCGGTGACTGGCCTGCGCGCGATATGGTGGGCGCGACGGGCGTCGGCATCAAGACGGTCTACGCGAAGTACGGCGATACGTCGGGGGCCACCCACTCTGGCGCCAACTACGAGATCGACGATATCTCGGAGCTCATTTGCATCGTGGATGAACTCCGCGGCGAGGAGTGCCGGCCGGATTCCTGACGGGGTGCGGAAGAGGGAGGTGGTGATGATCAGGGGCGTCGGCACGGACGTCGTGGACATCGAACGGTTCGCGCGCATTATGAACCGTTCGCGCGACGGGTTCCGCGAGCACCTCTTCACCGACAGAGAGATCGCGTACTGCGAGCGCTACAAGAAGAGCGAGGCCTCCTACGCCGCTGTCTTCGCGGCCAAGGAGGCTTTTTTGAAAGCGCTGCGGACGGGACTCGCGCCGGGCATGCGGTGGACGGACGCCGAGGTCGTGCATGAACAGAGCGGCGCGCCGGCCCTCGTCGCGCACGGGCTCTGCGCCAAGCTTCTCGGAAGCGGACGCGTGCACGCGACGCTGTCGCATTCGGACCTTTCCGCGACCGCCGTCGTCATCATCGAAGATGTCGAATCGTGGTAACCCCGTTGCACGGGTGATCACTGGACCATCATGCAAGAGTGGAGCACTGATGAGACTCGTTACAGCAGAGAGCATGCGCGCCGTCGACCGCCACGCGATCGACGTGATGGGAATTCCGGGCCTCGATCTGATGGAGGAGGCCGGGATGGGGACGGTCGGCGTGCTCGTCGAGGTCACGGGCGTCGAGGCAGGCGACCGCGTCGTGGTTGTCTGCGGCAAGGGTAACAACGGCGGGGATGGATTCGTCGTGGCGAGGGGGTTAAGAGGGTTCGGCGTCGAGGTGGACGTCTTCCTTCTGGGGACCGCCGCCGACGTCACCGGTGACGCGCGCACCAACCTTGACTTTCTCGACCCGGGCTCGTTTACGGAGATCACCGACGAGAAGGGGCTGGACGCTCTCGCGGAGGCGCTCGATGAGGCCGACGTCGCCGTGGACGCGATCTTCGGCACCGGATTCAGCGGTGAGCCTCGCGGGCTCGCAGGCGACGCCATCGCCATCATCAACAGCTCTGATCTGTCGGTGCTCGCCGTCGATGTCCCGTCGGGGCTCGATGCGTCGACCGGAGGCGTGGAGGGCGAGTGCATCATCGCGGAGTGGACGAGCACGATGGCGTTTCCGAAGAAGGGATTCTTCCTCCACCCGGGACGCGAGTTCGTCGGTGACATCCACGTTGTCGACATTGGGATTCCGAAAGAAGCCGCCGAGGCCGCGGGGGGGCACCAGCACGTGCTGACGCCGGTCGACGCCGCGGCGCTTGCTCCGGAGCGAGACCCCGCGGGGCACAAAGGCACGTTCGGTCACGTCGCCGTCGTCGCCGGTTCGGTCGGATACACCGGAGCCGCCACGCTCGCATCGATGTCGGCGCTCAGGAGCGGGGCCGGGCTCGTCACGCTCGGCGTTCCCTCGAGTCTAAACGATATCCTCGAAGCGAAGGTGACCGAGGTCATCACACGGCCGCTTCCCGAATCGCCCGCACGTTCGCTCGGAACGTCGGCGCTGCCGCAGTTGCGCGAACTCATAGGCGGAGCGGACGCCGTGGCTATCGGTCCTGGTCTTTCCATGCACGCCGAGACAGTAGAGCTCGTCCGCAGCATCGTGAGCGGGCTCGACACGCCGGCGGTCATCGATGCGGACGGTCTGAACGCGCTCACGCCGGATCTTATCGGCGCCCGGAGCGGCGACGCGGCGGTCGTCCTGACGCCGCACCCCGGGGAGATGGCTTGTCTGGTCGGCTGTCCACCGGAGGACGTGCTCGCCGACCGCGAGCGCTTCGCCTGTGCCGTCGCGGAGCAGGCGCGGGCGACCGTCGTGCTCAAGGGCGCGGCCACCATCATCGCCACCATCGCGGGCGACGTGATGATCAATCCGACCGGCAATGATGGTATGGCGACTGCCGGAAGTGGGGACGTCCTGACCGGCATCATCGCCGCGCTTCTCGCGCGCGGCATGTCGGGACCGGATGCGGCGGCGCTTGGCGCATACGTGCACGGGCTCGCCGGCGACCTCGCCGCCTCCTCGATCGGCGGCACCGGCATGATAGCCGGAGACATCATGGAGTTCATTCCAGACGCGTTCGCCGAACTCGAAGCGGAACTCGCGGAGATCGAGTAGGGACCGGACGCGAACCACGAACGCAGCCAGAATGGGGGACGCGTGGACAAGAGGCTGGTAGCTGACGCCGAGAAGCTGGCCGGAAAGCTCTCGAAGATCCGCCGCCGCATCCACATGTATCCAGAGCTTGCGTATCAGGAGAAGCGGACGTCGGAATTCGTGGCCGAGATCCTCAGAAGCATCGGCATCGAGGTCCAGACCGGCGTGGCGAAGACCGGTGTCGTCGGCGTACTCCGCGGCGGCAGGAATGGGAAGACGGTCGCGTTCCGCGGGGATATGGACGCGCTCCCCATCACCGAGCAGAATACGAAGCCGTATCGCTCGCGGGTCCCGGGCGTGATGCACGCGTGCGGGCACGACGCGAACACGACGACTGTGCTCGGCGCGGCGATGCTGCTGGCGAAGCGTCAGAACGAGCTCAAGGGGAACGCGAAGTTCATCTTCCAGCCGTCCGAGGAAGCGCCCCCGGGAGGGGCGGCTCCGATGATCAAGGACGGCGCGCTCAAGAGTCCGAAGGTAGACTTCATCATCGGGGTACACGTCGATTCGACGATCCCCTCGGGCAAGATCGGTCTCCGCGACGGGCACATGATGGCGGCGGCCGACGACTTCAGTCTCTCCATCCTCGGTGAGGCCTCCCACGGCGCGAAGCCGCACGTCGGAACCGACGCGATCCACATCCAGGCGCAAGTCGTGCTGGCCCTTCAGTCCATCGTGAGCCGTCAGATCGATCCGACGCATCCCATCGTGCTGACGCTCGGCACGATCCACGGCGGGTACCGGCAGAACGTCATCGCCGACCGGGTGGACATAGAGGGGACGCTCAGGACGCTGTTCCCGAAGGACCGGAAGGCGGCGCCGAAGATGATCGAGCAGATCGTCAGGAAGGTCACCGAGGCCTTCGGCGGCGGGTACGAATTCGAATACAGGGAGGGCTACCCGGGGCTCACGTGTGACCCCGTCATCACCGATGTCGTCCGCCGGTCGACGCAGGAGCTCTTCGGAAAGCGGAGCGTCGTCGAGATCGACACGCCGTCAATGGGCGGCGAGGACTTCGCGTACTTCGTTGCGAAGGTTCCCGGGATGATGTTCCGGCTCGGGACCGGCAACAAGGAACTTGGATTCACGTATCCGTGGCATCACCCGAAATTCGACATCGATGAGAAGGGACTCTGGGTCGGCGCGGCGGTCATGGCTGGAGCGGGGATGAAGCTTCTGAACGGCTAGCGGCACGGTTGGCAGCCGTTTGACCCGCGCGGTACGCTCTCGAGGAGGCGCGTCCGTGGACGTCGGAGAACGTGAGCTGATCAGGTGGATCCGGGGCGCCGTCGGCGCGCCGGGCCGCACCACGATCGTCGGCATCGGTGACGACGCCGCCGTGTTCGAACCGCCGGGCGAGTACGAACTCATCACGTGCGACGCGTTCGTCGACGGCGTCCACTTTCGCCATGACTTCGCAAGCTACCGCGAGATCGGCGCCAAGTGCATGGTCGCCAACGTCAGCGACATCGCGGCCATGGG
>CAZNHF010000005.1:0-32346 GCA_964572375.1 uncultured bacterium | reverse complement strand
AGCCGCGACTCCTCCATCAACCGACCGTAGGCCTGCACGAGTTCTTCCTGCGAGCGCTCACCGGTGTGCAGAACCCGCTCGTACCGGAAGAGACCGGCGTAATACCGCGCGCTCCCCAGCGCGCCGAGAAGCTGGTTCTTGAGGAATCTGTGCAGCACCCCCTCGTCCGTGATGAGCCCGGACTCCGTGAGGAACAGGGGATCGAGAAAGAGCTGCTCGGGGATGTAAGCGTAGGTCTCGGTCACGCCGTAGTCGCCGAGGCGCTGGAACTCATACTCCGTCACCGTCACGACACCGTCGTGAATGCCGTGACCCATCTCATGGAAGAGGCTCTCGTAGTCGTCCACGCCTCCGGCAGGCTTGATGAGGATGCGGACGTCGCGCCCGGGCCGGATCCCGTAGGTCGCCGGCCGCGGCTCCTTCTCCGGTCTGTCCTCGTCGTCGACCTGGATCATCGAGAGCGCATCGATGTCGATCCCCATGTCGAGGAACGTGCGCTTCATGAACGGGAGCATCTCATCCGCATCGAAGTAGACGTCGAACTCGGCTCCGCGGAAGAGCTGCCCGCGATCGTAATCCGGCACGTCCGTGACATCGACGCCAAAGACCTCGCGCGCAGCGTCGCTCGTCAGCTCCCAGTAGATGTCGCGCGTTGCGCCAAGGAGATCGAGTATGGTCTCTTCGAACGCGTCGTGGTCGAGGCCGCGGCGCTGCGCCTCGAACTCATCGAGGCTCTCATAGCCGTACTCGCGGAGCTTAACCTGGCCCTCGGCGACCATGCGCGCCCTCAGGGGGTTGAGGTGCACGACCTCAAACTCCCCGATCGCCTCGTAGTAGCGCTCTCTGAGCTCGCTGTCCGTCTCGTTGTAGAACATGATGCCGACGTCACGATATGCGATCGAGTCTCCGTCGACCACGACCACGCCGGTCGCTTCCGCGTTCGAGATCTCGTCCTGAATGGAGATGAGATCGTCATACATGACCGTACCGGCCGCATCATAGAAGAGGTAATCGAGACGCTTCTTCTCACGCGGATCGGTCTCCCGGTCCCTCAATCTCGCCACGTATGCCGGAATCCCCGGATCGGCAAGGTCGGCGTAGCTCTCCCAGATCCCCGCGAGATCCGACTCCGAACCGTAGGCGTCCGTGTTGTAGTACGCCTCGAGTATCTCGGCCGCCATATCATCCGACCGGGCGCGGATCCCCTCCAGGTCGTATGTCGTCCCACAACCTGCGACCAGGGCCGCCGCGAACACTGCCGCGACCAGCACGGCTGCAGGCAAGCGTGTCTTCAGTTCCCTCAATCTCGTCCCCTCCACATCAGTTGACCGGAGCATTGACTCCCTGCGCCCTGTTGGACGCGCGGGACATCTCGCACGTTGGTTCGCACGAACGCGTCCGGACTACTCGCCGCCGACGAGCCCGCGCTTGTCCTTCGCATCCTCGCCGGCCGCCTCAAGGTCCTCCGGCGTCCCGATGTCGCGCCAGTAGTCGGCGAGTTCGAATGGTCGTACGGCGAGTCCGTCCGCGATCATCATCCGGATGGCGTCGGGAATCTCGTATTCGCCCCTCTCCGAGAGTTCGAGCCTGGCGGTGTAGTCGAACAGCACGGGTCGCGTCACGAAGATGCCGGCGTTGATGTAGCACGTGTCCGATGTTCCCTTCGGAGGCTTCTCGACCAGACGCTCGACCAGGCCGTCGCGGACGTAGACCGCGGCTCCCTTGTACGGATCGTCGACCGTGCGGACGGCCAGCAGGAGGTCCGTCCGCTCGCGAGCGAACGCCTCCGCCATCTGTTCGTAGGCCGCAGGCTCCGTGAGAATATCGCCGAACGTGAAGAAGAAGGGTCCATCGCTCAGGAAATCACGCGCGGGGTCGGCCGCACGCCCGGTCCCGTCCTGCGTCTTCTGCGTGAAGTAGCTCACGCTGACGCCGACGTCGGCGCCGTCACCGAAGTAGTCCCGGATGACGTCGGCTCTGTAACCGACGATGACCGCCGCCTCGTCCACGCCGGCGCGGCCAAGCGCGGTGAGGACCTGCCAGAGCATAGGCCGTCCGCCTACATCGACCATCGGCTTCGGTATGGAATCCGTGATCTCCTTCATCCGGGTGCCCTTGCCCGCTGCGAGCACGACTGCCTTCACGCGCGTCCTCCTGACTTGTTCGCCGCCTGTCTACTGTCCCGAGCCTTCTGCCGCCTGAATGATGCCGCCCCCGAGAACCGCATCTCCATCATAGAACACCACGGACTGCCCCGGCGCGATCGCCCGCTGCGCCTCGGCGAAGACGACGCGCGCCTCGTCTCCATCGACCGTCACGGAGCACTCCGTCGGTCGGGCCGCGTACCGCACCTTCGCCTTCGCCGAGAACTCCCGCGACGGCGGCGAGCCCGAGGGCCAGGCCAGTGTCCCCGCCGTCAGATCCATCGCCATGAGCTCATCGCCGGCGCCTACGACCACTGCGTTCCGCTCCGCGTCAATCCGCGTGACGTAGACGGGCGTGCCGAGCGCCAGACCAAGACCGGAGCGCTGACCGATCGTGTAGAGCGCGACGCCCTCGTGCGTGCCCACGACCCGCCCGGGTGTGTTCTCGAGCGGGCCGGGAACGAGAAGCTCCGGCGCTTCCGTTCGCACGAACTCGGCAAGTCCCCCGGATGAGGCGAAGCAGATGTCGGCACTCTCGCGGCCCGCGAAAGCGGTGAAGCCTAGTTCGTCTGCGAGGGAGCGGACCTCGCGCTTCGTGATCTCCCCGACCGGCATGAGGCTCCTGGCAAGCTGCTCCCCACTCAAGCGATAGAGGAAGTATGACTGGTCCTTCGCCTCGTCCCTGCCCCCGAGAAGCGTGGGCGTCCCGTCAGGGCAGCGTGCGATCCTCGCGTGATGGCCTGTGGCGAGCACGTCGGCTCCGAGGGCCTCCGCCTCGTCCATCAGGAGGCCGAACTTGATGACGCTGTTGCAGATGACACAGGGGTTCGGTGTTCTGCCGGCTGCGTACTCGAGCAGGAATGGGACGATGACCGCGTGGCGGAACACCTCTGTTGCATCGATGATGTGGTGCTCTATGCCAAGTGACGACGCCGCGCGGGACGCGGCTGCGCCCTCCGCAACAGCAGAGCCCTTCGCGACAGCAGAGCCCTTCGCGACAGCGAAGCCCTCCTCTGTCCCGGAACCCTTCGCCGGCGCGGAGCCGCGCGACGAGGAGCCGAGAATCATCGTCAGTCCGATGACCTCATGCCCCTGCCGTGTGAGGATGTGTGCTGTGACGGCGCTGTCGATGCCGCCGCTTAGCGCCACCGCTATCCGCATCGAGACACTCCCAGGCGCACGACGATCAGAAGACGTAGCCGACGGTCACATACAAACCGTAGTTCGTCATCTGCCCGCTCTCGCCGCCCTCGGAGAAGGACTCGCGCACGATGGCACCTTCGAGCGAGTACTCCTCGAAGCCCCAGGTGGCGCCGAAGCCGATCGAGTTCTCCGGGACTATGCCCTCGTCGATCTCGGTCGTCTGCATCGCGTAGCCGGTCCTGAGGGTGAGCCTCTCCTCCATGAGCGAGACCTCGACGCCGAGCGCTATCGTCGCGAGCGCGTCGTCGTACTCGTCACGCTCTCCCGACGTCGGATTCGGCGGCGGGGTCGGCGGGTATGCGGAGAGAGTCGTCTCGGCCTTGTCCCACCCGTCAACGAGGTAGCTCGCATGCACCGTCACCGATTGAACGGGGGCGAACTTGAAACCTGCGACCAGCATCGACTGGGTGTTCGTCGTCTCGTCGCGACGGTCCTGCTCATGCCAGTCGTCGCTCTTGACCGTGATCTCCGAGCCCCAACGGTAACCGACACCGGCGGTGATAGCGTCGGTCGCATCGAACAGGAACCCGAACGACGCGGTGACGCCCATTCCCCTGACGCGCGCCTTGTCCAGTGTCTCACCCGTGAAGCCCTCGCGGAGTGTCTCGTTGAGCGTCGCAAGCCCCGCCGAGAAACCGACCGCGCCCTTT
Organism: uncultured bacterium; assembly: GCA_964572375.1. Classification (GTDB taxonomy): domain Bacteria; phylum Joyebacterota; class Joyebacteria; order Joyebacterales; family Joyebacteraceae; genus JAPEKQ01. Next base: position 28,349 of record CAZNHF010000005.1, on the reverse strand, counting down.
CCGTCGGTTCCGATCCGCGAGGCAAGGACGAGTTCAAATATTCTCAGAGACCCTGTCTGCTTGCTGGCGAAGTCCTTCATCGTCCCCTCGTCGTCCTTGAGTCCGGTGTACTCGACACTGCGGTACGATGGAGACGAGTAGTTGAAGCCGAAGGAGAGGCTGCCCGAACGCTTGACGGCCACGGCATTCGAGAAGAGAAGCCCGTCGTCGCTTGCGTCGAGTTCACTGTCCGAAAGGTAGTCGCGGTCCTTCATATTGAGTCTGACGGTCGCCTGGCCGCTGACGCCCTCGTACTGCGCGGCCAGCGCGGGGTTGTAGAAGCATGCGCCGATGCCGCCCGCCGCGGAGCCCGCCCCTGCAAGCGAAGCCTGGTAGGAACTGAGATAGTGCGAGTATGTCCTGGGGATGTCGCCAAGAGATGTTCTAATCACGTCTGCACCAACGGCCGTCGCAAGGACGACCGTCAGCACGAGTGCAAGTGTGATGTGTCGCACGTTCCCTCCTGTGTCGCGAACGGGTCCGGACGCCTGACTCGCTCGCAGTATAGCACGGGAGGGTTACCTGTAGAGGCTCTTAATGGTCCCCCACGACCGCTCTCCATCGCCGGGTTCCACGGCGCTCTGGGTCGCGGTGAGCGCGATATAGTCCGGCAGGAAGAATGAGCCGCCGACGAGTTCGATGCGGAGATAGTACGTGCCGGCTTTCAGACACACATGGCCGCTCCCGGCGGCCTCTGAGAAGGGGCCTCAGCCAAGGCCCGCACCGACGAGCGCGAACTCGGAGTCGCCCTCGACACCCGCGTGCCCCTCGTCGAACACCGTGACGAGCGTCTCGATGGTCTCCTCGTAAGGCGCCTGGTACCCGATCAGGAGGTCGTAGCACGCCTCGTCCGCAATGGTGGCCTTGAGCTCGATCCATTCGCCGGCGATGTCGAGACCGTCGACCGCATGTTCCCCGCTCGCGCTCGAGCAGAGGATGGACATGATCGAAGCACCACCCATGTCATAGGCGCCGACGTAAGACTCCGCCTCGACGAGAACCGAGATCGCACCGGCGGCGGGAGTCGTCGCCAGAGCCATCAGAACGAGCACCAGCGGTGCCGCAGCCGCGCTCATCAGACCATCGTGCAGCCTCATCCGTCCCTCCTCTGAGTGCGCGATCCGCCGGGTACTCTCTATCGGTACATGCCCGGGTACTCTCTATCGGCACATGCCCGGGTACTCTCTATCGGTACATGCCCTTGATCTGACCCCAGGTCCGGTTCTCTACGGGCGAACCCGTGTAGCTGAAGCGAACGTAGTCGATGCGCGCCCGGTTCCCATGTGTGTTCTCCACGCGGAACCGGTTGACACCGGACTTGAGCCAGACTTCCTCGTCTCCGACCGAGACGAAGAAAGGACCTCAGCCGAAACCCCATCCCTCGAGAAGATCGAAGTCCGAGACTCGATTGACGTCGGTCGCCTCGTCGTCGATGACCGTCAACCGCACGGCCGATGTGTCCTCGTATTCGACCTGATATCCGATCCGGGGCGCATAGTACCCGGTCGTCGGCACGGCGATCTCCACCTCGATCCACTCTCCCACCACATCAAGCCCGTCGGCCGCGTACCACTCGCTGGCCGCGGAACAGAACTCCTTGGAGATCATCAGACCGCCGATGTTGTACGAGTCAACGAACTGCTCTCCCTCGGCCTGAACGGTCACTCCGGCCAGTGCAGCCGACGCACCAAGCAACAGAAGAAGGACCGCTCCTCCGAAAACCCGCTTTCCACGATGCATGCGTTCCGTCCCTCCGGGGCCGTCGGGGCCTGCCGCTCGGGCCAGAGCGGCCCAAACCAGAGATATCAAAAAGAGAAGAGTGGAGGATTCTTCCTCCACCCTTTGAGATTCACGGGCCGCTGTCAGGATTCGTTCTAATGGAAGAGGTCCCGCATGATACCGATCTCAAAACTCCGGCCGGCCTGCGGGAATCCACTCTCGTCCTCGTACAGAACATCGAAGGCGTTCTCCAATCCTGCGAAGACGCTGCCCCATCTCGTCTCCACGGTTGTCCTCAGGCCCACGAGGACGTACGCCGGAAGACTGCTTGTCTCATCGCTGGCGCGCGGACCGACTCGAGTGATCTGCGCCGTGTACCGGGCGGGGCCGTGCTCGTATGTGATGGCGCCGGTCGCCAGCGTCTTCGGCACCAGCGGTACGTCCGTGTTCGAATCGAGATCCCTCGCGGACGTCATCGCCAGGCTCAGCTGGAGGTCGAGCTCCGAGTTCAGGCGGTGCAGAACGCCAAGCTCCGCGCCCCATGCCCGCACCTCACCGATGTTGTCCGCGGGATCACCGTATCCCGCCGTCGCGATCATGTCCTTGACGCGCTGGTCGAACAGAAGCACGGAGAGGCGCGAGCCGTTCCGCGTGCTCTTCACGAACTCTGCCTCGATCGACGTCGCACGCTCCGGCTCGAGATCCGGGTTCCCGATCGACGGGCTGTACCACTCCTTGAGGGTCGGGAAGCGCGTCTTCGCTCCCGCCAGTACCCGCGTGCCGATACCTCCGGCGAAATTGTGCGACCACGATATCTGCGGATTGACGCTCGAGAGCGAGCGCTCGCTTCCCGACACGACGTCCGCATTCATCGCGAACGTCAGACGGTCATTGGAACCGATCCCGTAGACGTCCTGTGCGAAGAAAGAGCCGGTGGTCGCGTCGTAACGCTCCCACTCCTCGCCGATGTCGCCCTGCTGTCTCGCGATGTCGCCGCGGACATTCAGCCCGGCGGAGAGCCGGTGCCGTTCGATGCCCTTGTACTCGGTATACGCGTACCCGCCGATGGCCCGATTGGAGACCGTCGAGAGCCAGCGGCGCTGCGTCCTGTCGTGATCCGCGTACGACGCGAGCTGGTTGTCGTTGGTGGAGTAGAAGAGCTTCCCCTCCAGGAAGAGACTGCCGTCCGGCCGCCAGTTCATGGCGGCGATGGTGCGCGTCTCACGCCACGAGGGAAATCCCCAGTAACGAGGCCTGTCTGCGTTCGTGTCAACGGGAGCATCGCGGCGCCCGTCGCTGACCTGGACGGAGATCGAGCCTCCCACGGTCTCGGTCATTCTGCCGGCGGCGCGCCCCCAGACCATCATGTCTTCCGACGATGAGAAATCGCGGAGGCCACCGTCCTCCAGAGAGGTGGGTTCAAATGAACCGGGGAGCGAGAAACTGGAACTGCCGTTCGTTGATACGCCGCCGCTGAGATGCACGTTCGCAACCTGTCCGGCGCCGCGGAGATGTCCGGAGTACCCCCCGTCACTCCCGGCTGCGAGCCGGTACGCCAGACCGGATTTGTCCTGCCCCGTCGTGCTGACCTCGACGACGCCGCCGAGGGCGTTCGCGCCATAGATGGTGGCCGCGGGTCCTCTCGTCACGCTGACCGTGCCCATCGCACCTGCAAGGATAAGGCTCGTGTTCACGGCGCCGGTGTACGGATCGGACAGCGGAACACCGTCGATCAACACGACCATCCCGCGCTCGGTCAGACCGCGCGTGCCGATCTTCTCCTCGCCCCGTGAATTGGTTCTCACGATCATCCCCGGGACCATGGCCAGCACCTGCGCGAGGTTGTCGGCGCCCGACTCCAGTATCTCGGCCTCGCCAACCTCGAATACGGAGTATGGCCCGATGAGACGCGTGCCGAACACTGTGAGCTCGGGGAAGTAGTACATGCTCGGGTTCCTCGAGCTGTTCTGCGAGCCACCGGATGACCCACCGTCCCCGCCGTTTCGCGACGACTCATCCGCCACGGCCGCGGTCGTCCACGAAGCAAGGAGAGAGACAGCCACCAGAAAGGCGATGGCCGCTCTCGTCCCACCGCTGCCACGCCCCTTTGTGGAGTCATGGCTTCGCCGTGGAGCGTCCGGACCGGCTGTCGGGCCGTCGTCACGAGGAGGGAGAATCCCGCGCGCACGAGCGAGCGGTGCAAGGAGTATCCTGTCCACGAACATCACGGCACTCACCCCCAGAGCTATGTGCACTATGATCAGGAATACGATGACTGTGATAGCCTGTGTTGGACTGACGGGCGTGTGTCCCGCGATTGCGCCCACCGTGAAGCCGAAAACGTCACGATCAGCGATGAACCCCCAGAGCACGAACGGCTGCGCGAGTGACCAGAGGACCGCGATGATGCCGGCCGTGTATCGTGACGTCTGCGTGCCCGGCCTGAAGAGACTCAGCGCGAACTCGATCAGGAGCGCCTCGACCACGATGCCAAGTGCGGCGAAAGACGCGCCACCGAATCCAGAGACGGCCTTGATGCCCGCCGCCACGAGACCAACGGCCAGCGACGATCCCCTTCGCGGGATGCTCGCGCGTGCCGTGAGAAGGACGACGACGCCGAAGGCTCCCAACACCGCCCCGCCGAACGGGACGTGCCATCCCTTGATCAGCCCTCCGACGGTGATCTCGATAACGCCCCAGAGCGCCGCCATGAGACCCAGGAGCGCGATCTCACGGCTCCGAGACCGCCGCGGCTGCCCCCCCGCAGGGGACGCATCGGCCAGAGTCCCTTTCCGATCAGGCGCCTGGCCCCGCTCCACCATCAAGCTTCCCCCTGGTCCCCGCGAGGTCCGTCAGCAAGAGGACGGGGGACGATTGCCGGTCGAGCGCGCGACGAGATCACGACAGACTCATGGTACACGACAGTCGCACCCCGCGCAATGCCCACCGAGCGAGGTACGTTACGACTCCGTATTCGCAGATCCGAGCCGGAACGCCTACGCCACACGCCATCTTGACCCCCTGACGTGCCTATGGTATACTCGAGTTGGTGAACCGCACATCACAATCACACGGTCTGTATTCCGAACAGGAGGGGAACAAATGGCAAGAGTGCTAGTCGTTCTGGCGATCCTCATCGCAGCAGCGCCTGCGTTCGCATTCAATTCACGGCTCGGCTACGCGGACGACGCGACGACGGACATCGCGCCCGCCGGTCCGCAGCTCTATGTCGCAGACGTTCTCATCTGCGTCGACATCAACGCGAATCCGGGCTTCTTCGATCCGAGCACGCGCTACGCTGACGCGTTCACCGCGGCAGGAGCGGTCAGTTTCTCGTTCGCTTCCGTCGAAGTGGAAGACGGCACGATCAACTTCCCGGCGAATGTCACGGGGGACAACTACTCCATCGTCGTGCTCCTCACGAGCGAGAACTGGTGGTCGGCGCCGCAGAACATCGACCCTGCGGACGAAGCCGTGCTAGCGAGCTATCTCGATACGGGCGGCAATCTGCTCCTCGTCGGGCAGGACTACATGTACGGTGCGCATCCCACGATGGGAACGTGCTCGGGATTCCCGCGCGACTATCTCGGCCTCGACGTCTGCACGCAGGACGTCGTCTGGGCCCCGCTGACGGCGAACATCAGCGGCTCGGCGGGCGGTCCGTTCGAGGGGGAGAGCTTCTTCCTCGACTCGCAGACCATCTTCCTGAGCAACGAGTTCTTCCCGGACGTCGCGACACCGACGGAGAATGCAGACTATCTGTTCTACTACGATGATGCGGCGACGGACGGAGTCGGCATCTATCACGATTCCGGCAGCTTCAAGACCGTCTGGTGTGGCATCGAACTCTCCGCCGCGACGGACACGGACTTCAATCATATGATCGACTACATCTACCAGTGGTTCCTGACGAGCACTCCGGTGGAAGAAGCGACCTGGGGCAGCATCAAGGCCATGTACCGCTAGCGCGGGCAATGCATGCCACGCCCCTCGGTCGGGCGTGGAGCCGGCGATGAGCGAATCGAGACGGGCGGGGGCATTCCCGCCCGTCTTTGCGTCCGGACCCCTTCCTCGGCTATACTCCAGTCGACATCGCGTGTCGAACGGGGTGAGCGCCGGCGCAAGTGGACGCGGCCCGCGCCGCGACACCGAAGGGGACGAGACCACGGAGGTACGGATGCAGGACGACCGAGACGACAGAGTCGAGAACGGCAGTCCCCCGACAGCCGTCGTGCGCACCGTCAGCGGCGAACCGGAGGCGGAAGCGATCCGCACGGCCCTCGAGTCGGCGGGCATTCCTGTGCGGATCAAGATGGAGTCCCTGGCAAGGCTCATCGCCGTCACCGTCGACGGCCTCGGCAAGGTCGAGGTTCTCGTTCCACCGGACCGCGTCGAGGAAGCGAGAGCGATCCTGGCGATCGCAGTGGATCCCGACGAACTGGCCGAGGAAGCGCTCTCGTGTGCCGGAGAAGATACTGAAGCGGAGGACGAATGACAGGGCTCGAGCTCTCCGACGACTCGATGTGCTTCGCCTGCGGCAGGGACAACCCGGATGGACTCCATCTCGAATTCGTGGAGACGGCTGACGGTCTGACGACCACGATCGCTTTCGACGGGAGGTTTCAGGGCTACCGCGACGTCGTGCACGGAGGGCTCGTAAGCACCGTGCTCGACGAGGCCATGGTGACGCTCCTCAACCGGATGGGAGTGCTCGCCCTGACAGCCGAGCTCACGGTCCGCTTCCTCTCACCCGTGAAGGTGGGCGAACCGATCACCTTCACGGCGCGTCTGGCGGAAGCGCGCCGAAACGTCTACCGCGTCGAGGCCGAAGCAACGCGCGCCGGCGAGACGGTCGCAAGAAGCGAGGCGCGCTTCATGGCTGTCAGAGAGGTGACAGAACCGACATCCTCCTGATTGCTCCTGTCAGCATGAGATCTCGCTGTGAGATCTCGCTCGGATCGGCGCAGCCCGCGACGCTCTCATCCGAGACCGGCCTTGCGGTCCCCCGGTTGCACTCCCCGAGTTGATCCGAGCGGAAACGCTCGTGTCGCCTTATTGACGAATGCACGATAATGTGCGATAATGAGAGAAATCCGCCCATCACACCGAACGCCGTCACCGACAGACGGTGAGGAGGGATTCGTGCATCCTGCCCCAACTCCGCGCCGACCGGGCGCATCAATGCTCCCGGTTGCCGCACTCCTCGTGATCGCCTTGCTCGTGCCCGTGGTCTGTGCTGCAGACACGGAAGACTTCGGGTCCATCGCCCTGCCGAACTCCCTTGTCGAACTCGTCGAGAGCACCTCCGAACGCACCGTTGTCCGGTTCTCGCCGGACCGCGCGGACCAGGTCGAGAGCGTGTTCCTTCAGGTGCCCGATCACGGCCGCATTGTAGCCATCGTCGATCCGGCTGGTGCTGCGCGCGTCTCGCCGCCGGGGCTCATGCGTGACCTTCGCGTCGTCCAGGTCCTGTTCGACTCGGCCGACCGCGCGACCGATGTCACGGTGACACTCGAGGCGACCGCCGAGCCGGGTATCAACGAGAAGGCACGGAGACGGACGCCGCCCTCCCCCGCGTTCGAGGATGTCTATCGCAGCATGGTCCTAAACTACCGGGGCGCGGACCGCGCGACGGGCGAGCTGATCCCGGGGACGGCCCACGGCGACATGGGACGACGGGATGAGGTCGAGTTCGGCGCGCGCTACCTCGTCATCACAACACCTTCGTTCGCCTCCATCGTGGACGACCTGGCCGAATGGAGACACCTCCAGGGACTCCAGGCGATGATCGTCGACCTCAACACGACCGGATACTCCGCGACGTCGATCAAGTCGTACATCCAGACGGCGTACGATACGTGGGCCGTTCCACCGGAGTACATCCTCCTCGTCGGCGATACGGAACAGCTCCCCATCTACGAGGATGCCACCGCCACCGACGGATACTACGCGCAGCTCGAGGGCAACGATCTGTTCATCGATGCGCTGATCGGCCGACTCACTGCCGACACGACAGGCGAATGCGCGACGCTCGTGGCGAAGGTGCTGGGATACGAGAGGACGCCCGTCACGAACGATCCGGACTGGCCGGCGAGCGGGACGTTCATGGTCGCCGACGACTTCGATGATGGCGACTGGATCTACTACATGAACACCTGGTTCATCTACGACCTGATGGAGGACGCGGGCTTCGCACAGATGGACACGCTGTTCCACCGCAACGACGTCTCGCAAGCTGCGGTCTACAACGCCTTCAACTCCGGGCGCGGGTTCGCGAACTTCCGCGGGCAGGCATGGACCACGTGGCCGGGCGCGTTCGACATCAACCCCGACTACCTCACGAACGGCTGGAAGCTGCCCATCGTCGTCTCAGCCACATGCGCGACGGGCATCTATCACAGCGACGGGTTCATCTGCGAGGACATCGTGCGTGCGGGAAGCTCAACGTATCCGAGAGGGGCCGTCGCGTTCGTCGGCAGCAACACCGCCTACCCGGGCAGCGGGCGACTCGCGAGGCTCCGCGGCGCCGGCGACATGGCCTTCTTCGAGCACGCGTTCGGCGAGAACGGGGGCAATCTCGGGGCCGCTGTCGCGGCATCGAAGCTCGCCGTCTACGAATTCGACGGCGACTCGACCGAGTACATGGGGTGGAATCTGCTTGGCGACCCGGCGATGTGCATCTGGACCGGCCACCCCGAGCCGCTCCAGGTCTTCCATGACGAGTACTTCCACGAGAGCCAGACATCGTTCGACGTGACGGTTCTATCAGGCGGCCTGGCGCTCGAAGGGGCGCTCGTAGCCTGCGTGAAGGACGCGGACATCTACGCCTGGGGCTACACCGACGCCACTGGTCAGGTTTCGTTTCCTCTGACACCGTCGTCGTCCGGACCCTTCTCGGTCACCGTGACGGCCCGCGACCACGTCCCGCACGAGGGAACCGCCACGGCCCTCGACAGCGGCTCGTTCCTCGTCTACGCCGACATGACGATCGATGACTCCGTCGGTGGAAACGGTGACGGTCTTCTGAGTCCTGGCGAGACGGCGGAGCTCACGATGTCGCTCGTAAACACAGGTGATGTCGGAGCGTCGTCGGTCTCGGCTGTCCTTCGCTCCCTTGCTGCGGAAGCGGCGATCATCGACAGCGTCTCCTCGTTCGGCAGCATACTCCCGAGCGAGACGACCGCCGGAAGCCCCTCGTACACGGTCGAGGCCTTCCCGTCCTGCGCTGTCGGCCAACGGATCCCGCTCGAGCTCGCCATCAGCAATGGCGACACGACGCGCACGATCGCCCCGCCGACGATCGTCATCGCGTCCGGCGACCTCGAGATCCTGGACGTCGCGATCGACGATGCGGCGCCGGGCGGCGACGGCGGAGGGGACGCGAGCGCCAATGAGGCGGTCGGACTCACGCTCACGTTCGAGAACACGGGACTCTGCGACGTCGAAGACGTGACTGCAACTCTCGTGAGCGCTGACCCGTACGCCACCGTGACCGCGGCCACGGCCTTCCTCGGTGATGTCGATTCGGGGGACATCGTCTCGAACTCGATCACACCGTTCGTGGTGGCCATCGCGCCGGACGCGCCGGACGGACACCAACTCGCGCTGAGCGTCGAGCTGAGCGGAACCGGCCACTCGTACATCTACAGCCAGACACTGACGCTCGCGCTCCCGGTCGCCGGATCGACCGTGTCGCTCGCTTCCGGCCCGGACACATACGGCTACTACTGTTACGATACGGGCGACTCGATCTACACGATCGCCCCGGAATATGATTGGTACGACATTTCAGCCCCGGGACCGGGACTTCTCATCGACGAAATCACCGATGACGACGCGGCGACGGTCGCAGTCAATCTGCCGTTCAGCTTCACGTACTACGGGACCTCTTATCTGAAGGTCTCGGTCTGCTCGAACGGCTTCGTGTCCATCGGCGAAGAGGACTACCGGTTCGGCAGCAACAGCGCCATCCCGCACACGGACGGCCCGGAGAACATGATCGCCCCGTTCTGGGACGATCTCGACCCGTCGGCGTCCGGCGACATCTACCGCTGGTTCGACAGTGACAATCATCGTTTCATCATCCAGTTCGATGAGGTCCCGATCTGGAACACAAGCGACATTCAGACGTTCCAGGTCATCCTGCTCGATCCGGACTACCACCCGACACCGTCAGGCGACGGCCCGATCCTGATCGTTTACGAGACCGTAAGCGCACCGTCCGGATGCACGGTCGGCATTGAGAACCCGAATGAGACCAGCGGCATCCAGTATCTGTTCGACGGAGTCTACGACGGTCACGCGGCGCCGCTCACGAGCGGCTCGGCACTGCTGTTCACAACGGAGCCGCCGGTCGAACCGGACATCCCATGGATCGTGTTCGAAAGCGTCACAGTTGACGACAACACGGGCGGCGATGGAAACGGTACTGCAGGCCCTGGCGAGACGGTCGAACTGACGATCAAGCTGGGCAACCAGGGCAACGCCAACGCCATGGATGTCTCGGCGACACTCGTGTCGGGGTCGCAAGCCGCGACCGTCGGCGGCGGCGTCACGTCGTACCCAAACATCCTCATCGGCGGGACCGCCGACAACACTTCCGCCTTCACCGTCGAGATCGCAGAGTCGTTGAACGATACCGTGGCTACGCTGTGGGTAGAACTCGAATCCAACAGCGGGGCGTATCAGGGCGTCGTCCGCTGCGAGCTGCACATCGATCTGAGCGGGACAGGCGTAATCGACCTGCCGCTGGCGTTCGGTCTGAGACCCTGCTATCCGAACCCGTTCCGCGGCGGCACGAGCATGCAGCTGGCGCTCCCACGGCGATCGGAAGCGTCGCTCAGGATCTACTCCCCCGCGGGCAGACTCGTACAGATCCTCCAGGACGGCGAACTCGGCGCGGGGACTCACACGTTCTCGTGGGACGGGAAGGACTCAACGGGGCGGAGTGTCGCGAGCGGCGTCTACTTCGTGCGTGCCGAGTCGGGACAGCTTGCGGAATCGAGAAAGCTGGTCCTTCTCCGGTAGTCTCATCATGATACATCCCTCAAACGAAACGGGCAGGCCGCGGTGGCCTGCCCGTTTCGCCGTCCGGTCGAGACACACGCCTTCCAGCAGACGCGCACCAAAGGCTTCCCTTCAAGACGCACTATCCTGTGTTATTATGGCATTGGCCCGCGTCTGCTGGGGTTTGGCTGATACCTAAACACCTCGGACACACACTCAGGACACACACTCAGGACACACACTCAGGACACACACTCAGGACACACACTCAGACTGGTCATCTCAGGCACGAAGAAAGGAACTGAACGCATGAACGCTCGCGCACACACCGCTGCCCTGCTGACAGTCATCTCCGCCGCCGCGCTCATCCTCCTCGGGAGCGTGTCCGCTGGGGCAACCACGATCTACGTCGATGAGAACGCAACCGGCCTGAACAACGGCTCGTGCTGGGACGATGCGTTCACGGACCTCCAGGCTGGTCTCGCTGCGGCCGTCTCCATAGGCGATGAGGTCTGGGTGGCCGCGGGGACCTACTACCCGAGCGTGGAGGTCGGCGGCGCCGGGAGTCAGTTCATGTCGTTCCAGCTCAAGAACGGCATGGCCGTCTACGGCGGCTTCGCCGGCGGCGAAACGTTGCTTGAGGAGCGCGACTGGGAAACGAACGTCGTGGTCCTCTCCGGTGACATCGGCGTCGTCGACGACAAATCGGACAACTGCTACCACGTCTTCTACCATCCCGAGGACTCGTACCTCGATGAGACGGCCGTACTCGACGGAGTCACGATCGCGCTCGGAAACGCCTCCGCCATCAGCGGGGACCATCGACGTGGCGGCGGCATGTACAATGAGGACGCATCCCCGACGGTCTCCAACTGCGTGTTTCTGGAGAACGACGCGACCGGCAGCACCTCGTACTCCTTCGGCGGCGCGATGTTCAACTACTACTCCTCCCCGACCGTCACCAACTGCGACTTCTTCGGCAACACGGCGGGCAAGGCCGGTGGCGCCATGGGCAACTCCTTCGCGGCATCGCCCATCGTGATCGACTGTGTCTTCGACGGGAACGTCGGGGGCATCGATGGCAGCGGCAACGGTGACGGCGGTGGCCTGTACAACGGCAACAGCTGCAGCCCGCTCTTTGTCAGATGCGACTTCACTGGCAACGAGTCGAACTACAACGGCGGCGCCGTCTACAACACGGGAGACACGTGCTTCCCCTGCTTCATCAACTGCAGCTTCATCGACAACATCACCGGCCTGTATGGCGGCGCGATGTACAACGCCAACGACACGACCTCGATGTTCCAGTGCATCGTGACCGGCAACCAGGCCACGGCAGGGAATGCGCACGGTGGGGCGATGTATAACTTCACCGCCTCGCCGGTCCTCACGAACTGCGTCTTCTACGGAAACGACTCCGGGTGCGTCGGAGAGGGAATCTACAACTACCAATTCTCGTGCCCCATCATCACGAACTGCATTCTGATGGGAGATGACATCCTCTACAGCGCGGTCTCATCCGAACCGATCGTCACGTACAGCAATGTCGAGCAGGCGGGCTTCGATTATCCCGCAGCCCACAATATCTCCGAGGACCCGATGTTCGTCGACGCGGCCGGCGGGAACTTCGAGCTGCAATCCGGTTCGCTGTGCATCGACGCCGCGAACAACGACGCTCTCCCGGCGGACCTTGGCGACCTGGACGATGACGGGAACGTCACTGAGGAGATCCCCATCGACTACTTCGGCAACGAACGCAGGATCGATGATGACGGAACGACCGACACAGGAAACGGAACGGCTCCTGTCGTTGACATGGGCGTTCACGAGTACGGCAGCTCCTCAGGGGTGTCCGACGTCAACGGCATCCATCGGCTTGCCTGCTCACCGAACCCGTTCAATCCGAACACAACCATCATGTTCGATCTGCCGCAGCCGGGACGCGTGAATCTGAGCGTCTACGACTGCAGCGGGAGACTCGTGAGAACGCTGGTGGACTCGGAGAAGGCTGCGGGGCACCACGAGTTCATCTGGATGGCCGACAACGACATGGGTCAGAGGATGGCCTCCGGCGTCTATTTCTGTGTGCTGCACTCCGAGAACGGCAACGCCACGAGCAAACTGGTCCTGCTCAAGTAGCCGGCTGTCACCGCCTTCGGCGGTGACAGCTCGGGAGTCGCTGTCGCGACTCCAAGCCTGGGGTCACGATCGCATGCGGCAGCAGCTTGGCGGTTGCTGCGCAACCGCAGACCAGGCGGCTGCGATGACACCACCGATGGATGACAAAGCGGGGCCCCGTGCATGGCACGGGGCCCCGCTGGCATGTCAATCGGACGGAGTGCTACGCAGACGAGCTCCTCGCTGCTAGCGGTACTCGGCCTTGACCGCTCCCCACGTCATGGACTCCACCGGCGTCTGCTCCTGGAAGTCGACCAGCATCGAACCGGTGTTGTTTCCCATCGTATCGACGGTCTCATCAAGAAGGAAGCAGTAGACCCAACCGCCCGTGTGCGGAGTGATCGGGTAGTCCTCGCCGACCTCGAGCACCTTGAAGATCGGGTGGTATGGACGGCTCATGTGCCGGTGGAAGAGGCACACGCCATCGAAGCCCCCGGTCGGGTCGCCGTTCGTCGCGGCATCGCCGCTGACGCTCGTCGAGTAGGTCTGCTCACCAACGAGAATCTTCTTCGCGGCGCCGAATTCCTCAAGGCCGATACAGTTGAACATGGCATGGATCTCAAGGACCTCGCGGAAAGCGCCGGGCCCCGTGACCGTCACGTACATCGTACCGCTGTTGTCAGCCGTATCCTTCATCGACTTGTCGACGATGAACGCAAAGAAATCGGAGGCGCTCGCGGTGAACGTGTACATCTCACCCTTGTTCACAACGGCCATCTTCGGATGGACCGGCGCGTCACCATCGTAGTAGTAGATGAAGACGCCGTCATAGTCGGAATCCTCGTAGAAGCTGGCCGCGGCGTCACCGGTCACCGTGACCGTGTACTTGGCGCCCGGCGTGAGTGAAACGTGCGGAGCATTCAGCGTACGGATCGCGATGCAGTTCTTGTATGCATCAACGCTCTGATACTCGTTCGCGGCCGCGGTGACGGTCAGCGCGAGCAGAACGAAGACGGCCACTGCCACATAGCTCTTCCTCATGGGCTCCTCTTCCTCCCTCTCTGAATCCTGAGCTTTCAGCATGTCTATTCCCTATTCTCCAGAATAACACACATCTTTACCCCGGTCAAGTGGACTTCCGGGGCGTGTGCGTGTGCCGGTTCGTGCTAGGGTATTCGAAACCCCACTCTGGAGAGTCCCGTGAAGACAGTGCTGCTCCTCCTCGCGGCATACGCGCTTGGATCGCTCTCCCCGGCATACGCGCTCTGCCGCGCCCTCAGAGGGTGCGACCTCCGGAGCGCCGACAGTGGCAACCTCGGCGCACGGAACGCCGGGCGCGTGCTCGGTACGTGGGCCGGCGTGCTCGTCCTGGTCCTCGACGGTGCGAAAGGATATGCCGCCGTCGCCCTTGCCACAGCGGTCGGCGCGCCGGTGTGGCTGGCCGCCACCTGTGGGGCGGTCAGTGTGGCCGGACACATCTGGCCATTCTATCTCGGCTTCAGAGGCGGCCGCGGTGCCGCCACCGTCGCCGGCGCAGCGCTGGCGCTCCTTCCCATCGAGATGGGTATCGGGCTCCTCGTGTGCCTGATCATCCTCAGGACCGCCGGCAGCCTCTACATCGGTGGTCTCACCGCGGTCGCTCTGTCCGTTGTTCTCGCGCTCGTTCTCAGCAGGAGCGGAGCCCGGGCATTGAGTCCCATCGTCATCTCCCTCCCCCTCATCCTCCGCCACATCCAGGACATCGCACTGCACGTTCGAGACCGGAAGCGACCCATCCCATAGCCGTCTCATAGAAAGAGGCGGAGCCCAATGGCTCCGCCTCTCGATCGGATACGGGGTCTGCTTCCCGCGCGCGGAATGCTCCTCACGCGAAAGCACCGTCTGTCAGCTGCAGCTTACTTCCTGAACCGACGCCTCGTGACGGCGCCGAGCCCGACCAGACCACTGCCGAGAAGCAGCAGCGTCGAGGGCTCCGGGATCGGCGGCGTGCCGCCACCGTCGTGCACCATCACATCGTCTACGTACCATCCCTCGAAGTCGTTGAACATGTTGTCGACCGAGTCGAACGTGAAGCAGATCTGCGCGTACGACTCGCCGGCGAGAACACCCGTGAGGTCCGCCCCCAGGATGTTCCACTCGCCCTGGTTGAACGTCTGGATATCCGGCGTGAGGTACGTCCAGGCGAGTGCCGGCGCGGTCGAGTAGCCAACATACGCGACATCGTATTCGTCAGGAATGTTCTCGGTCTCGAGCCATGATGCGAACTGGAAGTAGACATCGCTCGCGGAACTCAGATCCATGACCGGAGTCTCCATCCTGCCCCAGCTCCAACCGACGTCGTAGTTGTAATTCGGCGTGCCCGGGACCATGGTGTTGTACGCAGCGCTGTGCGTGCCGCTGTAAGCGCGATTGTCAGCGACGTGCCACAGCGAATTCACGCCGGTGTGCATCCAGCCACCCTGGTAGTCCTCGAAATCCTCGTGCAGGAAATACGTCGCGTTCGCCATCGGCACGACGACCAGAAGCGCAAGCACAACCATCACCATCGTTTTCATAGTTCTCTCCCCCCGTAGTTCGACTACTCCGACTGACACTCACAGGGTATCTTATCGCATCTGGTCCTGCGTGTCAAGCCCGGAAGCGAGTTTTTGTGACCAGACACCGACATGGGAGAGGGCCGTCTGCCGACGGCGCACACAATGAACGAGGCGGATGCCCGGGGGCACCCGCCTCGCACAGCAATGCTCTAGAAACCACGCTCAGACTAGGAGATACGCCTCCTGCGCACGACAGCGCCAAGTCCCAGAAGACCGCTGCCGAGAAGCAGCAGCGTGGATGGCTCCGGCACCGGCGGCGGAGTCTGGCAGGTCTCACCAGTAAGCCGCACATTGTCCAGATACCACCCCTCACCGTAGTTGAAGAACGGGCCTATCGAGTCGAAGTAGAACCCCAGACGAACCTGGTCCAGTCCCGCCAGCGGCGACAGATTGGCGCCGAGGTGGATCCACTGCTCCTGCGGGAACATCTGGACATCAGGCATGATTGGGATCCATGGCAGCGCGTCCGTGCGGATCATGACGAGCGCCAGGTCGAGCGGAAGCGGACAGTCATGCGTGTCCAGCCACGAATAGAAGTCAAGCCCCACCGTAGTGGCGTCGGACAGATCGATCCACGGAGAGGCGAGCATGCCCCAGTTGTGACCGATGTCGTAGTTGAAGCCCGGGTAGCCGGTGTTGTACGCGGCGCTCCGGAGTCCCTCGTACGCCCGGTGATCCTCGAGATGCCAGAGCGAAGCGGGCTGGTCATCGATCATGCCGAAGGTGCTCCATCCAGTCGGGACGCCTTCGAAGTCCTCATAGAGGAACGTCGTCGCCGATGCCACTCCTGCCAGGAGAAGCACCACAGCCATGATTGCAAAGAGTCTCATAGCTCCTCCCCTCTTTCCCTTTCACTGTGTGTGACTTCGTGCCGGTTCACATCAATCGAGACGCTGGGACGGCAAAGCCGGGCCCGCACATCGGAACCAGAGACCCCGCCTCATAGTAGACAATGTTAGCACAACCCCCGGTTCTCGTCAAGAGCCAATCCCATTGCCGCTACTTGATACGGGAAGACTGGGATGCCGCGCCTTGCGCAACACCCCAGTCTTCTCACCTTCTGGGCCTCTGGGGCCCTCTCGGAATCCTGATCAGCGCATCAGGACGAGCTTGGCCGTCGCCGTACGACCATCGCCGGCGGACGCGCGCGCGAAGTAGACGCCGGCGGCGCATCTCGCCCCGCGGGCGTCACGCCCTTCCCAATGGATGGAGTGGTCGCCGGCGTCGAAGTCGCCCGAGGCGACACGCTTCACCATCCGCCCCGTGATGTCGTAGATCCCGACATCGACGCGAGCCGGCGAACCGAGCGAGAGCGACAGCGTCGCGGAGTCCCGGAACGGATTCGGTCCCGGCGCGTGGAGCGCAAGCGCGGACGTGAAGACTCCATCATCGACACCCGTATCCCCCGTAGCGAGGAACGCGGACTGGTAGACTTCATGCCGCGCTGGAATGGCCGGAGACGGGCTCGGGTTCGTTCCACCAACTCGCTGAACCCAGCAGACGACACCCATCTTCTCGTAGTCCCACGTCGGCTCGACCGTGAACGTCTTCTGAATGTCGATGGTCTGTCCGTCGAGGATTGAGAAAGCCTCGCCGCTCACCGGCGTCATCAGGGTCTTGGCATGATACGGAAGGTGCGACTGTCCACCGCCGTACGCGCTCACATTCTCGTCGAGCACGGCGACCATCATGAACCAGGCAGTCGAGATGTCCGCCTCAGCCGTGATGCTCGCGGTGAAGTCGCCCTCCCCGTTCTCGGTCAGCGAGATCTTCAGGGGCGACGTCTTCGAACTGTGCGCCGCGTAGTCGGCAGCGAGCGTGCTCGAGTTGCACGGCCAGATGTCCGACAGACCATCGCCGCTGACGGTCGGCCAGCCGGTACCGCCGTAGTAGCTGAACCTGTCCGCCGTGAATGCATCGGCGAACTCGTACGCCACAAGGACGAGTTCATCAGGTGTGTGGATCCGCTGGAAGTTGTCGACCGCAACTGCGGTCGCGGGGCAGGTGGATCACCAGTAGGCGGTGAAGTGCTCGTAGAGGACTGTCTTCTCGAAGCCCGCCGCGGTGTGCGCGAGGAGCAGCACGAGAACGAGCGTGACGGCTGTACGGGCCATGGTGAACCTCCCGGGTCCATCAGGGTCATTCGCGCAGCACAGTCACGGATCTGGTGGTGCCTGGCTCCCGCGCCAGCTAGTCTGGCGATCCGCGCCGGTGTCTATACGATTGTGCTTTCTATAGTACTTCGTTTCGGCACCACAGTCAAGAAACCGCGCCTCGCGCGAATCCGCCGCCGGACCGTGCGCGCCTCCGCTCCCCACCTCGCGCGACGCCGACCGCGATGCGACCTTGCGGTCCGGGGGTCGAGGCACTACCATGACGCTACGACCGACGTCCGTTCACGTTCATCATCTCAACAAGGAGCCGCGATCGTGGAATACGATGACGAGATGCGGGTCTCTCAGCGTCCCAGAATCCAGTTCCCGCCGCTCGACACGGGTGCATGGCGCTGGGTCGCGCTTGGGATCCTCGGCCTCATCTTTGTCACGACGACGTTCTACTCCGTCGCGACCTCGGAGGTAGGCGTTGTCAAAAGGCTCGGCTCGTACAACCGTACGGTTCAGCCCGGCCTCCACCTCAAGCTGCCGTTCGCGCTCGAGAAGGTGCACAAGGTACGCGTCCGGCACGTCTTCAAGGAAGAGTTCGGCTTCGCGACGGCCCTTGCAGGCGTCCGCACGACCTACCAGCGGGGCAATTTCTCGGCGGAGTCGCACATGTTGACCGGCGACCTCAACGCGGCCGTCGTCGAGTGGATCGTCCAGTACCAGGTGAAGGATCCGATCCTCTATCTGTTCAAGGTGCGAGGCGTCCCCGAGACGATACGGGATGTCGCCGAGTCCGCAATGAGGCAGATCGTCGGCGACCGGAGCGTCACCGAGGTGCTCACGGTCGGGCGTGTCGAGGTGGCCGACCAGGTCTCGCTTCATATGCAGGCCCTCCTCGACGAGTACGAGACGGGCATCGAGATCGTGACCGTCAACCTCAAGGACGTCAATCCGCCGGACGCGGTGAAGCCGTCGTTCAACGAGGTCAACCAGGCAAAGCAGGAACGCGAGCGGATGATCAACGAGGCCTGGTCGGAGTACAACCAGGAGATCCCGGCCGCCGAGGGTGAGGCGCAGCGCGTCATCCGCGACGCGGAGGGTTACGCTCTCGCCCGGGTCAACCGCGCGGAGGGTGATGCCGAGCGGTTCGTCGCCGTCTGGCGCGAGTACTCACGCGCGAAGGACGTGACGAAGCGGAGGCTCTACCTCGAGACGATGAGCAAGATCCTCCCGAACATCGATAGGAAGTTCATCGTCGACCCCGACTTCGAGAACCTTGTCCCGCTTCTACAGCTCGAGACGAAGGGAGGCCAGTAATGACACCGGCACGCATCATGACAGCGCTGGTGGTCTTCTTCCTGGCGCTCATTGTCCTCTCGAACACGCTCTATGTCGTCGACATGACGGAGCAGGTCGTCGTCACGCAATTCGGTCGACCGATCGGCGATCCAGTGACGGAACCCGGTCTCAAGATACGGGTCCCGTTCATCCAGCGGGTCAACGTCTTCGAGAAGCGGATCCTCGAGTGGGACGGCAACCAGAGTCAGATCCCGACGAAGGACAAGAAGTACATCTGGGTCGACACGTTCGCGCGCTGGCGCATCATCGACCCGCTCAAGTTCATGCAGTCGGTCTCGAACGAGTTGGGGGCGCACGCGCGGCTCGATGATGTCATCGACGCTGCCACTCGCGACCTCATCACGAGCTATGATCTGATCGAGGTCGTGCGGAACACGAACCGCGATATGGTCGGTTCCGACGGTGAGGAGCCGATCCCGACGACGGAACCGATCGAGATCGGGCGGGAAATCCTGACGGTGGAGATCTTCGATCGCGCAGCCGAGCAGATGCCCCGATACGGCATCGAGCTGATCGATGTGCGCATCAAGCGGATCAACTACGTCGAGGAGGTCCAACAGAAGGTCTACGAGAGGATGATCTCGGAGCGGCAGCGGATCGCCGAGCAGCTTCGTTCGGAGGGCAAGGGCGAGAGCTCTGAGATCCGGGGGCGGAAGGAGAAGGAGCTCCAGAGGATCACGTCGGAGGCGTACCGTATCGCCGAGGAGGTTCGCGGCAACGCCGACGCCGAGGCGACCGGCATCTACGCGGATGCGTACGGCCGCGACCCCGAGTTCTACTCGTTCCTCCGGACGCTCGAGAGCTACAGCGAGACGCTCGACGAGGAGACCGCGCT
This sequence comes from uncultured bacterium, assembly GCA_964572375.1. Lineage (GTDB taxonomy): Bacteria > Joyebacterota > Joyebacteria > Joyebacterales > Joyebacteraceae > JAPEKQ01. The sequence goes on along the minus strand of CAZNHF010000005.1, from coordinate 8,574 downwards.
GATCCTCACGACGGACAGCGACTACTTCAAGTATCTCAAGAGCATGAGCGGGCGGTAGGCGCTGACTCGACGGCGACCGACGCCCGGACGAAGACCGAGAGGCCCGCGCTCGATGAGCGCGGGCCTCTTCTTGTGGCCGGTGGCCGATCGACAATCGACGATGCGTGACCGCCGGTTCAGAACGGTCGGTCCGTGTCGCGGATCAGCTCTCGGATGCGAAGTAGTCCTCGGGGTTCGGAAGCGCTATCTCTCTCTCACTCTCGCGGTCCGCGACAAGACGCTCGATGTCCACGCCGCTCGCGCGTGCCAGCCTCGCAGCGTCGATGAGGAACCGGGCCCACGCCCGCTCGTCCGCCGTCTTTGCCTCGCTCATCGGGAACGACGCTCCGCTCCAGACGAGCTCTCTTCCGAGCAGCCACTCCACCGCTTCTGCGGCCGCATCCGTATAGGCAACACCGGCAGGCTTGAGCGTTCTGACTGACCCGTCGGGCACGACACGGTGCCGCTCGATCTCGGCAAGCATCTGCGCGACCGCGGCGCGAGGCTGTGCGTACCGTACCTCCTCACGAAGGTTCTCCGCCTCGTCCAGACAGCGCTGCGCTTCGCGGAGCGAACCGACGAGAACGTCATAGGATGCGATCCGTGAGAGCGCACCGGATGACTCCACGAGTTCGCTGGCGCGAACAACGAACGCCTGCTCGCGCGCGGCCTTCAGCTCATCCTCCGCCGTTCCGATGGCCAGAAGGACCTCCTCGCGTTCGGCGGATGCCATCGCGAAGCGCCCCACGACGCCTTCGAGTATCTCCCCTGCGGCAATAGGATCGCCGGAGCACGCAACGGCAAGCGCCTCCGAGAGCGCCTTCATGTCGCGCCGGTTCGCCTCGGCGATCGCAACCATCTCGGAGTCGAGAAGCGGCACGAGTATCTCGTCACCAACCTCCAGCTCGCGAACGCCGTTCGCCGTGGTCAAACAATCCCACGCCGCGTAGACATCCGCCGAACCATCGTCCACCTCGGACGGAAGCACTCCGCGGTCGGCAGCAACCCAGGCCTCCGCCATCGTCCAGAGGCTCTCGCCCGGAAGTGCGACCGCGATGCGCACGCCCCCGGTCACTCCACCTTCGTCATTGAATCTCATCTCGGCGACCGGTCTGCCGAGGAATCGATCGGCGTTGTCTTCGACCGCGCCGGCCCGCCGGCGTGCGCGGCGGACATCCGCTATGAACTCGCGGTACTGATCACCCGCGTCGGCGAGTTCAGCGCTCTTGGCGCACGAAAGCGCACGTTCGAACGCCCCGTGACCGAGCGCCCGGTCCGCGAGCGATTTCCACTGCTCCGCCGTCCGTCCTGCGTGGACTCCCCGGTCGTCGACCGGTCCACGTGCCTCGTCTGCCCCCGCCCCCATCATCAGCGGGACAACGAACCCCGCAAGCAGGATGACCAGGGGGAGCGCGAGGGTTGCTCTGCTCCTCAGGTTCATGGGTGTCCCCCTCGTTGTGGGTGAGTCGCCGGTCCGGTCCTGTCTCGAGCCGGGCGGCTCCACCCCGTCTGCCACTTTCGGCGTCTGCCGCCATGGCGTCTCTGCCGCCTCTGATACGACAGACGGCCGGGAAGAGGATCCTCTTCCCGGCCGTATCGCCTGCAGATTCCCGCTGTGGTGAGCGCCCGCTATCCCGAGCTGGACTCCGTGCCCCCGCGTCCGGACATCCCCGCTTCGCCTGCCTTGAAGAACCGGGTCGTCGGGTACGCCAGATCGATGCCGGGCTCCGCGCCGAACGCTTCCAGCACATCCTCCCAGATCATGTGCGTCGTCCCGCGCCGACGCCGGGGCGGGCAGAGGTAGCGCACCGTCAGCAGGATGCCGCTGGCCTCGACGCTCGTGTAGACGGTCGGCGTGAGAGCCGAGTAGAAGACCATGTACTTTTTGCTTGCCTCCCGGACCTCCTCAGCCGCCTTCTCACGCGGGTCCTCGGAGTGCTTCTCGGCGATGCCCAGGAGTATCGCCTTGGCCTTCTTCCAATCGCTCTCGAACGTGACGAGCACGGGGATCTCGTTCCAGATGTAGTCGAACCCCTGTCCGTAGTTCGCGACCGGAGTCCCGAGCACGAGGCCGTTCGGAACGTGGAGCATCCTGCCGGTGCTCTGGTCGGCGTCGACCCAGTTGCCGACCTCCATGAGCGTGAACTGGAACACCCTGAGATCGACGACGTCGCCGCGATGACCTGCCACTTCCACACGGTCACCGACCACAAACGGTCGCCTCCAGAGGATGAATAACCATCCCGCCAGGTTGACGAACACGTCCTTGAGGGAAATGGCGATACCCGCTGAGAGCAGACCGGCGAATGTCGCGACCGACTTGAACCCGCTGACCCAGATCCGCCCGACGATGAGGATGCCGAGAAGCGCCGTGATGTACGACACGGCCTTACGCCACGCGTAGCGCGAACGCGGGTCGTCGGCGTGTCGCCACGCGATGCGGAGCACGACGACGCGGACAAGCCACAGAACGGCAACGACGACGATCGTCCACAGCAGTCTTGTGACCACGCTCGAATTGAGACCGAGCGCCGCGCCCAGCTCAGCACCCAGCTTGTCCATGCCATCCTCCTGGTATCAGTGCGTTATCGACGCGCGAACGCGGTGCACCATCACCGCGCGTACGCGGTGCACCATCACCGCGCGTACGCGGTGCACCATCACCGCGCGAACGCGGTGCACCATCACCGCGCCGACGCCCACGAGATCGGGAAGCCCGGTGGAATTCTCTGCACGTCGAACAGCGTCCCGATGAGTTCGGCCTTCTTGCCGGCGCGCTCCGGGTTGACAAACTCCCAGACGATCTCGCCTGCCTCTGTGACCTCGAACGCGCGGCCGTAGTCGGATTCGACGATTAGCGTGTTCCCGTTCGGCAGCCGGTGGTTGGCGCCGCACATCTGCGTATAGAACTCATCGGGAGTCTCGCCCTTGTAGACCCACTCGACTGACTGCGTGACCGGATCGTACTCGATGACGCGCGACCGCCCCTCATTCCCGATGTTGTCGAAGAGCATCATGTTGCCCCCCGCGAGCATCCGGGGCATGTGCTGCGCCTGCCAGAGCCCTGAGAGCGCCCAGACGACCTCCTCGCTGTCCATGTCGACGACCGCGACGACGGAGAGCTTCCTGAGCGATATCAGGACATTGCCCTCCTTGAATGCAGGAAGCCTGGTGGCGAGCGAGCCGTCGAGGAGCTGAACGGAATTCGTGTGGAAGATGTCGCCGATCCTCCTCACTCCGAGAACGTGCATCGAGTTCGAGTACGCCGAGTTCTCGAACGCCTCGAGTACGGACACGCGCTTGAGCGTGTTCCCGTCGGCGTCGAGGATCTCGATGAAGTCTTCGAGGGTCGGTGTGTTGGGGTTTATCCGGCGCACGATGTGCGCGTCGCGCGTGAGCGTGCAGATGCGGCCGTCGTCGAGCACCTGGAGGTCGTGGTGAGCACCGTTGAAGCGAGACCAGATGATATTCGAACCGGCGTCGACCTTGATCATGCCGAGCCCCTCGAAGACGGCGATGAGGTCCCCGTTTTCGAAGAGGTGCGCCGCTCGCCAGTACTGCGCATTCTCGTCGTCGGCGGCCTCCACTTCACTCGGCCAGACGTCGAGGAATCCGAGGCTCCAGTCGTGGAGCACGCGGCCGTCCATATCGATGAGCGCCGCGCCCGGGCGGTGCCCCGAGAGCACGAGGTTGACGCCGCTCTCGACGCGCGTCTTGTCGAACACGGTCACGCCGCTGACATCGGGCGCCAGCTGTGAACCGGAAAGATATCCGATCGATCGGAGCCGCTCGGCCTCGGCGCGCTGCGCGTCGGTCATCCGATCACGGTGCTCGGGACGCGCCATGCGCCAGCGGCCGTCGGGGCTGTCCGACTTCCCGTCGTCGCCGCGATCGGGCCTGCCCCAGAGCTGCGCGCCGGCAGTGCCGGCCATCAGGAGCGCGGCGGACAGAACGAGCACGCTCACCAGCGCAAGGACTCGTGTTCGGGGGATCGCTCTCTTTCGGGGGGTCGCTCTCTGATGTCGTCGCTCGGAAGTCACAGGTCCTCCTCGTCGCGTGTCGTGTGTCGCGTCCGGCGATTGTCGCATCGCGCTTGGTGCCAATATAGCACCTCCGAACGGCTCGCCCAACCCCCGTGAGGTCGGTTGACACCCGGACCGGGTACCGGTAGCATCGCTGTTCGGGACCTCATATCACAACTTCACCATTACGGAGACAGGATCATGCGCTCACACGGCACGAAGCTCTGGCTCCTCGCGGCCACCGCGACCGCCATCGTCATCGCCGCGGTCGGGTGTTCGCAGGACGACGGTCTCACCCGCATCATTTTCGCGGCGGGACAGGACCCCTCGGGCGCCACCTCGGCGCTCATCGAGGAGTACAATGCGGCTCACCCGGGCGTCGAGGTGACGTTCCAGGTCATGCCGGCGAACACGGACACGCAGCACGATGCGTACGTAACCTATCTTTCGGCGCGCGAGACCAGCATCGACATCTACAGCCTCGACGTCATCTGGACGGCTGAATTCGCACGGGCGCAGTGGATCGTGCCGCTTCCGGACGGGCTCATCGATCCCGGGGATTTTCTCACGGGTCCGATGGAGAGCGTGACATACGAGGGAACGCGCTACGCTGTTCCGTGGTTCACCGATGCGGGACTCCTCTACTATCGGACTGACCTGCTCGAGAAGGCAGGGCTCGATGTTCCCACGACCTGGGACGAGTTCGCACGTGCCTGCGAGACCGCAACACCGGAGGGCGGAGCGGGCTTCGTCTGGCAGGGCGCAAGGTACGAGGGTCTCATCTGCAACTTCCTCGAGTTCCTCTGGGGCAGGGGCGGTTCGCTCGACGAGGCTCACCTGACCGGCTCACCGGACGAGGCAGTACAGGAGATCAGCGCGACGCTCGACTTCATGCGCTCGCTAACGCTGGCCGGTATCTCGCCGGCAAGCGTCTTGACCTATAAGGAGGAGGACTCCCGCCGCATCTTCACCGAAGGGCAGGCGCTCTTCCTCAGGAACTGGCCGTACGTCTGGAGCTTCGCCGAGGGCGAGGGCTCGAAGATAGCGGGCGGCACCGGAATCGCTCCGCTCCCCCACGCACCCGGTGAGACGAGCTACTCGACGATCGGGGGATGGAACATCGCGCTCTCTACGTACAGTAAGCACCCCGACGAGGCGCTCGAGTTCATCCAGTTCATCACGGGTGAGCGTTCCCTGAAGCTGCGCGCGATTCAGGGTGGCTATCTCCCCACGCGGACGTCGACCTACACCGACGCGGACGTGCTGGCCGCGAACCCCTACTATGCGAGCTTCTTTGCGGTCTTCCAGAACACGAAGAGCAGGCCGCGGTCGCCGTACTACCCCCAGCTTTCGGACATCGTCCAGGACAACGTGCACCGGGCCCTCTCGGGAGAACTTGGCTCAGACGTCGCCGCTCGCAACATCGTGACCGAGCTCACGGAGCTCTACGCCCGGTAGGGTGGCAGCCCGCAGGGCGGTCCGCGGGACGGATCGGCGCTTCGAGCGTCAGGAGCATGATGGACAGACGGCGACAGAAACGCCTCATCGCATGGCTGCTGGCGCCGTCGCTCACCTTCGTGGCGGTCATGGGCGCGTTCCCCGTGCTCAGCCAGTTCGTCCTGAGCTTCACCGAGTTCAACATGAAGTTCACCGACGAGCGCGGCTTCGCCGGGTTCTCGAACTTCACGCGCCTTGCCGGGGATTCGATCTTCCGGCAGGATCTCTGGCAGACCCTTGTGTTCACCGTCATATCGGTTGGGCTCGAGCTCGGACTCGGGCTCGCCGTAGCGCTCCTTCTGAACCGCATCCGACGAGGGCGGATGATCTTCAATACGTCCATCATCCTCCCGTGGGCGCTCCCGACGGTGGTCGCGGCGACGATGTGGTCACTCATCCTCAACGACCGGGTCGGACTCGTGAACTCGGTCCTCGGACAGCTCGGCATCATCGAAGACCCCATCGTCTGGCTCGGACCGGGGCTTGCGATGGTCTCGGTCATCCTCGCCGACGTCTGGAAGACGGTGCCGTTCGTCACCATCATTCTGCTGGGAGGACTCAAGTCGATCCCGGGCCAGTACTACGAAGCGGCGGAGCTCGACGGCGCGGGGCGCTGGCAGGTGTTCCGCTACGTCACACTGCCGCTTCTCAAACCCTTCATCGCGGTGGCGCTTCTCTTCAGGACCATGGATGCGTTCCGCGTGTTCGACATCATCTGGGTGCTCACTGGCGGCGCCTCCCGCACGGAGACGCTGTCGATCTATATCTATAGAGTGCTCTTCCGGTACTCCGATCTCGGCTACGGGTCGGCGATGACCGTCGCGCTCTTCGCGATCGTGTTCGTGATGAGCCTCGTGCTCATTCGATTCATGCGAATCTCACAGGAGCCGGTCAGCGAGTAGGGAGTCACTGTGTCGATCAACTCACACATGAGAACGACAGGGCTCTGGGCTCTCAGGATCGGCGTGGCCGTCCTCTGCCTGCTCCCGTTCTACTGGCTTCTGAACGTGAGTCTCTCGACGCCTTCCGCGGTCTACAAGATTCCCGTCGACTATTTCCCGAAGCCGGTGGTCGCCGACAACTTCCGCGCCGTCTTCGAAACGCACCAATTCCCACGGAACATCTGGAACAGCTTCGTGGTCGCGTCCCTGACGACGCTCCTCACGCTCGGGCTCGGCGCGCCCGCGGCGTACGCTCTGGCCAGGCTCAAGGTGCGGCGCAAGGAGCTTGTGATGGCCGTATTCCTCGGCATCGCCATCTTCCCTGCGATCGGAATGGTCGGACCGCTCTACATGGCGATGGCGCGGCTCGGTCTCATCAACCGATACCCGGCGCTCGTTCTCCCCTACACGCTGACGTCGCTCCCGCTCGCGGTCTGGATACTCACGCACTACTTCTCGACGCTGCCCAGCAGCCTCGAGGACGCGGCCCTCATCGACGGCTGCTCCCCGGGAGGGGCCTTCCTGCGGGTCATCCTGCCCGTCTCCACACCCGGTCTGTTCACGTCCGCGGCCCTCATCTTCATCTTCGCGTGGAACGAGTTCCTGTTCGCGCTCATCATGACCTCTACACCCGAGTCGCGGACCGTCCCGGTCGCGCTCGCGCTCTTCGCGGGACTGCACGAACTGCCGTGGGGCACCATCGCCGCCGCGACGCTCGTGAGCATCGTCCCGGTCCTCGTTCTGGTCGCCGTCTTCCAGCGACACATCGTCGAAGGGCTGACGGTCGGAACTCACAAATAGCCCTTGCTATGGGCTATCTCTCCGGCTACCTTCCCCACAACGCTCGACCAAACAGCACTTGACAACTTTCTTGCTCGCTCATATACTCCGCGCAACCCAGGCTAGGGAGAGACACCTAAGTGGTCTTTTCGCGCAGCGCGGCAGGACGCATGTGCACATCGCGTAGCGGTGCGGCAGGGCGTATTGCTTTAGCGCTCCTCATCATCTTCCTCCAGGCACCGCCAGCACCGGCGAATCCGTCCGTCCAGCCCGGCGTCAACGCTCATGTCATCGTCGGAATGACACCAAACAGCTCGTTCCACGTGACATGTGACGAGAATCCGCTCTACGACGACCCTGTGGAGTCGGATCGGCTCGGTATTCTCGAGTTCGTGACACCGGAGGACATGGAGGGATCCCCCGCCATCATATGGGTGGGAGTGCCGGCAGCTCCGGTGATCTCGGACGTCCGGATCTGTGCGACCGGCGACACGACCGTCCTCGTGTGCTGGAACACGGACCGACCGGCGACGTCGACGGTCGACTGCGGTCTGACGTCGTCTTACGGCATGACCACGACCGGCACAGGATCCGTGACGACCACGCACGCCGTACGCCTCAACGGGCTTGAGCCGGAGACCTTCTACCACTACCGCGTCACGTCGGTCGACGCGTTCGGCAACGTCTCGCGCTCGCAGGATAAGACGTTCCTCACTGACCCTCCTCACCTCCGGATCAGCGATCTCCGCATCGATGAGCTCAAGGCGCACTGTCTGACCCTCGCGTGGACGACGAACAAACCGTCGGACTCACGTGTCGTCTACGGTCTCGACGAAATGTACGGGAGCGCGACTCCGCTCAACGCGGAGTTCGTGACTGAGCACGCCGTTCTCATCGAGGGACTTGAACCCGGAACGACCTATCACATGCGCGCGTGGAGCACCGACGCCGATGGGCAGGCGGCTATCTCCAGAGATGTGGCTTCCACGACGCTCATCTCCAATCTCGAGATCACGAACGTGACGGTCGTTGACACTACATCGATGACCGCGACGATCCGCTGGGAGACGGCCGTCAACGCGGTCTCGTCGATCGAGTACGGAGAGACCGAGGAATACGGGCTGGTGCACGCGGTCGATGAGGGGTACTGCACAGACCACTACTCGGTGCTCGAGAACCTCGAGCAGGAGACCTACTACCACTTCCGTGTGCGGTGCGAAGACGCGACGGGTGATATCGTAAGCTCCGACGACTACATGTTCCGCACGAACCACCCGAGTCAGGATCGGCTGGAC
>CAZNHF010000004.1:6044-34378 GCA_964572375.1 uncultured bacterium | reverse complement strand
CCGGCGTGGCCCACTCCCAGCCGTCGATCGGCAGGCTCATGAACGGCAGTGAGTCATCGATCGTGAGGGCGTGGTTTCCGGAGCCCTCCCACGTCGCGCAGTCGTCCTTCTTGTACTTGTACTCGTGGTACGGGTTCGAACCGGCGAGGAAATTGATATCGACCGTGTAGAGCTTCGGGCTCAGAAGCGGGCAAGGCTGCGACATCAGAATGCCGTTGCCCCAGTTGTCGAGCTCATCGCCAGAGCCAACGACGCAGACGTCGAAGAAGCTGTCGATGCCCTCGGTCAGGCAGAGCGTGAAGGTGACAACAACGTCCTGTCCGAGCACCTCGGTGATCGGAAGGAAGAAGTTCGGGTCGTTGTTGCCCTGATCCTGACCGTAGCACTCGGCCAGATCGGTGAGGTCCACGACCTTGACGTAGTACTCTATCTCGGCGCAGCCGTGACCGGCCAGGATGATAGCGTTGTACTCGTCGTTGTCGCCGACATCGCCAATGTAGGCCATCGGGAGTTCGATGAAGTCCACGTCACCGACGCACTTGTAGTAGAGATACGCCTCGAGATCAGCGCCCTGGCCAGCCGGGGTCGTGACGCCGTCCTTCCAGATCTGCACGTAGACACCGACGTCCTCAGCCGACGTGTACGGGGTACCATTGTTCGGCCAGATGTTGCCACACCAGCCGACGGCGCCCATAGCCGTCGACGCAACGCCGAGCAGCATCGCTGTCGCCAGCGCGATCATCACAAACCGCTTCATCTCATTCCTCCTGTCAATGACACGACGCCGTCCGGCGTCGCCGTCAGACCGTTGAGATGTGCCCTCGGATCCCCCACCACGGGCGACCCACCTGTGAACTGCCACCTCAGATAATATCACAATCGCTGTCATATGTCAATTCTTCACCCGGTAGCTGGTTCCGCACACATCGGGGCCTCAGAACGAGCCCGGCAGCCGGGCGGCGACGGTTTTCGACCACTCATTCAGATGCGCCGTAAGGGGCAGGGTTTTAGCAAGAACTCGGGTCCCAGCAATGGGCAGGGTCGCAGCCGCTGTCCAGGGGTTGTAGCCGCGAGCGAACGCAGAAAGGCCCGATCCATAGAACCGGGCCTTCCGCTACGACTGGAGCTGGTGAGCGGATTCGAACCGCTGACCTACGCATTACGAGTGCGTTGCTCTACCAGCTGAGCTACACCAGCTCTTGTCGAGAGAGGCGCGACCGCTTCGACGCGCCTCGGTGTTCCAGTGGTGGCGCCCCGCAGAATTGAACTGCGGACACACGGATTTTCAATCCGTTGCTCTACCAACTGAGCTAGGGCGCCGTATGCGCAACAGAAGCGTATTCTAACAACGGCCCCGGGTCAAGTCAAGCCACAAGGGGCCCCGTTCCCTACTCCGAGTACCCACCCGGGTGCTCCAGCATCCATTCCCAGGCGGCGTCGATCATGTCGTCGAGCTCGGGGTGGTCCGGCCTCCAGCCAAGTTCCCGGGCCGCCAGAGACGATGAGGCGACGAGCCGCGCGGGGTCGCCGGCCCGGCGCGCGCCCATCTTGCGCGCAACCGTCCGACCCGTGACACGCTCCACCGAGTCGATGACGTTGAGCACGCTCCACCCCTCCCCGTTTCCGAGGTTGTATATGCCGGAGCGGCCCTCCTCGAGCGCGTTGAGCGCGAGGATGTGCGCGTCGGACAGGTCTCGCACGTCGATGTAATCGCGGATACATGTCCCGTCCGGTGTCTCGTAATCGTCACCGAACACGATGAGTTCGGGACGCCTGCCAGCGACGACCTGGAGCGCGATCGGAATGAGATGCGACTCCGGACGATGGTCCTCCCCGTAGCGGCCCGAAGCGCCGGCCGCGTTGAAGTACCGGAGCGCGATGTGCTTGAGACCCGTGCGCTCCGCCTCCCACGCAAGGACGCGTTCGAAGATGAGTTTCGTATCGCCGTAGACGTTGACCGGTGCGGTCCGGTTCGTCTCAGCGATCGGCACGGACTCGGGTTCACCGTACACGCCGGCCGAGCTTGAGAACACGATCCTGTCGACGTCGGCAGCATGCATCGCCTCGAGCAGCCTGATGCCGGCAACCACATTGTTCTCGTAGTAGTCCGCGGGCTTCTCCATCGACTCGCCGACCAGACTCGCCGCAGCGAAGTGGATCACCGCCTCGACCTTGTGGTCCCTGAGAACCCTGGTCACGAGTTCGCGATCGCCGATATCACCCACGACAAGCGGCACGCCCTCGTGCATCGCCGCGCGGTGTCCCTTCGACAGATTGTCGAGCACGACAACGCGGTGTCCGGCCCCGACGAGCCGCTCGACCGTGACACTCCCGATGTATCCAGCTCCGCCCGTCACAAGGACCGACGACATTGAGACCTCCCGTGAGTCTGGACCTCCGCTATGAGCGCGTCCGGCTCCGTCCCCGGAGCAGCAGGCCGGTCACATCGCGAAGACCCAACAGATGCGCTGCAGCCACATACGCTACGCCGCCGGCACCGCCGGCGACGACCATGCGGACAGCTCTCTCTACTGAGACAGATTCAGCAAGACGTGTGCCAAGCCACCGGTCGAGCGGGAGCACGACCATGACGAGCGCGGCACACGCGGCCAGCACGCGCCAGCCGATCGAAACGAGTTCCGACGGCGCGATGGCGGCGCCCTCACGCGCGAGCGTCCGGTTGAGGATCATGTAGAGGATCACGGCATGCGCGGCGAACGCGATCGAACTTGCCAGCGCGAGACCGGCGTGCGAGAGCGGGGTCCGTACGAGCAGCAGATTGAGTCCCGCATTGAGGAAGAACGCGACAACCGAGATCTTCACGGGGGTCCTCGTGTCGAGCCGCGCGGCGAACGCACGGACGAGCAGAAACGTCAACCCCATCCCGATCAAGCCGAGCGAGTACATCGCGAACGCCGACGACGTCATGGCGAGATCATTCTCGTCGAACGCACCCCGCTGGTAGACGAGACCGACGACGGGACGCGCGAGCACCACCGCCAGGACGACAACGGGCGCCAGGAATGTGACGTTCATCCGGATTCCGGCGATGAGCGCGCGACAGAATCCATCGTGGTCGCCGACTGCATGCGTCTCCGCCAGAACCGGCGCCGCTGAGCGCCCGGCCGACAACGCAAGGATCGCGTACGGCAGATGCACCAGCCGGAACGAGTAGTACAGCGAGGAGATACTCCCCGGGACCAGAAACGAGGCAATCGTCCGGTCGACGACAACGCCAAGACGCTGGATGACCGACGCCGCTATGACGGGCACCGTGAGCCCGGCGACGCGTCGAACATCCTCATCCCGCGGCGAGAGTTCCGCGCGGAACAGCCGCTCGCCGTCCCTGCGCGCAAGAGCGCGGGCGAACGGAACCTGAACGAGGAACTGGAGCAGACCGCCGGCGAGGACGCCGAAGCCGAGACTGACGTACCCGATCCGACCGTTCAGCGCGAGCACCGAGCCGATGATCCCCACATTGAGAAGCACGGGCGCGAGGCTGTAGACACGGAACCGGCCGAAGGCGAGAAGGATGGCCCCCATGAGCGCGGCGAGACCGATGGCGACGCCGAACGGGAACATCAGCCGCGTCATCCGGATGGTCGCCGCCGCAACATCCCCTTCGAAACCGTGGGCCACGAGTTCGACCAGGAGTGGCGCTGCCGCGATGCCGATCACGACGAGAAGACCGAGAGCGATCGCCAGCCAATTGAACGTACGCCCGGCGAGCCTCCAGGCTCGCGCCCGCTCACCCGCGGCATGCATCCCCTTGAAGAGCGGCATGAACCCGGCCTCGACCGAGCTCTCACCCAGCACCCGGCAGAGCAGGTTCGGGATCGTGAAGGCCGCAACGAAGATGTCCATCTCGATGCCGGCGCCGAAGAGCGCGGCCGTCACGACCTCGCGCGCGAACCCGGAGAGCCTCGAGACGAGGGTCCCGGCACCGATGCTCGCGAACCCGCGGAGCATGCTCGAACCGCGCCCGCCAGTCTTCGAGTCCCGCCTGCCGGTCTTCGAGTCCCGCCTGCCAGTCTTCGAGTCCCGCGCCGATCTCTCCTCCGGCGTCGGTCTGCTCTCCGATGAAGCCGTCATCACTCTCCCCTGCCGTGTGTCCCGAGACGCCGAAGCCGGGAGCCTAGCAGGCGCGCTTCTCGGGTGTCAACGGGGCGGATTGACCACTCGATGATCGCCCCCCGACGGTCCGGGTGCCCGCTCAACCCGAGAGCTGCCCGGCCCCGGTCACTTTGCGTGACAATATGGCACAACATCTGCAAGTCAGAAAGATTGTAACGCGGCGCAGTGATGGGTACGGGGGTGCCCGCCGCAACGTTCTGCACCACAGCGACTTAGGCTGAGAGGACATGGAACATGGCACGGATGGCTGCCACGATCGCACTCTGGTGCGCAATCCTGGCCGTATCCTGCACGGGCGCTTCGGCCGACGGGGACACCGAGGCTCTTCTGGTGTTCGAAGGAGGAAGCCTGACGGGCAGCACGGAGCTCTCGCTCGGCTTCCTGTACGGCGCCGGCAGCAGACCCGACGGGCTCGGCACGGCGGTGAGCACCATGAACGCCGGTGTGGCGTCTGTGAGCGGCAACCCGGCCGGACTGGCCTTCCTCGGACAGAGCGCCATTCTGCTTGACGTCCTCCCCCCCCTGAGCGCTTCGGCCTCAGACATATTCGACATCCAGAGCCGCGCGAACTCGGCCATCGACGACGCGCTCGAATCGGTCGCACACCCCGACCTCGAGCCGGTCTATCCGACCATCGACGCTCGAGCCGGCCAGCGGTCGGGAGTCATCTCGGGAGCTTTCGCGGTTCGGCTCGGTCGCGCCGTCATCGGCGGGGCGATAGAGGAGCCGCTCTCCCTCTGCCTCAACTTCGTCGACACCGGGATCGAGGCGTTTGGCGAAACGGTGAAGGGCGAGGAAGGCGGAGGTGACGTGAACGTCGATGTCCGGGCCACCCTCGAGGCTGCGGTCGACCTTTCGACACGCGTCGACCGGACAACGGTCGCGCTTGGCCTCGAAGCACTTCCGGGAGTCGGTCTCGGCATATCGGTATCGAGCTACCGCGCGGAGGCGTCCGTCTCCGGCGTCGCTCTCGGCGACGGCATCATCAACTACGGCGGCACCGAGTACGCCTTCAACGATCCGTCCGACCCGTGGATGAACGACCTCGATCAGTCGGTCAGCGGGAACTTCTCGGGCGCCGCGCTCGGTTGGACCGCCGGCGCATCATGGCGTGCGACGGATTGGCTCACGCTCGACGCCTGCTACACGCAGGTGCCGCCGATCACGCTCGAGGGATCGCTCACGACCATCACTCACCAGCTCCCCGCGATGAGCGAGGACGGCTTCGACGCCGGCGAGATCTCAGCGTCGCAGCCGACGCTCACCGAACGTGAAGAGACCGTCTCCAACTCGCCGATCGAGCTTCGTCTGCCGTCCTACGCAGCCGCGGCCGCGACCTTCAGAACCGGCGCGATCCTCACGACGGTCGAGATCAGACACTATGACGCGGACCTCGGGTTCGCGTACGAGGACTACAGGGAGGGCGTCCACCTCGGAACCGGCGCCGGCGTCCAGCTCACGCTCGGCGGCTTCCGCGTCGGCGGCGGGGTCGTGATGGCGGAGCTTGTCGGCGAATCCGTCGAGGAGGGTGGGAACAGTTCTCTGATGATCCCGATGGCGAACATGGGGCTGGGATTCGAGGTCGGCGGCGGCTTCCGCGTCGATACGCTCCTGCTCGCGCTGCCGCTGCAGGTCATGCGGATATCGGTCGGATACGAGTTCTAGCTGAGGACGGGCCGGCGCCTCGGCGCGGTCCTTCGAAAGGCACGAAGAGGATGCTGCACACGCACGCAAGCTGGTCGGGTGGCGCCAGGACGCTCGCGGAGATCCGCGCGGCGGCCAGGCGTAGTTCCGCGCCCCCACGACAGAGCGTACTGTCGCGCGTGATACTTGCTGCGGTCGTCATCGTCGCCGTTGTCTTCCTTGCCAGCGAGATCGCGCACGCCGACATCACGCTGCTCGACTACCCGCAGAGTCTCGTGCCGCTTGACGGCACGGTGACGGTCACGTGGGAGGAGAGCGTCGAGTGCCGGCTCGTGTGCGGACGCGCGCCGGGAACCTACACACAGCCGACGAGCGCGCTCGGTATCGGGTCGCTCTCGTTCGTGCCGTACATCGAGCTTCTCGCTCCGGGCGTCTGGTACTGCGCCCTCTCGGGCGTCACGTCCGGCGAGTTCTCCGACGAGTTCCGTCTGGTCGTCGAATCCCCGGTGTTTGCAACACCCACCGGACCGCCGAACGGCTCGGTCGTGACCGAAACGACAACCCTCCTGGAATGGGACCCGGTCGACAACGTCCCCTACTACTGGGTCGCGGTCTCCGATCACGAGATCGAGATCGAGGAGATTAATGGCGAGCTGACCGTGTCGGGAGCGAACCTCGTCTGGCAGGCGCTCACGAGCGCGACATCGATCCAGTACGCGTCAACGGATCCGTCGGGCTATTTCGTGGACGCGAACGGCTCGAGCCCGCCCCTCATGGACGGGTTCACGTACAACTGGCTCATTTTCAATTGCTACGGGAACGACCCGCTCATGACGTCGGTATCCGGAGCCGGACTCGCCGGATTCACGACGGACGTTCCGACGGATGTCACACCTCCAGAGCTCACATGGCCTCCGGAGGACGTGACACTCGCCGCCAACATAGTCGACTTCACGTGGAGCGCGGTCCTCGGTGCGGTGTCGTACCACCTCTACATCCATGAGATGCGCGACCTCGCCGGAGGCGATGCCAGCTACCCCGTCTGGGACGGCCCGGCGTCAACGCCGTCCGCCGAGGTCCGGCTGGGCGCGATTCTCGTCAGCGGCGAGTACATGTGGCGCGTCGTCGCGGTCGATGATCTCGGCCGGGGCGCCGCGTCCGAGTTCCGGAGCTTTGACTACGCCACCGAGACGGGTACGGCACAGATCCGAACATTCAAGCGCGACGGCGGCGTACTCCCGCGTGTCTACGTGGACATCGAATACGTCGGCGGGGGGGTCAACGTCCTTCCCGCCGTGACCAACGAGAACGGAGTCTCCGACAGAAACCTCCTCCCCGGCCGTTATGCGTTCCATGCGTCGAAGGAGGACTACGTCGATACGACGGCCGTGCACACGATCTACGCTGACCAGACGCGATATGTCGGGATCACGATGCGACGGGCGCCGGCCCGCATCCGCGGACGCGTCGTCGACGAGGACTTCGACCCCGTGTTCGGAGCGCGCGTGACGGCCAGGGGCGACGGGATCACGCGCGAGACGGAAGCGGACGTGGATGGGTACTTCGCGATCCAGGTAACGTCCGGCGAGTGGTCGGTCGCAGCCGCGCGCGCCGGCTACACTCCGTCGGCCCCGCAGACGATCGTACTGGCGGCGGGCGATTACGGCGAGCTTCCGGACCCTCTGATCCTCGTGGGGACGCCCGGCTCGATCGCTGGTGACGTGCTCAACACAAGCGGCCGCCCCATCATCGCGGCGACCGTTCGCGCCGAGCATGCCGACCTTGGAACCTACGTCACGGCGACCAACTGGGCAGGGCACTTCGAATTGGAGCTCGCGCCGGCGGTCTGGTCTATAAGCGCCGAGAAGACAGGGTATGAGCCGAGCACTCCCCGGGCGATCATCCTCAGCCCGGGCGAGAGTGCGGTCGTCGATCCTCCGATCCAGCTCCTGCCGGTCGACTCGGCCATCATGGGCCGGGTCACGCACGGTGGCGTCGACATACAGGGAGCGGTGGTTGTCGCCGCCCCAACATCCGGCGATGTCGTCAATACCGTCACGAACGGCTTCGGCGAGTTCCTTCTCCTGCCGCCCCCGGGCACGTACGAGCTCCGCGCCCGCTGCGACGGCTTCACGACATCCGATCCTGTTCAAGTCAGCGTTGAATCCGGCGAGTCGTTCACCGGAGTCGTGCTCGACATCACACCGCTCTCAAGTACGATTGCGGGACGCGTCGTGGCCGACGGCACGGGTGTACCGGGCGCGACCGTCAGCGACGGGGACGCCGACTGCCAGACCGACGGAGACGGTGGCTTCCAGCTCACGACCCGGGCCGGGGTACACCAGATATCAGCAATCAGGGAAGAGTACTTCGCCGGGCAGTCGCTCATCGTCGCGACGGCCCCCGGCCAGACGATCGAGGGTCTGGAGCTCCGGATCTCGCACGGCGCATGCTCGGTTCTCGGCATGGTGCTCGCGGGTGGCGTGCCCGTGCCGTTCGCGAAGGTCGAGGCGGCCTCCGACGACGCTACAGTTGCGGTGCTGGCCCGCGCCGATGGCGGCTACGAGCTTCTCCTCGAAGCCGGCCTCTGGACGCTGACGCCGGACAAGCCGGGGTTCGCCGCGGCCGCACCGCTCGAACTCGTCCTCTCCCCCGGACAGACGGTCGGAGGAATCGACCTTGAGCTCGAGTCCTCGCGTGCGCTGATCCGCGGGTCGGTGACCGACTCGCGCGGGACGATCAGCCGGGCCGACATACTCGTGACCGCCGACGGTCCGGACGGGCCGAGCTTCCGCACGCGCACGGACGCATCCGGCGGCTACAGGGCATACGTCGCGCCAGGCCGAGCCCATCGGATCACGGTTGTCGCGGAGAGGCACGAGAACTCCGCGTTCGATGTGGAACCCCTTGATGATGGCGAAACTACCACCCGAGCGGTCGTTCTCCCCGTCCGTGATGCGCTCATCACGGGGCGCGTCACGACGAACGGAGACGCCATCGAGTACGCGCGCGTTGTCGCCGACTGGGGTCAGATCTCCGAGTGCCGAACCGACCCCGAGGGCATCTACGCGTTCTGGCTCGACGACGGTCTGTACGATCTGACCGTGACGGCGCCCGGGTACGCTGACGCGCACTCCGCCGGTGTCATCGCGGTCTCGGGCGAGACGACGTTTGAACACTTCGCCGTCTCACCGGTATTCGCCAGGCTGACCGGCACCGTCACCGATACGCTCACCGGGGCCGCGATCGGGCAGGCTCTCGTCACGACGTTCTGTCCCGGCGGCGCGGTATCGGCCGTCACGGCTCCGGACGGGAGCTTCCTGATGGACACGGTCGCGCCGGGCCTCGTCGAGACTCATATCTCGCGCAGCGGGTACCGCGACGCGGCCATTGAGACCTACCTGAACGAACACGGCATCGCGACGATCACACCAGCGCTCTTCCCGTTCGACGGAACGATCTCCGGACTCGTGACGCTGGGTGACGGCATGACGCCGATCTCCTCGGTCTCGGTCCGCGCCAGGCTGGGCGACGAGATCGTTTCGTCGACGGCTACCGACGGTGACGGATTCTTCGTGCTGACAGACCTCGACCCGGCGTCCGCCTACGATGTCTTCGCGTCACGGTCGGGCTACTACCACGTCGGCGAGAATCCGGTCACTGCGGTGGGCAGCGGGACGTCCGGAGTGAGCTTCACAATGATGCCCGCCGACGGCACGATCGAAGGCACCCTCACCGACGCCGAATCGGGCGATCCACTCGAGGGCGCCACGGTCGAGGCTGACGACGGAGCGGGACACTTCGGCTCCGCGATGACCACGCAGGATGGCACGTTCGTCATCGACGGCCTCGTGCCGTCCGGGCTCCACGAGGTCTCCGCATCACTCCATGGATACTTCCCGGCCGGCGCGGAATCGGTCGCGTGCGGTGGCGCCTCGCTCGCCCTGTCACTCGATCGCAACTTCGCGCGTGTCACGGGCAGCCTGCACGTCGTCGGCGGCAGCGTCTCGGTTCAGCAGGTCGAGGTCGCGGCAACGAATACGTCATACGCCGGCAACACGAGGGTCGCGATACCGGACGCCGCCGGGCTCTATGAGATCATGGATCTGAGACCGGGGTCGTACGTCATCACGGCCAACGAGCTCGGGTGTGTGACCACACCATCTCAGGTGACCCTGGTGCTCGGCGAAGGCGAACTCCTGACGAATCTCGATTTCGACATCGAACTGGCGGTCGTCGATCACGTCGATGTCTCCGGCGACGCGCAGGTCGAAGCCGGAAGCTCGGTCACGTTCGCGGCGAGCGCAGTCTCGGACGACGGGCAGTTGGTGAACACCGGCCTTCTGTGGTGGATCTCTCCCGACGAGGCCGGACAGGCCGAGCGAGGGAGCGGAAGCTTCGCGATCAGCGGCGATTACATCGGCGAGTTCACTGTTGCAGCGCGCGACACCATGACGGGACTCGTCGGTCGGCTCACCGGCAGCGTCTACGCGACCGTGGGGCCGGCGACATCAGCGACGTTCGCTGACTCGACCGGCATGACGATCGCTTTCCCCGAGGGTGCGGTGTCTGAGACGAAGTCGATCCAGCTCTCGCACGACGAACTTTCGGATGCGAAGCGGTGCACGCGCGATCTTCTCATCGTCGGCTCGGACTATCACCTGAAACCTCACGGTGTCGAATTCCAGACCGGGCATTTGCCGATCCTGACGCTCCCCCTGCCTTCCGACGAGGCGCGCATGGTTCGCTGGGACAAGTCGATGCTTGAATGGAATGAAGTGGACGCAGACCGGATCGGCGGCGACGTCGAGGCGCCGATCTCATCGCTCACCGAGTTCGCAGCGGCGACCGCGTCGCAGGATCTCGGCGTCACCGACATTCGTCTGGAGCCGAACCCGTTCTCGCCCGAGACGGGACCGGTCAGCATCTCATACGAATTGTCATCGAAGGCAGCCAGAACTCCGTTCGTCACGGTGCGTATCTACACGATGGCCGGGCAGTTCGTCCGCGAGCTCTCATCCAACGAACCGCAGACGAAGGGTCGCGCCGCAATCGAATGGGACGGTCAAACGGATGATGACGAGACCGCGCGAAACGGGCGGTATGTGATACAGATTTCGGCGGAGGATGCGTCGGGCAGCGCGGAAGCGCTCGCCACGGTCGTGCTCGTCAAGTAGAGCGAGGAACATGATGCACGCAGCAGGCAACAGACGGCGGTCGGAGCGGGAACGGCGCGGGACAACGCTGGTCCTCAACGGCATGCACACGCGGAACGCCGGGCGCGGTTGCGCCGTGGTGTGCCGGCAGGCCGCCGCGCTCGTCCTGACGGCCGCGATCTGTCTCCTCTCGTCCGCGAGCGCCGGGGCCCAGGAGCTCTCCGATATCCCGGCGGCCTTCGTGGACGTCGGCTTCGGGGCGCGATCGATGGGGTCGGGCGGAGCCGTCGCTGCAGCCCGCCTCGGGTCGGAGTCGCTGTTCTGGAATCCCGCGGGGCTCGCACCGCGCGCCGGGTCGACCGAGTTCGCCGTATCGCATGGCGAGCAGATGGGGCTCGTCCCCTACTCGGTCGCTTCGGCCAGCCATACCCTCGCATCGGGCTACACCATCGGCGTCGGCCTCATCCACTCCGGGGACGAGGTCCTCACCGAGACGACGCTGCTCGTCGGCGTTGTCCGTGAAATCGCGTCGGCGCCATGGTGCGCGGGCAAAGCGATCGACGTCGGCGTCGGACTGCGCGGACGCCGCGCCTCGTTCGGGAACAATGCGAGCATGGAAGACCAGGTGACTGGAAGCGCCACAGGCTTCGGACTGGACGCGGGCGCGCTCGTGCCGCTGACCGACGCGGTCACGCTCGGCCTGTCCGG
The DNA here is from genome assembly GCA_964572375.1 of uncultured bacterium. Taxonomy (GTDB): domain Bacteria; phylum Joyebacterota; class Joyebacteria; order Joyebacterales; family Joyebacteraceae; genus JAPEKQ01. The sequence goes on along the minus strand of CAZNHF010000004.1, from coordinate 22,736 downwards.
CCGCGACGTCCTGGGCTCTCTCACGTGGGACTCCTCGGCGAGCGGGAGCTACTCTGAGAATGTACCCGCCTCTCTTACGATCGGCCTGCGAACGGTTCCGCATGGTTCGATGGCCCTGGAAGTGGACATTGAGAAGTCACTCCGGCTCGATAACCCGGACAGAGTGCTCGCGGGGATCGAGTTCTCGCTCTGGAGAGTCGCGGAGCTGCGGGGCGGGTATCGCCGCGCCCTTCCTCCCGGCGGTCTCGAGGAGTACACGGTTGGCGCAGGGGCATCAGTCGCCGCTGGATCGATGGAGTTCCGGGTAGATTTCGCCTATCTCTTCGGCCAGCTCGAGAACACGATGCGGTTCTCGCTGGGTGTCGCTCTGTAGCGAACGGGCATCGATCTGCGGCGTTCTTGTGACCCTCGGTGCCGGACGCTGCTCCCCTCCGAAACACCCTGAGCGCAAACGAAAGCGCGCCGGCCTCAGGCCGACGCGCTTCATCATTCCACTGCAGACGGTTCGCTACCAGCGAATCGCACCCGGCAACACCTTCACCCACAGCGCCTTGTTCTTCCCGCTCCCGGTGAACCGGATCGTGCGGTCAAGCCGCCCCGAGTAGTGCAGACAGTCGCCATTCCTCACGGTGTACTCCACACTCCCGACCGTGGCAACCACCTCGCCGTTGAGCATGACAAGAGCCTCCTCGCCCTCGTGCCGCTCCAGTTTCATCTCGCCGCCGGAATCCTGCTCGATCAGACTCACGGTGATCCGCCCTGCAGGAATACCCTGGGTCAGCGCCTTGGCACTGATGAACGTGTCGCCCGTGCCCGGCAGGAAGACCGTCTCGCGATCCTCCTTCTTCACGACCGAGATCTTCGGCAGGGGCTTCTCCTCGACGAAGTAGGCCGTCTCCTTCCCAAGCGCGCCCGCTATCTTGCGGAGCGCACCGACGGTCGGCGACGTCTTGCCTCGCTCGATCTCTGAGATGTGCGTGGGCGACATGCTGGAGCCGATGGCGACCTGCTTCAGGGTCATTCCCCGCTCCTTGCGAACATCCTTGAGGCGTCTCCCGACTTCCTGTGCGTTGGGCATCCCAACTCCTTCCCTCTCGCCAGACCGGTTCCACCGTACCCGGCTACACCGCGGACGACAGCACGCGCAAACCGACGGCGGGTGCGAACCGCGTCCACGACCAGATTCGCGCCGATACGTGGGGCGCGACGGGGTGCAGATTCTCCAACAAAACGTAACATCTCGGCCCTCTCCGGTCAAGTGGGAATACTGCACGTCCCAGCCGAGGCTCATTGACAAGCCTGGAAGCCCAATGATACGATGCCGCGCTGTGTGGACCGGGGAGTATGCGTTCCGGTTCGCGAACCCGCGCTCAGACGCGGGAAACCGGTCGAGGCCCCCTGGGCCCGCGCCAGAAAGGAAAACACCATGTCTATTCGCCACTTTGTTCTGCTGTTGGTCGGTCTGCTGCTCCTCCCCACCCTCGCCTCCGCTCAGACGTACGGAGACGGGTTCGCCGTCGGAGGCGTCCTGCTCCCGAGTGGTGCCGGGACACTCGTAGCAAAGACCCGCATGGGCGACGACCTCGGGGTTGAGTTCGAGTTCGGTCTCTCGACGTTCTCGGACGGTGACTTCTCGTCGTCCGACCTGAGCATCGGCGGTGGCGCTCTGTTCTACACCGGCGCGAGCGACAAGCTCCAGCCCTACTGGGGCGCGCGCGTCCGCCTCGGTCACTCTTCGTCCGACATGCCAACCTACGAGTTTTCGGCGCGGGCTGACGACGACAGCGAGAGCCACACCACCTTCGGGGTCATCGGTGTGTTCGGAGCCGAGTATTTCATCACGAAGAACCTGAGCCTCGAGGGCGAAGCCGGGATCGGCGCATACTTCGGCTCGTTCTCGCTGATGACCGAGACGAGGCTCGCCGGCTTCATCTACCTGTAGGAAGACGGCGGCGGACGCCGGGGAGGAAGTCGTGATGCAGGACCATACCGCCGTCCGATTCCTCTGCGCGCTCGCCGTATGCGTCGTGCTCGTGTCGTGCAGCGGGCAGGACACGGCGGATGAATCAAATGGCCCTTCGCAAGCGAACGCTTCCGGGGGGCCTATCCACTTCGTGCAGGAGTACGTGATGGTCGAGCCGTCACCCGACCTGACGCGCGTCGTCGGCGTCTACCACATCAGAAACGACTGCGACATCGCCGCGGAGATGGGCATCCTCTATCCATTCCCCGTGGATCGCGATCACGCGCCCCCGCACATCGTGCGCCTCTGGGAGCAGACGGCGAACGGCTACCGCACGAAGGGCTTCACGCGGCGCGACAGCGACATCCTGCTGACGCTCGCCTTTGCGCCTCGCGAGGAGAAGGTCTTCAAGGTGGAGTACGTGCAGCGGATCAGGAAGAGGCACGCGGTCTACATTGTCACGACGACGCAGCACTGGGAGCGTCCGATCGACCTCGCCGAGTTCGAGTTCCGGGTCCCCGCGACGCTCGAGAACGTTGAGCTGTCGTTCACACCTGATCGCACCGAGACACGCGGCGACACACTCTTCCACTTCATGCGGCAGGAACAGTTCTTTCCCACCGAGGACCTCACGATCACGTGGACGGGCGAGCGATAGCGAAGCGCTTCTCGTCACCGCAGGAACCGGCGAGCAGTCGCGAAGCACGCCCACACGACACGGTTCGACGGGCGACACAAAAGGACGGACCCCATCCCCGGAGATGAGGTCCGTCTCTTCGCTGTATGTTACGCGCTTCGATCACAGGGGGCCCGTGTCGACCACGGCCGGGTGTTCGCCGGCCGACGCGTCGTGCCGCTCGCGACCAGACACTCGCTATTCGATAAGCCCGGTGCTCTTAGTCTGCTTCTTGTCGCGTTTCTTCTGCTTCTTTTCCTTGTTCGAGAGCTGCGGTTTCTTCTTCTCCTGGTGACCAACCCGTTCCTTGCGGTACATATGTCCTCCGTGCGGATGTTACAGGGTGAGTTCGACCGGGGGCCTCGTGGGTCCCGTCGGCTCACCGCTGACCTCGAGACTCATCGTGTTGTCGATCAGCATGTCGCCGGCCTCGGAATAGACAAGCACTCGGAGCACGTCGTAGAACCCACTGGCGTTCTTGTACGGGATGAATCCCCGCACCTCCTGATCACGCCGGTAGAGTAGATGCGTGCCTTCCATGTAGTCCACAGCAAGACCGTCATCCCCGAGTTCCGCGTTCCAGGGATAGAGGCCATAGACGACGCCCGAGGACGCTCTGGAACTGGCGATGACGAACACATAGCCCCTGGCCCGTTCGTACGTGTCGTTCGGGTTGATGAAGCCGAGGGTCACGTACAGCCCCCGCTCCGGCGCCACACGCCACTCGTAGACGACCTCGCCGAGAACGACCAGCGGCTGGAGCTTCCCGCCCTCGTCGTGTTCGACGACGGCCACACCCCTCGACTGCGCCGCTCGCGACACTGGAGGCGCTTCCGCATCCGCGGCACCCGACGCCAGAGCCTCATCGTCCATCGGAGTCTCAGACGCGTCCTCCTGTCCCCCACCGGAACAGCCGGCGAAGACCGCGAGAAGCACGGCCAGCGCGACGAGAGACGCTCTCGCAGCAATCCTCATGATGCACCCTCCCCGGCTACAGGCGGACGACCTCTCCGCCCTCCGTGTACTCGATGACCCGGATGTTGAGTCTTCCGAACACCCGGAGAATTCCGAGCGCGAGATCGGAGACGTTGCCCCGCTTCGCGGAGCTGTCGCCGAACTTGATATGCATCGCGTCCACACTTCCATCGCCGATCGTCGGATCGAGCGCGTACCAGCCATCGCCCGTCCAGACTTCGACCCACATGTGGTACAGGAAGCCGCCCTGGTAGTGTGTGATCCCCGAAACCAGCCGCGCCGGAATGCTCAAGGAGCGGACCATGGCGGTCATCAGAACCGCATGCTCGCTGCAGTCGCCCTCTCGCGAGTCGAGGATCTCGGTCGCGGACGCGAAGCCCGTCCCGAAGCCCTTCTTGTCGATCTCCTCAAAGACCCACGTCTCGATATTCTTCGATGCCTTCCAGCTGTTCTGATCGGTCCCCCATGCCTGCCTGGAGGCAACGCCGAGGATACGCGGGTACCAGGTCTGCATCAGCGGGTTCCCGTCAAGATAGTCCTTCATCGGCGTGCTGCGGATCGGGAACCGCGCGGCACTGGAGCTCTCCGGCACAACGCGCGCCACTCGGAGCAGGACGCCACGATCGGTCCGCCCCTCAATCGTCTGCCGCGCGTCCTCCACGATGAAGTCGTCGATCGCGGCGCCGTCGTCGAGCCACACCTCGAAGAGCGCACTATCGACGTGGAATGGGGCGCCCAGCGTGACGTTCGAAGAAACAGCGGTGGCCGTCAGAAGATCGAATGCCTCCTTCTCGGCCTGCGCCTCCTGCTGCGTCGTCCTCGAGATCGCCATGCCCGAGGACGGAAGCTCATACTTCCAGAGCATTCCGTCGTTGTCGCGCCACTCGTGCACGGGCAGCCCCGGCCGCGCGTCGCAGTCGATGATGAACTTCGTCAGCTCCACACTCCGCCCCATGAGCTCGAGCGTTTCGGGACCGACGACCGTGACGGTGTACGCTGCCACACCATCGGATTCGGTGTCGAACCCGAGATAGGAGTACCTCGTGCCGGGCACGGCCCCACGCTCCACGAGGAGCCGCTTGACGCCCGCGGGAAAGACGAACCCCGTCGGAACGGAGAAATCCACGAGCGTCGCGTCGGAACCAATCGCGCGCCGCAGCCTTCCCGTCGCGCCCTGCACTACGAGATCGACGCTCGTCGGGCGCTCGGACGTATTCATCGTCATGTGATACTCGAGCGGTCCTCCGGCCGGCGTCTCGGTCCACCGTTCGCTCACCTCGAGACGAACGAGGTCGTTGTGCCGTTTCACAAGCATCCGAGTGTAGAGACCCGTGACGATGTTGCCATCTCCAGCCGTCTCTACCCACTCGCGCGAATACCCCATCGATGCGCCGTCGAGCGTCACGTCGTACCACAATTCGGTGTCAGGCTCGCCCCCCGCGGCGTGCGCGGTGCACGCAAACACAAGAACGAGCATCAGAAGTGCTCGAAGCCGTCTGGTCAACGGGGAAACCTCCATCATGATGTCACGGGGGACCTCGTCCCTCGTCTGCCGAACGCTCTCAGCTAGACCTGGCCCGCTGCCTGAAGTTCTGCCAGCCGCTGTTCGAGCGCCGCCTTCCTGCCGCGGAGACCGTAGAGATCCATCTCGATACTACGGATGGCGTCACGGATCTCCGCGCCATCCTCCATCTGCTGCTCGACCATGTAGGACTTGAGCTCCTCCTCACGGTTCTCGATGTCCATCGTGATCCCTTCGAGTTCGTTGCGGATGAGCCTGGGGTCGTCCTGCTGCTCTCCGTCGTCACCCGCGGTGGACTGGACGGCGCAGCCAGCGAACAGAGCCGAAGCGAACGCCGCAAGCAGAACGATGCTGACCAATCTGCTCATGCGTCTCATGAGAACCTCCTCAGCGAGGGCCGGCGCGACTGTACCACCGCCTCCCCGGCCCTTCAGGAAGTCGGTTCGCTCATCGGGATCGCAACGCCACTTGAGGCACGATACTTGTAAGCACATTCTAGGGGGACGAAATGGACGGTGTCAACAGGCCACTAGGCTGCGGTTTGCGGTTCGCCCCGACATCTTGACACCAGGCCTCAACGCATGAGAAGATTGGCGTCATGAACAAGTGGCAGGAATATGAGCGCGATATCGCGAAGATCGTCAATGGGCTGACGCCCGACGACATGCTCCAGCAGGACCTCGCCCAGGAGATGCGCATCCACATCTGGCAGGCGCCTGAGGGCAGAACCCGCAGCTGGTATCTCTCCGGAGCCCGGTGGCGCGCGATTCATTTCATGACGCGGACGGCCGTCGACTGCCCGGATGGCGACCTCGACCGGCAGATGGTCCTCTACGGCGTTCTCGGCGACATCGATCCTGAGGTCATGCGCTCGGTCCCGGCGGAGTGGCAGCAGCTCATGACACAGGCCCCCATTGATGCGACCCACGAGGCCTTTGCTTTCTCGATGGAGATAAACGAGACGATCGCGCTCCTCACGCAACGCCAGCAGCAGGTGCTCTACGCCCTTGTTCAGGGGTTCACGCAGGAGGAGATCGCCGAGACGACAGGCGTCTCACGACGCACGGTCGCGACCGAGGTGACCAGAATCCGGGCAGTATTTCGAGAGGCAGAGCGCGGCGGAGGGCTCTTTTCGTAGATCAGGGTGTGATTGTGCGCCCATAACCCCTTATCTCGCAAAGAGATAGAAGCCACAGAAGAAAAACGAGAAAGTGTTGCACAATCCGGAGAGGAAACTGGCTTGTAGATTATGAAGGCCTGAAGAGGGTCTTTTTTCATGTCTCGGAACAGCGAGGCCCCACGGGGCCTCTTTTTGCGTCTCGGAGTAGCGAGGCCCCAGCGGGGCCTCGCTTGCATCCCGGAGCAGACTAGCGCTCGTCCGGGGTGATCCCATCCCCCCATATTCTGCGAAGTTCTTCCCGCTCCTCGTCCGGAGCGTCCGCCGAGCTGTCACTCCCGTTGCCGTTCTCCTGTCCTTCCCTGACGAAGAACGAGATGACCGCGTTGAGAGCACGCTCGAGTGAGACCCTGTCGGAGACGACGACGGGATTGAGCGACTGGTCACCTGTTGCGACCGTGAAGCTCCCCGGCGACACACCGACCGCGGCAAGACGCCGTCCGTCGAGTTCGAAGACCATCCCGCCGTTTGAGTCCTGCGCCGCGATCCGGCCGTCGAGTCCATCGATACCTGACTTGAACAGCGAGAAGAGTGCGCGAACGCCCTCCGACTCTATCTTCGATTCGAACGGCGAGGCGGTCTCCGCGTCGAACTCCGGCGTTCGTCTCGCGACAGCGCGGCTCGTTGTCTGTGGAGCATGATACTCGACCCGCTCGAGCAGGAGTTCGGGGACTCCATCGACGAGGAACGGCGTGGCGCGGACGAGTTCGACCGAGACATCTCCGACCGCGGCGATCGCTCGCACGACGGCCTCAGGGAACGCGCGGGCAACGAAGACGAACAAGGGCTTCTCGGCCCTCACGATGCCGCTCGCCGCGTACGCGCGCTGGAACAGCCGCGCGTTCGCCTCCACCCACTCCAGATGCTCGTACAGACGCGTCGGGACCGCGCTCGTGTCCCCACCGACGATATCGATAAGAACGGGGCTGCCGTCTTCGTCCACAAGGATGAGGTCGATACCGGTCGGGCCCTGTGCATCGTCGTCGACGACCGACGCGCCCTCGTGAATCTGCTCCGCAGCCACACAGGCGAGCCGCCTGAGCTCTGCCGGGTCCACGGTATGGAGCCGTTCTATCCGTCTGCTCATGATGTCGCTCCGTTCGTGATCTCTACAGTTCCCGTCTACGACGTCTGTCCGGCCTCTTCGGAGCCGAGCGCCTTGGAAGCAGCCTCACGCAGCATGAGAGCGAAGACGGTGTCCGGTCTTGTCCGGATGACCGAGCCCTTCTCCCGCTGCTGACTCGCGAGCGATTCCTCCCGGACCATGCCGCCGAGAAAGTGCATTTCCATGGACAACAGACGTTCGGCCGCAGCACGCGTCTTCGCGTAGAACTTAGCGGCGTAGTCGTTGTCCGGAACATGATTGACGATAAGACCGGCCGAACGGACGCCGAGTTCGACCGAGAGCCGCTTGAGGACCAGGAAAGCCTCTTCAAAACCGTCCCACCCGGGACGCGCTACGACTACGAAAAGCCCGATGCGATCCGCGATCGGTGAGACCCATCCAAGTCGCTCACTCGGCACGTCGATGACGACGGACGACACGGGGCTCCGCGGCTCCCCCTCGATGTCGAGGTAGATCTCGCGACCCGCAGCGATGATCTCATCGGCGCGCCGTGTTCCGGTGCAATCGACGGAGATGAGCCCCGACTCGAGCCGGATGCTCGACGCTCGGGCCTCCCCCGTCAGCGGCGTCAGGTAGTGCCAGGATGGAGCCCCCATGTAGAAGCGCGCGTTCGGCACCTGAGGATCGGCGTCCAGGACCGCCACGCTGCCGGTCGATTGGAACGCGTGCGCAAGACTGACGGCGACCGTCGACTTGCCGGGCGCACCACTCCCGCCTGTCACGACGAACAGGCGCGTCCTGCGACCGCGGGGCACACGGACCACCGGCGTCGCCTCAGGGGCGTCGTCACGCGTATCATCCGTCTTCGAGAAGAAGAGGTGGGATATGTCCGCGAGGCTCTTCGGAGTCCTCTCGCCTGCGCTGTCACTCATGTTGTCTGGTCCGAAGATGTCTGTGTGTGTGTCTGGCTGTTCGGGTCTCTGCTAGTCCCGCTTGTACACTTCGAGAACGCAGTCTCCGTTCGGCTGCGTCCTGTTCTCATTGGCCGGGTCGGGGCGCCACGCGCCGTCGACTACGAACTTGTAAAGATGACGCCCGGGAACGAGTTCGACGGTCGTGTGCCACACGCCGTTCGGGTTCCGCTGGAGCCGAACCCCGTGCTCTCTGTCCCAGTCGTTGAAGCTGCCGATAAGCTCGACGTCGTTCGCCTCCGGTGCAACGAGCGAGAAGAGGATGCCGCCCTCGACGAAGTGCGGTCCCGGCTGCGAGAGGATCCACTCGTCCTTCCCGGGCTCGAGACCGGCCTGCTCCGCCGAGCGGATCGACACCGGCTCGGCCGCCGTCAGCTTGTCCTCGTCGGCGACCACCTCGCGCGCCAGCGACTTGTAATCCCGCGCTCCCGTACTCGTCTTCGCGTAGTGCGAGATGGCCACACCCCAGTTCGCAGCCTCGCGGAAGCGGACAGTCCGCCGAATGACGGTGTCGAAGAGCTCCCGCCCGAACCGGACCTTCGCCTCTCTGAGGAAATCCTGCGAGAATCTCGTTCGCTTGTCGAACATCGTCAGAAGGATGCGCACGCGCTTCCGAAGCCCCAGCTGCTCGCGCACGAGGCCGATCGTATCCAGCACCTTCAACGCGCCGTGGAGTGCGTAGAACGACGGCTCCATCACGACGATCGCCTCTCGACAGGCGACGATCGCGTTGAATGTCAGAAGACCGACGCTCGGAGGACAGTCGATGAGAACGTAGTCGTAGAGGTCCTCGACTGCTTCGAGCTTGCGCCGCAGCCTGTTCTCCCGATCCGGCTGCCCCGAGAGCTGCTGTTCGACGGCCGACAGAATGACGTTCGAGGGAAGGACGTAGAGCGTCTCGGACGTCGGCACGGCGACGTCGGAGATGCTCACATGCGGGTTCATCAGAACATCGTAGGTCGATTTGTCGAGGTTCTCGGTATCGACGCCGAGACCGATCGAAGCGTGCGACTGTGGATCCATATCAACCAGGAGAACGCGCTTCCCAAAGTCGGCGAGGAAGGATGCGAGATTGACGGCCGTCGTGGTCTTCCCACAGCCGCCCTTCTGGTTCACAATGGCGATGGACCGCATGTCGCTCCTCCTCATCCACAAGCCCGAACACGCCGGCCCGCGACCGGCGCTCCGACTACCGTATGTTGCGCACCCTTGTAGGATTGACTCAGGTAGGCTAGCCAATCTCAGGGGCGGTTGTCAAGGTCGTTCTCCCCTACCCGCTCGTTACGGACACGCCGTCGAGGCGGACGTAGGGCGCCAGGACGTCGAAAAGCCGCTCTGTCTCGCGCGATACCACGCTCACATCGGGCAGAAGGTCAAAGATGTTGCCCGCAATCAGCGTCCCGGAAAGCGGCTCGGCCAGCTTGCCGGCGCGGATCATGTAGCCGCCCTTGACGACGCCCGAGAAGTCGCCGCTGGCTGGATCCGTGTTCCCGGAGAATCGCGTCACGAGGACGCCGCGGTCGACGCCTGCGATCATTTCCTCGACCGACACTGCCCCGCCGGCCATCACGACGTTCGTCGCGGCCACCGAGGGGACCGACGATGAGCCGCCGCCGGCATGGCCGGTGCTCGCGCGGCCTTCGCGCCGCGCCGTGTACGAGTCGTACAGGAAGTTCCGGAGCACGCCGTTCTCGATCAGTGGGAGTACGCTCGGCGGAAGCCCCTCGCGGTCGAACGACATGGTGGAGAAGCCGTTTGGAAGCCTCGAGTCATCCGTCACGCTGATCATCTCGCTCGCGACCGATTCACCGAGCTTGTCCGCGAACCGGCTCGTCCCCTTCTGGACGGTCGACGCCAGAACGGAGTACTCGATCGGCTGGACGACGATCTCCGTCGTCGCCTTCGGCGCCAGGATGACGGTGCCCTTGAAGCTCTCGCCGGAGACCGCGCCGAGTGAACCGACAACCTTCCCAGCGAACTCGCGCGCCACCGCCGCAGGCTTGATGCCTGAAGCGTTGTGCGAGTTGTCGAACTGGTAGTCGAACGAGGAGATGGTCTCCCCGTCACGCGCCATCCCCATGATGTAGCACATGATGAGACTCGACTGCTCGGCCTGTCTCACGCCGCGCGAGTTCACAATGGCCTTGGTGCCGTATCCGGCCTCGACGCCGCCGCTGTCGATCGTCACACGCTCATCGAAGCCCCGTGCTTCCCTGAGCATCGTGAGTGCGTCCTCGACCGCGTTCTCTACACCGTAGTCTTCGAGAGCCACGTCGTAGATGCCGTCGACCGGAGTGACCTCCATCGCCTCGGGAAGCCCCGAGTGCTCGTCGGCCGGCGCCGCCGTCGCGATGGCGACCGCGCGATCGACCGCCTCGCGAATCTCCCCCTCACCAAAGCTGTTCACGGACGAGAAGCCGAGGCTCCCGCCGCGGAACACCCTGATCCCCAGCCCGACCCCCGACATGCTCTTTGCGACCTGGATATCGTTCTTCTGAAGCTCCGCGTTGACCTCGTGCGAGGTCACGGCGAACGCTTCCGCCTCGTCGGCTCCGGCGGCAAGCGCCATCCCGACGACCGTGTCACATGTGCTGAGAAGCTCGTCCATCGCCCCGTCCTCGTTCCGTGGAATCGTATCCCGTTGCTCCAACCGCTCAGGCGAGTGCTATCTCCCACCGATCGTCAGCTTGCACCGCACGTACGGACCGCCGCCGTCGACCTTGGCCGGCTGGCCCTTCCCACAGTGCCCGGTGCCGATGGCCCATTCGAAGTCCGAGCTCACGGCGTCGACGCTCTTGAGGACCTCAAAGGCGTCGCCTGAGATCGTCGCGCCTCGCATGAGCTTGCCGAGCTTCCCGTTCTTGATCTCGTATGCCTCCTGCACGCCGAACATGAACTCGGCGGTGGCGTCCGCCTGCCCGCTGTTGGCCCCCTTGAGCAGAAACCCGTCATCGATGCCCGCCACGAGTTCATCGAGTGTGCTGCCGTCCCCGTTCGCCGGCTCGAGATATGTGTTCCGCATTCTGATGATGGGCACGTCGCGGTAGAGCCACGCCCTCGAGTTCCCGGTGGGCTTCACACCGAACCGCGCCGCAGACTCACGATCGTGCAGATACGACTTGAGCACGCCGTTCTCGATGACGACGGTCTTCTGCGCCGGCACCCCCTCGTCGTCAACGAGGACGATGCCGCCGGCTGACTCGGCCCCGATACAGACCGAACCGCTGTCGACGAGCGTGACGTGCTCGCTTCCTACCTTCTCGCCCAGCTTGCCTGCCGCTGCGGAGCCCGAGAGAATGAAGTCGGCCTCCACCGTGTGGCCGATGGCTTCGTGCGCGAGGAGTCCGACAAGGTCGGGCGCCAGAACCACGGTCGCACGGCCGCCCGGTGCGTACGGAGCATCGAGAAGATCAACGGAGGTCTTCGCGACGCGCCCTGAGAGTTCCTCGGGCGTCCACCGGGCGAAGAGCTCCGGCCAGCCGCCGGTCACACCCGCGCCCTGATAGCTCATGACCATGTCGTCGCCGGACGCGGCGGTCGCCGCGATGACGAACTCTGCCTTCGCGTCCTCGATGTGGGCGTCGGCGCCATCGGTGGAGACGATCCACTTCTCGTCGACGAGCTCCGTGTAGCGGCTCATGGCAGAGCGGATGCGATCAGATGCTTCGCGTGTGCGCTTCTCGGCCTCGACGACGAGCGCGGTCTTCTCCTCGGTCGTGTGCGTCGCAAGCTCAGCGGCGTCCCCGCTCCGGAAGTCGCCGACGGCGAGTTCGCAGTCCGCCAGCCGCTCGATCTTCTCGAGCCGACCGGCCGAGGACGCCTCGGCTGCGGCCGTCGCATCGCGCACGGCGCGCTCGATGTCCGCCTTCTCGAGGCTCCCCGTGCTCGAGAACCCCCACGTCCCGTTCACGAGGACCCGCACTCCAACCCCGCAAGTCTTCAGGTACGCGGCCGTTTCGAGCGTCCCCTTCCTCACGAGGACCTGGAGCGCCCTCCGATCATGAACCCGGAGTTCGGTCCAGTGCTTCGCGTCCGCAGCGATGGTCTTCAGAATGTCGCGCATGTCCGTCCTCTCGTCTCCGATACTCAGTCCACGACCACGGTCTCTAGAATGAACACGGATCCCTCATACGGAGCGAGCGTCACGGTCATCACGAGGTCGCCGTTGATCTCCGCGGGCTCGACGGTCTCGCCGCTCAGGGCGCCGCGCAGGACAACGGTCCCCACCGCTCCGCCGGCCGCACTCGATCTTGCTTCGCCGTCTGCGTCCGCCACCTGTCCCAGCGGGACGTTGACCGTCAGACCGCGATCCGACGCGTTCATCACGACGATGGCCGAGCCATCCTCGCCGTCGCGGCGGTACGCATAGAGCGGGCCGCGCGCGACCAGCGTCTCGAACGAGCCGTACACGAGACACGGGTTGTCGCGCCGGATGGCAATCAGGTCGCGGAAGTAGTCGTGCATCGCGACGCGGTCCGGGTCATCAACCCAGTTCCATAGGAAAGGACGCCGGCAGTCCGGGTCGCCCCCGCCGTCCGTTGAGATCTCGTCTCCGTAGTAGATGTGCGGAACGCCGACGTATGTCATCGCGAACAGCGCGGCGAGCCGCACCTTCGCCTGGTCGCCGCCGCACTCCCGGAGGAACCGGGACGTATCGTGGCTGCCGACGAGATTCATCTGGGCGAGCACACCCTCCTGCGCGTAGATGAGCCTTCCGGGCGCAAGCGCGCGATCGAACTCCTCGGCGCTTGAGGTCCCGTGCGCGACGAACCCGAGCACGGGCTCCCGGAAGTACGCGTAGTTCATCACCGCGTCGTAGTACCGTCCGTTCACATACTCGGGCGACGGTCCCCAGAGTTCGCCGTTGATGTAGGCGTCCGGCTTGACGCTCTTGACGCGCTCGCGGAAGAGCTCCCAGAACCAGAACGGAACCTCAGCCGCGACGTCGAGACGGTAGCCGTCCACCCCCACCTCTGCGAGCCAGTACTCGGTCACATCGAGCAGATGATTGACGAGCGGCCAGTTCGGATCGGCGTCACTGATATCCGAGACGCCCGCCTCCTGATCGTTCGGCCGCGACAAGTCGAAATTGAGGTTCGGCATCTGCCCGAAGCCCCACCAGCAGTCGTAGTCCTCGCCGTCGCCGCTCAGCTGACCGTCGGGCAGAGGCCACCTGTGCCACTCGTACCAGTCCCAGTACTCCGACTCGACGCCCTTCTCGCGCGCGTCCGAGAAGGCCCAGTGCGTCTCGCCTGTGTGGTTGATGGCGAGGTCGAGCACGACGCGCATGCCGCGCTCGTGACACTCGGACACGAAGGCCGTGAACTCCTCGTTCGTCCCCATGTGCGGGTCGATGATCCGGTAGTCGGCCGCGTCGTACTTGTGGCTGCTCTTGGATTCGAACAGCGGGTTGAAGTAGATGATCGTGACACCGAGGTCCTCGAGGTAGTCGAGCCCCTCCATGAGTCCGGCAACGTCGCCGCCGTAGAAGGAGTACCAGTCCGGTTTCCCGTCGGTACGGTACGGGCTCTTCGCGAGCCCCTCGAAGTCGTACCAGTCGTCGACGAGATGGAAGTATTCCCCGTTCGTATTCCCCGAGGCCGGCATGTGTGTGCGCCCCTCGTAGTACCACTCGGAGAAGTCGGGGTCGTTCGTCTTGTCACCGTTCCGGAACCGCTCGGGGAATATCTGGTAGAAGACGCCCTCTTTGACCCAGTCGGGGGTCTCGAAGCTCGCGTAGTCGGCGGTACGAAGTTCGTACAGACCGACGCGATCCATCTCCTCGGAGGGAGCTATCCCGAGAGGACCGAGCCAGAGAACCGTCTCACCGTCCGTGAGTGCGAATCGGTACGCGATGGTGTCGCCGGCAGCGAACTCCCGCGTGAAGTAGTCGTGCCGACCGTCAGTATCGGAGAGCTCCATCCGGTAACCGCTCGACGCCTCACCGTCGATCCAGACCGAGACGCGCTCGACGTCACCGGCCCACGTCCTGACACGGAGCGCAACGCTGCCGTCGGAACCCACGGTCCGCTCCCATGCGTCCTCGCGGTGCGTGAGCCCTTCAGTCACGATGGAGCCGTCACCCCGCTCCATCGCGACCGGCTCGAACGATGAATCGACCTTCACGACCGAGTTCCGGCCGCCGTACCCGTCATCACGGAACGCCTCGGCGGCCTCGTCCGTGATCCAGTTCCCGTCGGCGACGAACTTGTACTGATACTCGCCCTCGGTGAGGAGGAGCATCAGCTCAAAGGCGTCACCGGACTTCTCCATTGGAGTCTCGTCGGTACTCCACGAATTGAACGTCCCGGCGAGAAACACGTGCTCATAGTCACGGTCCGGTCTGAACACGAACCGCACCTTCTTGAGCGCCGACTGCTCGCCCCTCGCGGCGGTGAGGTCGCCGGAGACCGTCCGCGGCGCGCAGGCCGTCATGGCCAGCGCCACGAGACAGAGAATGAGCGCCCGGCGCGCGAACGACACGCCCGGTCCGGTCCTGCCTGCGTCTCGAGACATGGATCCCCCTCCGGCTCCGGCGGCAGCGCGGCTGTCGGCCTCGGTGGTGAGTGTGTGTGGTTGATTCGATGGTCCCGGCGACCGCGACCGGACGCGGGACACACGGAAGAATTCTACAGCAGAGCGGCGTTGAAGTCGAACGTCTCGCTCAGGAGCTCGTCGCCGTATCGGCTCACGTCGAGACCGCGACCGATCATCAAGCCGAGTTCGCGTACGCCGACTCGCGATCCGATCACGATGGCGCCCACTATAACGCCGTCCTGAAGAACGATCTTGCGGTAGAGACCCGCCGACACATCCGAGCGGACGTGCTCGACGCAGCCTTCCGAACCGCAGGCCGAATCCCCCGCGGAGAAGACGTTGATACCCGTGATCTTGAGCGTGTTCGATGGAGGGACCGGAACATAGGGCATCGACTCATCGCCGGTGGCGAAGCGCGCCGCCACCTCGGCCTGAGCAAGCGCGACGGGCACGATGCCCCAGCTCACGCCCTGGTACTCGGCCGCGTCACCTATGGCGAATACGTCCGGGGCGCTCGTGCGCATGCCCTCGTCCACGACGATGGCCCGGTCGGTCTTGATGCCGCTCCCCTCGAGGAACGAGATGGCGCTTCTGATGCCGGTCGAGACCACGACCGCTCCCGCGGGGATAGTGCGACCGTCCTTGAGCGAAACCCCTGCAACGGCGCCTTCACCGACGATCGTCTCCGTCTGCGCGGACGTGAGGACGTTGATGCCTATCTCCTGGACAGCGTGCTGGAGGAGCGCGGCGCCGCCCTCGTCGAGCTGCCGCGGCAGGAGCCAGTCCGCAAACTCGAGGACCGTGACGTCGAGGCCGGCGTGACAGAGCCCCCGGGCAGACTCGAGCCCGAGGAGCCCCCCGCCGATTACAACGGCGGTCTCGCGCCCTTTCACCCACTCGCGGAGAGCCAGCGCATCCGCCGCGGTTCGCACAGAGAAGACGCCCTCGAGATCCACGCCTGGGATAGGCGGCACGAACGCGTACGCCCCGCTCGCGATGACGAGCTTGTCCCACTCCACGATCTCGCCGCCGTCGAGCGTGAGCGAGTGCGATCCCGGATCCACCGAGGCAACGGGCGCGGAGAGACGCACGCCGATCCGCTTCG
This sequence comes from uncultured bacterium, assembly GCA_964572375.1. Taxonomy (GTDB): domain Bacteria; phylum Joyebacterota; class Joyebacteria; order Joyebacterales; family Joyebacteraceae; genus JAPEKQ01. Next base: position 6,744 of record CAZNHF010000004.1, on the reverse strand, counting down.
ACTCGTACCATTCGGCCGGAAAGGCGAGCACGTCCGCCAGTTCGAGTTCACCGGCGATGAGTTCAGGAAGCTTCGGCCGAAAGTAGAAGTGCGAGGGCTCCGAGGTGATGATCTCGATGACCGCATCGCTGTCGAGTTCGCGGACCCGGCGTGCTGCCGTGACCCCGGCGACTCCGTTCCCAATGATGACGACGCGCATGACTCACCCCCGTGCCTCGACACCGTCCTGCCGCGGACCGCGGGTGGGCGATCCGCACGGCGCGGATGGAGCCTGGCGTGAAACGGCTCGCGACCCCGACGGGGAGATGAACTCCCGCCGTCTGGACCGCGAGCCGAAACAGACTGACTATGCTTCCTCGAACTGCTCCTGAGACGCGCCGCAGACCGGGCAGACCCAGTCATCGGGAAGCTCGTCGAAGGGCGTTCCCGGCTCGACGCCGCTCTCGGGATCACCCTTGCCGGGATCGTAGATGTAGCCGCAGACCATGCATCGGAATTTCATATTATTTCCCCTTCTCCTTGGCCTTTCGGACCTTCTCGAGACGAGTCGAAATCTGCGTCACGTGGCCCTTCTCCTCATCGATCAGCCGCTCGAGCGCCTTCTTCGTCTTCTGCTTCTTGCTCACGCGGAGGGCCTCGCTGTAGTAGAGAACCGCGTCCTTCTCGACTTCGAGCGCCAGTTCGAGCGCGGACTCGGGAT
>CAZNHF010000004.1:0-5944 GCA_964572375.1 uncultured bacterium | reverse complement strand
TAGAGAACCGCGTCCTTCTCGACTTCGAGCGCCAGTTCGAGCGCGGACTCGGGATTGAACTTGCGCTTGAGAAGCGTCTCCATACGACGGATGTTCCTGAAGATGCCGCCGTCCACGAGCGAGCAGACGTACGCTGAAACATCGGCGTCAGACTCGACCGGCTGCTTACCCATGCCTCCCTTTGTCCCGAGCTCAAGCGACTCAAAGAAAGCGAGGTGAGCCTTCTCGTCCTTCGCCAGCCGCTTGAATGTGCGCTTCGTCGCGGGGTCGTCGGTCTTCTCGGCCATCTTCGTGTAGAAGTCGAGCCCCGCTTCCTCGATGCACATGCCCACCCTGTAGACCTCATCCTCGTTCAGGTACTGGATCATCAGGGATCCTCCTCCGCGTGCCGCTGCACGCTCAACATGGTTCGTGTTTCGACTAGTTCTCCGTCAGCACGTGTTCGTCATATTCCTTCTCGAGCAGGAGCTTGTGTCTGGCCTCTTCCTGCGCCAGGAAATCGAAGAGCTCACGAAGCTCCGACTCACCACTGATAGATGCGAGGTGCCGGTAGAGGTTGCGCGCGGCCTCTTCGCGCTTCATCGCGACGGTGAGAACATCCTGGTAGTCCATCGAAGGCGAAAACTCGACGTCGTCGACATACTCCGCGATCTTGAGATCCGGGATGCAGCGGAGGTGCAGCTCGGACACGCCGGCCATGTCGATGGCCATCAGGCGACGCTTGTGCCCCTCCTCCTGCTTCGCGAGGTCGAGGAGCATGTCTCTGATACTGGACTGCTTGACCATCCCGGCGGCCGCGGTGTAGGCGTCGACGGCCTCCTGCTCCTTCTCGATAGCGACGTTCAGGATTTCCTCGAACTGCGGTCTCTCCATGCGGCTCACCTCCACACCCGTATCGAAAGGCCCGGAAAGATGTCCCGAGACCCCACCCTGCGATGAGTCATATGACACAGCCTAGCGATGCGAGCGTGACCGCGCAACAGGAAAGCTCGGATGCGCGAGAGGATGCGAGTGGCGTCATGGTCCACACCTGCTCCTCGACACCGGCAAGGCCGCGGAAACGCGGAAGCGCCCCCGCAAAGCAGGAGCGCTTCCGAACAGACAGGGAACTCCGGAGGTACGGTCATACGATCAACTGGGCTGCGGCTGACGCATTCCTGGCATGTAGAATTTTGCCCGTCTCTCGCTCGACGTACCCCCAGAGTGTCCCCGGCACTCTAAACGCGTCGCGGCCGCGGGGCATCGCCCCCCGGCCGCGAACGGTCATGTCTCTGTCATGTACTCCTGCGCCTTCGAACCTATCCGGTCCGCCGGCAGGTTCGTCCAACACCAGCTACATGCCACCTGTTCGGGGAGCGCGTGTTCTGCGACATGCAACTCGCCGACCTCACCCGCTTCGAACAGACAGGAGTATGAAATATGTCCTGATGTCGACCCCATGGGCACGCTGCTTCTCCTGATCTCCAAGGACGGAGATGACCGCTGGGAGTCCGGACGCCGGCTCTCACGAACCGTGCCTGATTCTGGCACACGCTCGCACGAAAGGTCAAGATTTTTCCCTGTGAGAATCTCGCGCCCGCACACGGACGCGATGCCCCCCGACGGCGATCGCGCCGTCCTCCCGCCCGGGGCGACACCGGCGAGGCCGCGCTTCGGGCCACGAAATCGCGCTCACAGAGGGGTTTTCGTCCATTGAAGGTGCTCCTCCGTTAGGCCATAATTGGCGGGAGACACGGTCTCATGACCCGACTGGAGGCTTCTGTGCACCACCGACACGTCATCCCCCGGCGCGCACCCACGCGGCTCGCAGCATGCGTCGTCGCGCTTCTCGCCGTCGTCGCGCTTCTCGCCGTCGTCGGCTGCTCAGGATGCGGCGGCCCCGACACCCCCCTCTTCCCCGGACTCTCATCAGCAGCAGCCGACTCGGTCGAGTTCGCGCGAAACGGCCGCGTCGTTTCGCTCACCCGCACCGCGGATGGCTGGTCGGTCGCGCTCTCCACAGGTCTCGGACGCGCCGATGACAAAGCCGTCGAAGAACTCCTCGCGACCCTGGCTCAGCAGACCCGTCGCGACTTCGTCCCGAACGGAACTGACGAACTCGAGACGCTCGGTCTCGCGGGCATGGGCGCGGGGCGAATCCTCATCATGTCGGGTGAAAAGACGCTCGCGGATGTGCGCGTCGGTGGTGACGCTCCGGGGGACTCGCGCGTCTTCCTCAGACCGGCGGGACAGAGCGACGTGTTTGTCTCGCCCGACAGGCTCGGACTCATGTTCGAGCGCTCCGTCGATGAGTGGCGCGACCGACGGGTCGCTTCGTTCAGACTTCCCGATGTCGTCGGGGTCGAACTCGTGAACCAGGGTGAGAGAATGGTCCTCGCGCCCGTCGACGGCAGATGGCGCATGACACAGCCGATCGACCAGGAGGTCTACAAGGGATTCGTCGACGGACTCCTCTTCTCAATCGCCGAGCTCAACGCCGTGGGGTTCGTGAACGACCGCGCACCGTCCGAGTGCGGATTCGGCGATGGAACGGCCGACGCTCGAGGAGCCGTCACGGTCAGGCTCTCGGCCGGCCCGCCGCAAAGCGTCATCTTCGGAGTGCCACACGACGACGGATGGTGCGCCATGAGACCAGACAGAAACGACATCTACATCGTCCCACGCGAGACCGTCGAACTCCTGTTCGGCGCGGAGGATTCCGAGCCGGTTCCACGGTAGCGGAGGAGCCTGCGACCCAGCGCCGCGAGAGCAAGCGACAGAAGCGCCGAGAGCGCGAAGAAATACCATACCCACCCGGGCAGCCCGCCGACGATCGTCGGCGGCGTGCCGAACCTCCACCAGTCAACTGACAGCACGAAGAACGCGGCGATGAGCGCACTCCACCCAACGAGTTCGGCGCGTCCCAGACCACTCCGCGCGTCCGCGAACCACGCGGCGTCCCCACCCGCCATGTCGCCACGCCGGGACGCCGACCGACCGACGACGAGATCGACTGCGAGCACGAGCGCGGCCACGAGGACCGCGGGGACGACCGTCAGGAGTCCCGGCCAGCTCAAGACACCGAGGTGCGTGAGCGCAACGACTGCCTCCCCTGCCACGACGGAGACGATCACGCCACGGGCCGACACGCGCCGCAGGTGAATGGCCGCGAAGAAGGCGGGAAACAGCACCGCCAGGCCGGCGAACGCCTCGGTCGCGACCGAGAGGATGGTCGCCGGCGGACGCACGGACAGCAGGAATCCCCCGATCGCCATGACGACGATGGCGACGCGACCCGCGTTCCTCCGCCTGAAGACGTCTCGCTCGACGACGGACCCCATCGTCAGAAGTTGGGAATCCATCGTCGACATGATGCCGGCGATGAGACCCGCGCACGCGAATGCAGCCAGCCAGTCACCGCCGAGTCGCTCCATCAGAATGGGAAGGATCCTGTCGGCGTCCCGCCCCACCAGACCCTCGACATGGAGCCGCCCGAGCGCACCGATCGCGACCGGCAGGAAGAAGAGAACCGCCGTCACGATCGGATAGAGCGCCATGGTGAAGACGATCGGCCTCTCTCCTCGCGCAGCATAGAAGCGCTGGAAGAGCTGCGGCAGCATCGGGTCGGCGAGAAACCAGAGCAGCATGTAGCTCGCCCACACGCCGATTACGAGACTTCCGTCCGCGCCCGGACGCGACACGAGCTGCGGGAACCGCTCGGTCAGCGTCGCGAACGCACCGCTGCCGGTCGCACGCGCAACCACGACGAACCCGACTGCGAGGACCACGGTCATCAGAACACCCTGTGCGAAATCGGTCCAGACAACCGAGCGCATCCCGCCCGCGAGCACGTAGAGGGTGACAACAACAGTCACGAGCGCCGCTCCAACGACGTACGGAATGCCGAGAAGCGCCTCGAGCGCGTACCCGGCCGCCATCGGCTGGATCGCGAGATATGGCAGCGTGAAGAGCGCGAGCGCGGCCGCTGTCACACCTGCCGCTCCTCGCCCGAATCGCGCTCCGATGAGCTCCGCCGGCGTGACGAGACCGAGGCGGCGGCCGAGCCGATGAGCCGGCAGACCGACGAGAGCGAACGAGACAGCCATGAGTCCTGTCCCGACAGCCATGACCGGATAGAATCCGAGTCCGATGCGATAGCCGGCTCCTGCGAAGCCGATGACGGTGAAGCCGCTGAAGTTGGTGGCCGCCATCGTCGCGAGCACGGCGAGCGGGCCGAGCAGCCGTCCGGCAAGGTAGAACCCGGACGCGTTCTGCTCAGACGTCTCCCGCCCTGAGCGTCGCGCGGCGAATCCGACGCCAAGGACGATCAGAAGATAGAGCGAGACCACGAGGATTCGTATGATCAATCTTCCCCCCTGGATGCGTACGGCGCGGAGTGTCCGGCCGCCACGAAGCAAACGCGGCCACCCGAGTCTGGGTGGCCGCGCGAACCTGACATGACTCGTCGGCAGTATCCCACGACGGTTCTGCCGCTGTCAACGCCATGCACGGTCGCTGTCAACGCCATGCACCGCCGCAATCGCCGCCACGCACCACCGCAGTCAACGCCATGCACCGTCGCGCATTCCGACGTCCTTGCGAGGGGCTTGCGAGGGGCTTGGCCTCGTGCCTGCCCCCTCCCGCCGCGACCCCGTGCGAATCGCTTGGCGGCTCCGGCGAGCCGCCCCGTAACACTTGGAAAGCCCCGTTTCAAGGGCGTTTCACACAAGGTGTTCAGGCACGCTCCTTGCTTCTTTGAGTTAACAGAGAGCAACGCTCTGAGGAGCGTTTCGACTAGGGAGTTCCACGCTGGAGGCTCGGGTGACTGCAGTACCCAGACGGATCCTGATCGCGGAACAGGATCTGAAAGTCCTCAAACAGATCTCGCACGCGATGTCCGCCTCCGGCTACGCGGTCTGCGAAGCGCAGACGGGCCGCGAGGCGCTCCGGTGCGTCCAGCTCGATCCACCGGATCTGGTTCTCGTCGGGCTTGTGCTCTCGGACATCGGAGGCAAGGATCTGGCGCGCATCCTGACATCGAACGGTGACTCGGTCCCGACTCCCACCGTCGTGCTGGCCGAGCCCGGAACGCAGCACGACCAGGTGCTCGTCGCAGGCGGAGCCCCGGAGAAGCCGGTCGTACGCTGGTCCGGCGTGGATGAGATCGTGACGCTCGTGAACGACTTCTTCGCCCCTCCGGAAGAGGACGAGGCGGAGTGCTACGTGCGGACGCTTCACTTCGACGGGATCGTGATCGACCCGGCGCATTCGTGCGTCGAGGTGCTCGGCGAGCCGCTCGAACTGACGAGCAAGGAGTTCCGGTTCCTCCACGTGCTCGCGGTCAACGGTGACCGCACGTGCACGCGCGAGGAGCTCAGACGACGCGTATGGGGCGATGAGATCGAGGTCATCGGCCGAACGGTGGACGTGCTGGTCAGCCGCCTGCGTTCGAAGCTCTCGTCAGCGTCGGGCCAGGAACTCATCTCCACGATCCGCGGCGTCGGGTATCGGTTCACCGGCGACCCGCGCCAGTAGCCCGAGCCGCGTGAACGAGCGAGGGCGGCCCCGCAACGCGGACCCGCCCCCATACATCATCAAGCCATCTCGTACGAGGCGTCCCCTCAGTGGTACGCCTCGTACGCTTGTCTGACCTCGTTGATGAAGTAGCTCGAATCGAGCCCATCGAATCCGACGTACTGCGCCACCTCGACCGCCGAGAGCTCGGCGCCGTAGCTCATCAGCTCGACGAGCAGCGCGCCCGCTTCCTCGGACCGCCACCAACGATCACCGAAGCGCTCTCTGAGCGCGTGCCTCAACTGTGCCGAGAGGATCCACGCCTCGAGATAGTTGACCCCGTAGTAGTCCTCGTTGCTCGACAGATACCCGTGTTCCGGATTCGCGAGCGGCACGAGCCGCGACTCCTCCATCAACCGACCGTAGGCCTGCACGAGTTCTTCCTGCGAGC
>CAZNHF010000003.1:0-36588 GCA_964572375.1 uncultured bacterium | reverse complement strand
TATGCCGCGACTAGCCTTCGATCTTCGTTACGTTCTCAGCCGCAGGGCCCTTCTCGCCGGCCACGACGTCAAACTGCACGCGGTCGCCTTCGTTGAGGCTCTTGAACTCGTCGCCACCCTGAATCGCCGAGTGATGGACGAAGACGTCCTTGGATCCATCCTCCAGCGCGATGAAACCGAATCCCTTGCTGTCGTTGAACCACTTCACTGTTCCGGTCGTGCTCACTGTGTACTACCTTTCATAATCTCGTCAGGGAGAGGTCACTCTGTATCCCGACGATTGTCTAGCCGACACCGGATACCCCGGCCCGCCGACTTCTTCATGGAGGGGCAATTTCGCCCCTGCAGATAAACGCCATCACCGATCGTCGGCTCCTCTTCTCCCACGCCCCAGGGCGCCTCATGGCGCCCTAGAAACGTAAAAAGGGACTGGCTTGTGCGCCAAGTCCCTGTCGAGAGATTTCGGATATGTCACCATACCGACATGGTCGCTTCTGCTAATGGGAAGGATAACCCGACCGGCCATCCGCGTCAAGTACCAAATTGAAGAGTGCCGGGCACCCCCACCCTGGGGGTACCCGGCAAGTCACGGCTTCCGGAGCGAAAACGCCCTGCTACTGGGCGAAAATCATCCTCTGACGGTCAAAATCAAGGGTCCAAGCATAGTTGCGCTCCTACTTCAGAAGCACCATCTTCCGGTGCTCGCGCGATTCGCCGACTGTCAGGCTGTAGAGATATATGCCTGACGCGGTCTCGCGCCCACTCTCGTCTCGGCCATCCCAGACCACGGCGTGGCTGCCCGCGGGGAATTCGCCGGATGCGAGCGTCGTGATAAGCCGCCCGGTGATGTCGTAGACGGAGAGGTCCACGTCAGTCGCTGTGGCCAGCGCGAAGCCGACCGTGGTCGTCGGGTTGAACGGGTTCGGCGCGTTCTGCTCGAGAACGAACGCACGTCCCATGAACTCATCCGGCTCGACGACGCCGGTCGTCGCGTACATGGCCTCGGCGAACTCAGGCCGGTCTATGAACGGATTGCGGTTCCCCTGCATCGTGTAGACGGTCCCGTTGCGCTCGAGCTCCTTGCGGCTGACCGGGTCGTCGAGGTGCCACTCGAGCAGCATGTTGACGGCCCACGGCAGAAGGTCGGCGCCGTCGGTCATGTCACTGCCGGGCCACGAGCCATCCTCGCCGTAGTAGCGCGCGGTGACGTAGAAGTAGCTCCGCGCGAAATCGCCCTTGTAGGCGTCGATCGGCTCGAACGCGATACCGGAGTACCCGGAGTAGGTGCAGTTACCCAGCTTGCTCCCGTTGAACGACGTCCAGCCCGGCGAGTCCACCTCGCCGTACGGATAGGACCCGCGCCGGTTGTTCACGTAGTTGTCCGTCGGGTAGACCATGAAGAGATCCGAGTACATCGGAGAGATCTCACCCCCATACCAGCTGCTCGGCCACGAGTGCTCGCGGTTGTAGCCGGTGCCCTCCACACCACCGATGCCACCCTGGTCGATGCCGAACGTGTACTCGTACGGCGGCACGCCGCCCGGGATGTCGGAGTACATGTCCCAGACCTTGCCGTTCGGCTTGTCGTCGGTGCTGTAGAAGGCGGTCCACGTGTTCGTGTAGCCGATGGCCGTGTGGTTGTCGATGATCGCGTGGAGCGCCGTCCGGAGCGGTTCGCCGATCAAGCCCATCGCACTGTCGTAGTACCCAGCCGGAGGGGTGATGTCGACGTAGTCGAACCCGTAGCTGACATTGACCATCGCGTTGCCGTAGAGATCCTCTACGCCATCAACGATGAGCGTGTAGTTGATCGGAGACATCGTGGATACGGTGAGCGCGACCTGGTCGTGGTTCGAAGCGTCGCGCACGGCGGCGCTGACGGTCAGACCGGCGATGGTGTAGTTGGCCGCGATGCCCGCGGTCGTCTCGTCGACGTCCTCGGTGAACGTCACGAGCACGCTCGTCTCGTCGGTCGCGTAGACCTGGAAGAGCTCGGGTGGCACGGCGTCGCCCACCCACACGATGTCGCCCGCGTCGCGCGGCTCGAGCTTGAAACCGCCCTCGCGGTATGCGAGCGGAGCGGTGATATCGTAGACGCTTCCCAATGTCGGCGTGGAGACGTAGCCCAGGTCGTCAATATACCCGACACCGCTGCCGTCATCGACCGCCCACTCCCCGTCACCCAGCGTCGTGTTCGTGCACTCGGCATCATCGATCATGACGAGCACGCCCTCGTAGTCCTCGGAGGAGAGCGCGGCCGTTGTGATCACCGTTGCGGACGGCATCACGGCCGCCGGCACCGCGCTCTGGACGTCGGCACCGACTATGAAGGTGTTGCCGGTGTTGATTCCGTCGCTCTCGGTGATGGTTCCGCGGATGGTGATCGTGTCGCCAATGGATGGAGCCGCGAGACCCCTCGCCCACACGCCGCTCCTCGGACCAGTGCCGTCCTGGAGCGTGAAGTACGTGCCATAGAGCGCGGTCACGACGCCGGAAGTTATGACCGAATCGCCATTGTACGGCGACGAGGAGCTGACTCCCTGTATCTCACTGATCGTGAGTGTGTGCGGAAGCGAGTAGCTCTCGACGTCGGAGACGCTCGTCCCCGGCAGATCGTTGACCGCTTCGATCTTGTAGTAGACGGTGACGCCAGCGATCTGAGATGGGATCGACGCGTCCGTGTCGTAGGTGTCGCCCGAGACGAGCGACATGTCGATCTCGCTATTCAGAAGAAGCGGCGACGTACCCCAGAACAACGACACGGACGTGATGGCCGTCGTATCGGAAACATCGGCGGCGACGGAGACGGTCTCACCGGGCAGCGGCGCGACGGGATCGATGCTGATATTGGCGATCGTCGGACCGGGCACCTGCGTGATGGTCACATGCGTGCCCGGCGTTCCATCGGTCGGGTACGCGGCGGGCGTCGCCGTCCACTCCGACGGAACGTAGGAAGTGTTCGGGAGAAGAACGTCAGGGTTGCGAACGTAGTCCTCGTTCTCAAAGGCGGTGCCGGTCACGACAGCGTAGTCGACGATGACCGAGCCGGCGTTGAGGAGTTTCGCACCATCGCCGATCTTCCCGTTCCACAGACTGCTGTTGCTCGACCACGCCTCCTGTGGGAAGTCGATCTGGAATGCGATGACCGTCGTTGCGTCACCGCAGACGAGCGCCTCGCCCGGGTCGATAGTCCCGGAGAGCGGCCACGTGAAGACGTCACCCGAGTTGCCGACGGCCACGAGGTCCCAGTCCGTCAGGTCAACCGTGCTCGGCCCTGCGTTGTAGATCTCGATGAAGCGATCGGTGAGGTAGTTCTGCTGCGGATCGCACATCTCGGAGATGAGGACGGCGGTCTGCGCGTGCGTGGGCGTGAACCCCGCGGCCATCACTGCGACGACGGCCAGAAGGGCGATGGTCGATGTTCGCAGAACGACATCGCGACGCACGACAGCTCCGGCCATCAAAGAAACGGTGCCTGCCCTCATCTCCCACCCCTTTCGATGTGTTGCTCGGACGCGCGGCTACCCATCGGGCCCCGCACGCGTGTGTGCAGCGCAGGTCGAAGGTCTTTCTCGCGGGCGCATGCGCCCACTACCCTCTATTATACCACAGAATTGAAGATATCAGGCAGGATTTGCTGTCGTCGTCGTGCTGCCCCGTCTTCTTCGGCTTCTTTGGCTTCATCGCGAGACCGTGGACTCCGGCGGCACTCCACGACAGCGCGTCATCCGCTTCAGATCGTGGCGGAAGCCGGGACCCGCTTGGCGGCCACTTCGAGGCTCTCGCTCAACCACGTTACGAACGCTCGTCCGTCGCCGGACTGCAGCAGCTCTGTCGGACATGTGCGCACGAGCTTCCGACCTGCGTGCACACGGATCGTGCTGGCCGCACCGGAACCGCGCTTGTCCCCAAGACTGACACGAATCGAGATATCCACGGGGTCCAGCTGAACCACCGCCTCGGTCCAGCGAACGAGAGCCCTGCGCCCCGCAACACCCGTCCGCTCGACCCGGACCTTCCACCCCAGGTCTTTCGCGCTTCCCCTGGCAATCCCGACAGCCGGTCTCAGGAATCCCCTCGTGTGCTTCCGCTCGGTGACCCGGAGACGCCTGCTCCGCTCCCGCTGGGCCTCAGCAGCTGCCACCCGACGGTCCTTCTTGCGGCGGGCGGAGTTCAGGTCTCCCTTGGGGGTGCCGTCGAATCCTCGACTCAATCGTATGATCTCCGTGTCTCTTCATCGGCCATGGTCGGATCAAGAAGAGTTCTCCACCCCTCCGCCTTCCACGTCCCAAGAGCTGTGTGCATCCTGAGATACTTCTCGGGGATCGGATGCGTGCCGATCACCACTTTGACGCCGTGTCGTTCTTCGAGGAACCGCTTAAACGTGTCGATGCTCGGACACGGCGGGTAGCCAACGAGAAGCCCGGTCGCAAGGTGAATGACCTCGGCACCGTTGGCGACCATCTCGTCACCCGCATACTCGACGTTGCCACCGGGGCAACCGTCGCAGGTCGTATACCCGACCAGCTCGACCTCGCCGTCGCGGTAGATGCTGAAGGCGCCTTCCCGTGCCTTGAGCGCACGGAAGCACTTGCCGCCAGCGCAACGATGGTACCGGTTGCAGATGATGATCCCCACCTTGATCTTCTCAGACATCTCTCCCCCGTTCCCTCCATCACACCGCACCACGACTCGAGCGGTGTCTCAGCCCCGGAACATTGCCTCGATCCCGCCCCACGTCCGACTCTCGGTACTCGTGAACGTGTCCGCGAGCGGCCCCACGGTTGTCAGGAGCGACCCTGCCCCGTCTCGCAGGCGAAAGACCCACCCCGCTAGACCGGCGAGTCGAGTACCTCTCTGACCTTCCGTGCCAGCGCATCGACCGTGAACGGCTTCTGGATGAACTGCGTGCCCTCGTCGAGCACGCCCTGGTGGCTGATGGCGTTTGCCGTGTAGCCTGACATGTAGAGGACCTTGACCCCGGGGACGATCTCCTTGAGATGCTCGTAGCACTCCGTGCCACTCATGTTCGGCATGATCACATCGGTCAGAACCAGGTCGATGGACCCGCCGTGCTGCCGCGCGATGACCAGCGCTTCGCCCGGGTGTGCCGCCAAAAGCAGCTTGTAGCCGCTAATCTCGAGGATCCGCCGAGCCACACGGCGGACCGGTTCCTCGTCCTCGATGAGCAGGATGGTTTCACGGCCGCGCGGCGTGTCGCCGAACTGCTCCCGGGTCTCGTCATCCTCCACTCCCTCCGTGGCCGGGAGATAGACCTTGAACGTCGTGCCATGACCCACTTCCGAGTACACCTCGACCGAGCCTCCACTCTGCTTGACGATCCCGTAGACGGTTGCGAGGCCGAGACCTGTCCCCTCACCTACACCCTTGGTCGTGAAGAACGGCTCGAACGCGTTCGCCAGCACGTCGCGGTCCATCCCGCATCCGGTGTCGCTGACCCCGAGCATCACATACCTGCCCGGCTTCGTGTGCGGGTGATGTGCCGAGTAGTTCTCGTCCAGGACAATATTCGACGTCTCGATGACCAGCTTGCCGCCGCCGGGCATCGCGTCCCGCGCGTTGACCGCCAGGTTCACGAGGATCTGGTTCATCTGCCCGGAGTCCGCAGTAACCATCTTCAGCTGATCGTCGAGCGCGAACACAAGTTCGATATCCTCGCCGATAATCCTCTCGAGCATCTTCCTCGCGCCGCTCGTGATCGAATTCAGATCCATCACCCTCGGCTCGATCACCTGCTTGCGACTGAAGGCGAGCAGCTGCTGCGTCAGCTCGGCGCCACGCGTCCCGGCGGAGTGAATCTCGTCTGCATCTCTCCTCAGTGGGTCGTCCGGGCCAAGGCTCTTGCCAATCATGTCAGCGTAGTTGATGATGACGGTCAGTAGGTTGTTGAAGTCGTGCGCAACTCCACCGGCCAGGCGACCGACGGACTCCATCTTCTGGGACTGCCTCAGCTGGGCCTCGAGCGCGGCCCTCTCTGATTCAGCATGTACGCGCTCTGTGACGTCCTCGACCATCTCGATGGCGGCGACGACAATACCGTCCGGGTCTCGAACCGGCGTTGACAAGACCCGGAAGTGTCGCACTCCGTCCCCCGTCGGCGTCGCCGTCGTCGACTCGTGCGTTTCGCCGTCCTCAAGAGTCTTGATGGTGGGGCAGTAAGAACACGGTTCCTCGTTCGGGGGGTTGTTGAAAGCGCGGTAGCAGATGGGCTTCGCCGTCGCGTCCACTCCGGGGAACCATTCGCGCATCTGCCGGTTCAGAGTCAGGACCTTCATGTCAGGGCTGATCATCGCGACGCCGATCCCGATGTTCTCGGCGAGATTGCGGTACTGCTCCTCGCTCTTCCGAAGCGCCTCCTGTGCCTGCCAACGGTCACTGACGTCGACGCCGAGCCCCACCAGATGGTCCCTGCCGTCGATCGTCGTGCGCACTCCGGTGAAGTAGTAGGGAATCCGCCGCCCGTCCTTCGTGACAAGGCTTGCTTCGATATCAGCGGACCCCTCGCGGAAGACCCTCACCACCGTGTCGGCCACGGCCGCCACGTCCCCGCCCTGGAAGAAGTCGGGGGGAGACTTGCCGGCCAGGTCCTCATCCGTGTAGCCGGCAAACTGCAACCAGGCCTTGTTCCACCTGACGAACCCCTTGTCGTCGAAGACGTAGAACAGCCCCGGCAGACTGTCCAGGTAGTCCTCGGAGAGCCGTCTCTCTGCTCGCAGTTCCTCCTCGGCCAGCCGCTGCTCGGTGACGTCGAGCACGGACGAGTGATAGCCGATGACCTCACCCTCAGCGCCCCGAAGTACGGTGGCGAAAGCGGATGCCGTGAACGTACCTCCATCCCCCCTTTTCGCTTCGTAGTCACCTCGCCATCGTCCGTCCGCGGTGAGCGCCGCGAGGATCATCTCTGCGTCCTCGAGATTCACGATGAACTCGGGGATCGGTTTGTCGATGACATCCCGCTTGTCGGCGTACCCCCACACCTCCAGGAAGGACGCATTGCACTCTGTGACGACTCCCTTCGCGTCCGCGATGCTGTTGGCGGCGATTGAGGAGTCGAAAATCTGGTCCTTCAGACGGAGACTGTCCGCGGCCTGCCTGCGATCGCTGTGGTCAGCGAACAGAGCGACGACATCCCCGCTGTCAAGTCTGTACACGCAGTTGTCGAACCACCCCCGGTGCCGCTTGTCCTCGTAGAGCTTCTCCGGGAGATATTCGGTCTGCCCCGTCTGCCAGACTCGTCGCATAACTTCAAGCAACCCAAACTCGTCGATGGCCGGCCGTATCTCCCTCAAGCTCTTCCCGACGACTTCGGACTTCCTGATATCCCCAATTCTCTCGCCGGCCGCGTTGATGTCCTTGAAGACGAAATCCTTCCCGCCGTCCACGGCTTCGTAGACCGCCATTCCGTCCTTCATTTCGTTGAAGAGCTGCCTGAACCTGGCCTCGCTCTCCTCCAGTGCCCTGTCGGCCTCGACCTTGTCGGTGACATCTGTCGCGGTGAGAACAGCCCTCGGATCTGAGTCTGAATCCGACGCAAGCGCGATCTCGCAGGTGTAGCTGTGAACCCGACCCTCAGGGTCGGGGATCGTGTACTCGGTGGACTGGTCCTGTCCGGTTGAGAACACCGCATCCACAAGACCGGCAATCGGAGTGCGCAGGTCCTCGGGGAACCAATCTGTGAGCTTCGTCCCGACGACGTCGTTCTCAGTGAGCCCCGGGTAGGTTCGGTTGACGAACCGGATAGCTCCCTGCCGGTCGATCTCGTACAGGTAGACTGAGGTTGCTTGCGTGATGTGGCGGAGTCTGCGCTCGCTCTCCCGCAGAGTCTCTTCGCTGAGCCTGCGGTCAGCACTCGGTCCGTCGAGCGGTAGGTCGCGGGTCTCGTCGGTACTGTCGTTCACGTCGACCCCTCTCTCCGAAGATACGCGCGGGGAACGGTGCGGGCGAAGAGCTCCCCGACCACCAAGGGCACCCGTGACCCTCTCATGAATCGCCGTCAGTTGCGAGAACTACCTCGGGGGGGCTTCAAGCCGGAGGGAGCGGTGCAGTCAATTAGGCGGTGAAGGTGTCCGCGAGCGCATTGACGTCGTCCGGAGACAGGACTCTGTCGTGTATCCGCACATCAGTTGCTTCGCAGCACTCATACTAGTCGAGATAGCCGAGGGACCTCAACTTGTCCCGGACTGCTTCCAGGTCCTCTGGTGTCAGCTCTCGATCCACCGGCAGGACCGCCAGAGGATGCTTTATCCTGCCCCAGGAGACTCGCTCCCACGCGCGTTCATGGAAGTAGTAGAGGACGAGTCGAATCCCATGGAAGACGACCGTTATGATGGCCATCTCCCTCCAGTCCCTGGTTATGAGATATGAGATCACCCCGAGGAGCACGATCCCGATGATCCTCCATGTAATGGACTTGACCCACGAACGCCCCGGAGTATCCACTTGCATGCTTCCCCCGTCTTCTTGAAGTGTCGCGCTTCCAGTGGGACCGCGGGTGCAGGACGCGCCATTCACGCGGCAGCAGACGCCCGTTGAACGGCAGCCGCTGGCGGCCGGCAAGCTCAGAACCAGAAGCGAGCCCCAATACCGCCGCTCAGATCGAACCCCGTACTAGGGATCAGATTCACAATCGGAGCCACCTCTATGAACACGTCGAATCGTGAGTCATCGAACACGTAGTCGAGCCCCAGAGGTATCCGGACCCCGAGCCTGCTGTCGTGCCCGTCTCGCAGAAGAACACGACCACCAATGCCGAAGTAGTAGGGCACGCCTCTGTCCAACTCCGGGCCGTGCAGATCATAGCGATGATGAAGGTAGTCTACGTGAAGGTAGAGCCATTCGTTCTCGCCGAGTGACCACCCCGAAGCCGCATCAAGCGCATTGGTGTCGCCCAGCCACGTCTTGAGGCTCAGCCCGGTGGGCTCACCCGCGATTATGCCGAGGCCGACATCGCCGCCAGCAGCCGGCAGCACTGTACCGATCACGAGAACAAGGCACAGGATGGAAACAAGTCGGGTTCTCACCTGAATGTCCTCTCCTTCTGTGCTGACGGTCGCCGGCTCTCCTCTACTCATCCGGCGAGCTGCCAGCCAGCCAGTCCCGCGCGACGTAGTCAGGAGTGTGGTCCGATTCGCTCCGTTCGCGCGACCATTGCAGAATTTCGTTGTCCTTCGCCGCCGGCGTGCAAAGATACTCGCGCCGAGGCACGGTGTACACGCGCCAGAGATCCAGACGGTCTGCGTCCCAGCAGGTCTGCACAGTGACATCACCATCCACCGTTCCATCGGTGTGATGGGCGCATGCCGTGACGAGCAGCTCGAACTCGTCGTCGCGCAAATCGAGATACCCTGCGCGGAGCTCGGTGGCAAGTGCTGCGCCGCGCGCGCCGTGTCCAGGGTCTATCGATTCGTTCTGCCGACGGGCATCGTGAAAGACCGCGAAGAGGGTCACGACGTGTCCGTTCGCCCCGGTCTGCTCCGCCAGCTTCAGTCCGTTCTCGAGCACTCGCGCCCAATGCGGGAGCCCGTGAGTCCCCAGAACCGGGAGCGTGTATCCCTCAACGATCATACGGACCAGTTTCGGTTCGATCATGTCTTGCCCCGGTGGCCGCATTGGCAGCCGGCGTTACGGGCGGCCGGGCATCTGCATACGTGAGTCGGCCGGCACCCTTCTACGGGCGCCTGTACATCGCCTTGATCGAGCCCCAGCTGCTCATCTCCACCGGACTGTCGCACTCGCCGCAGGATGAACCATAGGCTCCCACGAACTCGCCCCACGGATTCTCGGGTGCCCCAGGAAGACACGGCGAGTTGCTGCAGAGCGTCAGGTCCCAGCCGGCCATGTTGCAGAACAGCGGGTCGATGACGAGATTTTCGCGAGACATGTCGGACAGGCGATCGCCGCCGGCGTTCCCGAAGATGATGCAGTGATCCACGATGGCACTGTTGGTCCCCGCACCCTCGGTACTGAAGGCCACGATGGTGTTCGTTACGATCGGGGCACTGGCCCAGCCCTCGATCCCGCCGGCGCCGGGCCCCCCTGCATTCCCCACGAAGGTGCAGTTGGTGATGGTGGGGGAAGCCGAGTTGCAGAACATGCCGCCGCCACCGAGTGAGCCACTTGAACCGCCCGCATTGTCATAGAAGACGCAGCCGGTGATGATGGGGGAAACGTACTCTAAGACGCCGTGGTCGCAAAATATCCCGCCGGCGCGGTAGGGAGCCGAGTTCCCGTAGAATACGCAGTTGCGGATGAAGCCGAGCGTAGGTGCGTATCCGTAGCTGAGGCCGCCTCCGTTCATGGATGCGGTGTTGTTGGCGAAGATGCACTCCTCGATCGTCGCGGCCGCGCCATGAATGTACATGCCCCCACCGTTGCTGCCGCTGCCATTCGTTATCGTGAAGCCCCGTATGACCGATGTCGAGTCCTCCTCGGTCGCAAGGGCGAAGGAGACCTCGAGGCCCTCGCAGTCGATGATCGTCTGCGCGGCGCCCGCCTCGGACATGACGGTCATGTTGACGCCGCCGAAGTCCAGGCCGTGGTTGTCGACTCCCGTGTAGGTGCCTGCAGCGACCAGCACAGTGTCTCCCTCGGTCGCCGCAAGGATGCCGGCTCGGATCGTCGGCTGGTCAACAGGCACACGGATGGTGACCGCCGAACTCGGGACACTCAGAGCGACCAGCACCAAGGCCGCAACCAGCACAACCAGTCTCTTCTGTCTCACATAGCCCTCCCTCTTGAACACGATTGTCGGATGGACACGATTGTCAGGCTACCTCCGGCAAGTATATCAGCTGCGGTGGGTGTTCGCGCACGGAACGGCCCGGCAGATACGGAGACTATCTGTACATCGCCTTGATACTCCCCCACGTACGCTGCTCCGTCGCGCTTCCGCACGACGCGCAGCCTTCGCCTTCCGCGCCGACGAGCAAGCCCCAGGTCACGCCCGGAAGACACGGCGAGTCGGCACAGAGCGTGACATCTCCGGTCTCCACAGCGCAGAAACGCGGATCTGCATACTCATTGTCGTGATAGTTGCCGCCGCTGAGCGAATCGCCGTCCGCATTTTCGAAGACGAAGCAGTGGTTGATGCTTGGAGTCTCAGTGCCATCCTCACAGTACACAGCCAGCCCGGCTGTCGAATAGGCAAAGATGCAGTACTCGAGCGTAGGCGACGCCCCATCACACCACACCTGATGCGTGCCGTTCTCGACGAATGTACAGTTGGTGATAGTCGGACTTGCTTCGGAGAAACACTCGATCGCTCCCGCCGCATTCCACGCGCCCCTGTTCCCAACGAATGTACACCCGGTGACCGTTGACGCGTTCGCACCGGTCATGCGCATGCCACCGGCCGCGCCTGAGATATTGTCGACAAAGATGCAGTCCGTGACAGTAACCGTCGAGGAGAGAACGTACAGGCCACCACCCACACAGTTCACGCCACCGTTCTCTCTGAACGTACACTCGGCCAGCACTGCCCCATCGGAGCTCTGGAGCCACGCTCCGGTGCCGGTCGCATAGTCCGCACCCAGATTCCCCGTGAACTCGCAGCGAAGCAACTGGGGCGATGAGAACTGGGAGTGGAGTCCTCCCCCGCTGTAGCGGACATTGTTCTCAATGAAATCGGTATCCACGATCAGCGGTGAGGAGCCGGAGAGACAGGACATCCCTCCACCGCTCCCGTCATCCCGCGTCACGTGCGAAGCAAGATTCCCGGCGAACTCGCAGCCGCGCACCACAGGGGAGGACGCATCGCAGCAGAGCCCACCACCCCTGCTCAGCGCCTCGCAGCCGTTGAAAGTGCACTCCTCGAACCGCGGGCTCGAGCCATTCTTGCAGTAGGCGCCCGCACCGGTGTCGGCGACTGCATTGGTGATCGTGAAGCCGCGGACGACGGCGGTCGTATCTTCACCGGAGTGGAAGAGGAACCCGCGACCCAGGTCCGCGCAGTCGATGATGGCGAACTCCGCGCCCGTCTCAGAGACGACGACAAGGTTCGCCCCCCCGAAATCCAGGTCACGATTGAGGACTCCCGTGTACGTGCCCGGAGCCACCAGGACGATGTCTCCTGCAGAGGCCGCGTCGATGCCCTGCTGAATCGTCGGCTGCTCCGACGGGACGTGGATAGTGGCAGCAGCAGCAGCCACGGGGACGGCCAGCGCGAACAGGACCACCAGGCGCATCGGCCTTGCGTATCGCATGTCAGACTCCTCCTTCCGATACATCTCCCGTTCCTTGTTTTCGATAGTATACCACATGTACTTGTGCGGTCGCGAACTCCTGCCGTCGAGCCGTCGGCGATGCGGGCGGGGCGCCTCATGCACAGGTCAGACAGCCGGCCCCGGAACCTCACACAGTCCGGTCGACATCGGGATCGGCTTCGGCCTGCTCGGCTTCGCAGCCCCGAAGCGCCGAACCGCACGTCTTGCACGTCCTGGCGTACCACCAGAACCGCGTGGCGCACTCAGGGCAGGTCCAACGCGCGCGCTGATCTTCGAGCCAGCGGGCAACACCCTGCTCGCGCATCGCCTCCGAGTTTCGCACGACAGCCGAGTGATGCACAGCATCATCGTCGCGGAAAGCGATCAGTACGGCGCACGGAAACTCGTCGCATTCGAAGCAGTACTCGATCCCCCTCGACGCAGCGCAGCTCTTGAAGACACAGTCGCGGCAGAACACAGCGACGACGTCGCTCTTGCAGCCGTTGCAGACAAGCTGCTCCGCTTCCCTTCCCCACTCTTTCGCCAGAGCTTCGATGGAACCGTCCTCGTTGCACTGCACGACCCGACATGCGCCGCAGTACAACCCGCAGACGGCGTCGTATCTGGATTCCATGGTTCCTCCCGAGGTGTCGCCAGAGTCCCCAGACCGAGAGATCACACCAGATCGGGAAGGCGCCACTCCACTCGCCAGTAGACGCCCTCGTCCCGCTCCATCAGACCGTTCATGATGAACTCACGCCGGAAGAGGCAATAGTCAGGATGGTGTCGTCCGATGATCTCGTTGATCTCGCGCTCGGAGTACTTCACGCCCTCTTCGAACTTGTTGACGAGCCACTTGAGTATGACCAGCCGCTTCTTGTACCCCGCCGGGACCGCCTTGATCGCGTCGCCTTCAACGAACGCCCTCAGCACCTTCTGCTCCCAGGCGTCGATCTCGACTCCATCGGCGAGAGAGACCACCGCCTCCGGGCTGAACGAAGCGAAGACGCTCCTGCTCATCCTCTGGAGGCCGTCCGCGCTCAGTCGATGGAGATGGTCGTTGCCATCAGTGCGCATGTCCACGAGTCCAAGCTCTCTGAGCCTGTCCAGGTGATGCGACACCGTTGGCGCTTTCAGATCCAACAGAGCCGCAAGCTCCTCGACACCACACTCGCGGTCGGCCAGCACACCCAGGATCTTGAGTCGATTCTCGTTGGCCAGGACCTTGAAGAACTGAAGCAGGGTCTCGATGTCCGTCTCGACCATGTCCGCCTCCTACTTTGATATGACCCTAATTAGCACTATATCAAAGTAGGTCTGGCACGTCAAGAGGGTGCTCGCCGGGAGGCGCCGCACTCTCGTCTCCTCGCGCCTGGCAGACTCGATCCAGCCATTGACGTATCGCTCCATGACACCGCGCGTTCGTGCGGTCTACTCGTCTCAATCACCGAGAGGCTGGTCGACCTCTCGAGCCCTCTGCAGATCGCGGCTGACGGCCCGGTATCGTGCGATACCCCACGCGACAAGACCAAGAGAGACCACGCCGAGTCCCCAGCCTGTCGCACTACCCCACACCGACGGGAACAAGTACGTGAATCCGAGCCCTGTGGCAAGAACCGCCAGGGCAGTGCGGACGTATGCCAGAAGCGTCCGCTCATTGGCCAGACGCGTTCTGTCGAGAGCCAGGCTGTTCCGCAGCAATTGCATCTCCTCCTCCCGGAGCACAGCGTGATGTCAGAACCCAGGCGCGCCAAGCGTAGTGTGAGCGCTGCGGCGAAGCCAATGCAGCGCGAGGAGACCAACTGTCCTGGCAACAACGGGGACCTGCATGGCGGTTCGACACTCCCTGAATCGAGTCCGTGCGGCCACCAAACGTGTCCGACACAGTACCCGGATTCCGCGGATCATGATACCACGGACCTCCGGCGACGAGCTCGTACTGGTACGTCCCGGGATGCGGTCGAGCACGACATGGCAGCGCCAACGACCTATTGAACGACAGTCATATCCCATGGTAGAATCCCTTCGTATCGGGCAACACCCGGCCCGGTGAGGCCGGCGCATACATACCGCTGCGTCGCGACGCTCCCCACCGAAGGAGGCTACCATGCGCACACGTCGCTTCACCACGCTGACAATCGCGGCACTTCTGGCCGCGGCGTTCCTGCTCATCGGCACCGCCCTGCCGGCACGCGCCGTCATCGATGACGCCGACAACCTCTACGTCGGCCCGGCCGAGACATACACACTTGGCGGCGTGCACAGCTACAACGTCGCTGTTGAGATCGCCGCAACGGGCATCCTCTACATCCCCGCCTACGACGGCACCGCGAACACGGGGTACCTTGAAGTCTCCGCCCCCTCCGTCAACATCGACGGCACGATCGATGGTGACGGCCGCGGCTATCGCGGTAGCCCTCCACCGCTCGGCGGTGATGGCGAAGGCCCGGGCGGCGGCAGCAACCCGGGCGGCGGTGGCGGCTACGGCGGAGCTGGGGGAGCCAGCGGCTGGGGCAATCCGGGCGGCCCATCCTACGGGACTGACTATGGTCCCGACATCCAGATGGGCTCAGGCGGCGCGCACCAGAGCGGCGGCGACGGCGGTAACGGTGGAGCCATGTTCAAGTGCGTTGCAGGCGACGTCAGCATCACCGGAGCCGTCAACTGCGATGGCGAGGACGGCGAGGATGTCGCCTCCATGGACGGCGGCGGCGCCGGGTCCGGAGGCGGTGTCTACATCCAGGCCCCGGAGATCTTCCTGTCCGGGAACGTGTACGCGAGAGGCGGAGATGGCGGCGACTGCCCCACACGCCGCGGCGGCGGTGGTGGCGGTGGCGGGCGAGTCAAATTCATCTGCTGTCACATGACCCTGAGCAGCGGCAACTACACGAGTTCGGCGGGAGCAGGAGGCATCGGAAGCCAGGCCTCGTACGACGGACAGCCGGGCACCGCCGGCGTATGCTACAGCGGATCGATCGACGAGCCATCGATCACGGCGATCGCCGACGTGGGCAATGACCAGGGTCGTCAGGTCAGACTCACGTGGAGCCGCTCCTGCCTGGACGATGCGAGCAAGCCGGACCCGGTCACGCACTACACCATCTGGCGCCGCATCGACGGTCTGCGGGCGGCCGGCGAGGCGCACGCGCAGGAGCGCATGCTCTATCCGCCTGGCGACTGGGACTTCGTCCTCGACGTGCCTGCCCGCGGCGAAGATGACTACAATGCCGTCGTCCCGACGCTGGCCGACTCCAATGCAAGTGGCATGCACTGGAGCGTCTTCTTCGTCTCCGGCGTGACAGATAATCCGTTCTTCTACTACGACTCGCCGCCCGACTCGGGATACTCGGTCGACAACCTCTCCCCCGCGGCGCCAGGCGGGTTCGTGCTCGCTCGTGTCGGCGACACGAACGAGATGGATTGGGAGGAAAGTCTCGATGCGGACTTCGCCTACTTCAGTCTGCACCGCGGCGGCTCGGAAACGTTCATTCCCGATGCGGGCAACCTCGTGACGACACTCATCGGCACGAGCTACGACGACGGTGGGCCGATTCTGAGCTTCTACAAGATCGCGGCCGTCGACTTCAACGGCAACGTCAGCGTCTACTCGCTGGCACCGCCCGATGTGACCGGTGTCCCGGACGAGAACGAACTCGCGCTGACGCTTCGCGTGATCTCGCCGGTGAGCGACGGCATCACGGTCGAGTACATCCTCCCGAGCCGGCAGCCTGCGAACCTCAGGCTCTACGACGTCGCGGGACGTCTCATCACCGAGCGCGCATTGAGTCCGGCGACAGAGGGCGCGCACACCGCAGTGCTGGCCGACCGAAGCGACCTGGCATCCGGCGTCTACTTCGTCCATCTGGAGCAGGGCGGCGAGACACGGGTGGGACGCGTCGTGGTGCTCAAGTAGCGCGGCGCTCAATCCCAGAGCACAGGCAGACCAACGAGAGAGGCAGCCGGGATCCGGCGGCCTCTCTCGTTGTGGTCACCGGCAGGGGCTACTCGTCCCCCGGCTTCCAGACCTCCCAGACACGACCGACCAGGTCGGGTCCGGGCTTGAGCGTCTTCTTGCCGGGCTCCCAGCCGGACGGCGTGGCCTCGCCGGTGGCACGCACATGCTGGAACGCCTTGAGCTGGCGCACCGTCTCGGCGATGTTCCGGCCGACCGCGGGCGTGAGAACTTCCATTGCCTGGATGATCCCGTCCGGGTCGATGATGAAGCGGCCGCGGATGTTGACGCCGGCGGCCTCCTCGTAGACTCCGTAGACGGTTCCCACGCGACCACGCGCGTCGGACAGTCTGCTTCCCGATGCTACTTCTGCGTCGCCTTGACCCGCTCCTCCTGCGTCATCGCAGCGAGCCTTTCGACCTCATTCACATCAAGCCCAAGCCCCTTTGCGATCCGCGTGCCGTAGTCCTCGGACACCTTGTAGAACAGAGCGGTCTGTCTGAGCTGGATGCGCTCCTGCGCGCCGCCGAGGTGCGACACGATGTTGTGTATCTGATGGTCGCGGTCCTTGTCGGTCATGACCTTCTCGTAGAGCGCCTTCGGCTGAACGAAGTCCACGTCACCGAGTTCATACTCGTGGCGCGCGGCCATCCCGGCGATGTCGACTGCTGGCAGTGTCAGAGACGGGTCCGGCTGTGGACCACCGAAGCTGTTCGGCCAGTAGTTCGGCCCGCCACCCTGGTTGTCATCCGAACGCATGGCTCCGTCACGCTGGTAGTTGTCCTCCTTCGTGCCGCGCGGAGCGTTTACGGGGAGAAGGTGGTAGTTCGTGCCCAGCCTGTGGCGATGCGTGTCATGGTAACTGAACAGCCGCCCCTGGAGCATCTTGTCGGGCGACGGTCCGATCCCCGGAACGAAGTTGCCGGGCGAGAACGCCGCCTGCTCGACATCGGCGAAGTAGTTCTCGGGGTTCCTGTCGAGCACCATCCGGCCGACGGGGATCAGCGGATAGTCGCCGTGCGGCCAGACCTTCGTGATGTCGTAGGGATCGAAGCGGTAGCCGTCGGCGTCCTTCGGGTCCATGATCTGAACCGAGACCGTCCAGGACGGAGGCTTGCCCGCGGCGATGCTGTTGTACAGATCGCGGGTCGCGTGATCGGGATCGGTCCCCGCGAGCTTCGTCGACTCGTCGAGCGTGAGGTTGTCGATGCCCTGGTCCGTCTTGAAGTGGATCTTCACCCACCAGTACTCACCCGTGTCGTTGTACCACATGTACGAATGCCCGCCGTACCCGTTCATGTTGCGAAAGCCCTGTGGCGTCCCCCGATCCGAGAAGAGGATAGTCACCTGGTGGATCGACTCCGGCGTCAGCGAGAGGAAATCCCAGAACATGTCCGCGTCCTTAAGGTTCGTCGCGGGGTTGCGCTTCTGCGTGTGGATGAAATCCGGGAACTTGATCGCGTCGCGGATGAAGAAGACGGGCGTGTTGTTCCCGACGAAGTCGTAGTTGCCCTCCTCCGTGTAGAACTTGACGGCGAAGCCGCGCGGGTCGCGTGCGGAATCGGCGGACCCCTTCTCGCCGCCGACGGTCGAGAACCGCGCGAAAAGCTCGGTCCTCTTCCCCACCTTCGAGAGGAACGCGGCGCGCGTGTACTTCGTCACATCGTGCGTGACCTCGAAGTAGCCAAAGGCGCCGGCGCCCTTGGCGTGCACGACGCGCTCCGGGATGCGCTCGCGGTCGAAGTGCGTCAGCTTGTCGACAAGGTGAACATCCTGGACGAGCGTCGGCCCCTTCGCTCCTGCGGTCATCGAGCTCAGGTCGTTGTCGACGGGCATACCCTGGCTCGTCGTGAGTCGCTGCTTCTTCTCACTCATCGTGCGCCTCCTCTTCGAACATCACGTCTCGGGATGGCGCCCTAGCGCCTGCTGCGACCTACTCGCCGGCGTCTTCCATCCCCATGCCGGTTCGCCGAAGGATGTCGACGGGGTTCGCCGGCACGAGCTTCTCCCACTCTCCGTACATGCAGTTCGGGAGCACGAACCAGTCGACGCCCCAGTGGCAGACGGCGTCATCGACGGCTGTGTCCCGCGCATCGATCGCACTCAGATAGTCGTCGGTCGTCGCGTCGCCGCCAAGCCGCTCGGGCGCGAAGACCTCCGCGAAGTCGCGCAGGTTGTCGCCGAAGATCATCACGACGTTGTACCGCGCAGAGATCGCATCGCGGCGGGATGACTTGTTGGACGACCCGCCGGTCGGCTTCAGATAGACGCGCTCCTCGATACCCTCGACACCGAGACCGAGCCGCTCGATCACGGCGATCGTGTGCTCCCGGTTCGCCTCGTTCCGGTTCGACAGATAGACGACGCTCACGCCGAGCGCCTCTGCCTTCGCGATGAACTCCGCCGCACCCGGGACGAGCAACACCTCATCCACCCCCTCCTGCTCGTAGACCGACCAGAGCTCTGGCGTGTAGCTGAGGCCGTTCTTGTAGAGGAACGCCTGGAAGCTCGAGACGTCGAGCACCGTCTCGTCGAGGTCCATCACGACGGCCGGCCGCGCGAGCGGCGGGTCCGCATCCTCGATAAGCTCATCGAGCCGGTACCCGGCCACCGCGTAGATGGTCAGACAGCACGCACGGTACTCGGCCGAGGTCTGGTTGTAGATGTTCGCGGTGAGAGAGCCCTGTTCCGGCGGGACGGCACTGGTCAGCTCGTTCATGCCCGTCTGCGCGAACGCGGTCGGGATTGCGGACGTCAGCATCAAGAGAAGTACGGAAGTGGCTGCACATACGTGCTTCATGCGGACCTCCAGGCAGGAGAAAGACGGAGGAGTGCGGGACCGTGGCGCGACAACGCGCGCGGGAAGTACCACCGGCTATGATATAGTGACTCGGCTGGTATGGCAAAGGGCAAGCGAGACCAGCCAGGGCAAGGGCAAGGGCGAGGGCGAGTACTGAGTCAGGGGCAGGGCGGCAGGGACAGGACGGCAGGACGAGGAGCAGCACATGGGCGTCAACATCCCCGCAACGGTGATCTTCGCGGCCGTCACGACGCTCACGCCGGGGCCCAACAACATCCTCTGCGCCTCGAGCGGAGCGCTCTACGGCTACCGCCGGACGCTGCCGTTCATCCTCGGCATCGCTTCCGGGTTCTTCACGCTCATGCTGATCTGCGGGAGCGTCTCGACGCTTCTGGGCACTTACATCGCAGCGGCAGCCCCGACGCTCCGGGTCATCGGCGGGCTCTACATCCTCTGGCTCGCTTTCGGGGTCTACGTTGGCAGCAGCAAGCTGCTCGAACGCTCGGAAGAGTCGAAGCCCCTCCGGTTCTGGAACGGCTACGTCCTCCAGTTCATAAACCCCAAGTGCATCTTCTACGGACTGACGATGTACACAGTGTTCCTCGCGCCGATCCTCGGCCAGCGGTTCGTGCTCGCCTGGTCGCCGGTGCTTCTCGCGAGTGTCTCCTTCACGTCGGTCTCGACGTGGGCGATCGGAGGACAACTCATCCGCCGATGGATCTACACACCGCGGCGCGCTCGTGTCCTCGGCGCGGTGCTCGCGGGAGCGCTCGTCTACACGGCGCTGGACCTGGCGGGGATGTTCCCGTGGTAGATGGCACAAGACAACGGCTCCCGACACGAGATCGGGAGCCGTTGTCTTCATTGGGTCGCCTGCCTTGTGCAGCCTTCCTGCCCCCTACTTCAGCACCGTCATCCTGAGCGCCTTTTCGTAGCCGGGCGCGGTCAGGCGGTAGTAGTAGACGCCCGACGCGACCGCCGCGCCTCCGTCATCCCTGCCATCCCAAACGACGGACCTCCGACCGGCGGTCTCGTTGCGGTCGACCAGCTGCCGCACGAGCCGTCCGCTCACATCGAAGACCTCGAGCGTGACCCTGCCGCCCTCCGACGGCACGTCGTACTGGATGGTCGTGGTCGGGTTGAGCGGGTTCGGTGTGTTCTGGTGGAGGGCATACCCGCGAGGTTCGCCGGGCTCATCAACACCCGTCATCGACTCCGGCGACGCCGCGTCGCTCTCGTTCCCCGAGAAGTCGACCGCGCTCACCTTGTAGTAGTACTGGAAGGCGTCGGCCACGAAGTCGATCCAGCCGATGTCGATGGTCATATGAACGAGGTTCTCAGGAGTGGGCTCGAACTCGGGATCGGTGCCGCGGTAGACGCGGAAGTACTGGAAGTCTTCATCCGAAGGCTCCGCCCACGCCAGCTCGTTCTCGTTCGGGCTGTAGTCGACCGCGAAGGCCGCAGGAACGGTCGGCGCCAGGTTGTCGACCGAGTATCCGCTGTCCGGCGGCGCGTCGAAGTGCACGCCCGGTGTCGCCGTGAGCGCACGCACGAAGAAGACCGAGTACGCAACACCGCCCGTCACCGTCGAGTCCGCGAGCGTCGGCGCCACCATGGCGTATTCATCCTCGGCCGAGGCGGGAGCCGTCGCGATGAAATGCCAGCTGCCTGGCGGGTACGTGATCGGCTGCCGCGAGTCGACCGGCGCACGGACGTCATCGATCCTCCGGTAGACCGCGTACTCCACGATCGGCGTCGAGCTTCCCACGACGTCGTACCCGCTCCGTCGCCACGTGATGCTCACCTGTCGTCCTTGGTCGTTTCCAACATCCATCACCGACGCAACAGACGGAGAGTTGTACAGCCACTCGATGGTGAGATCCGTGCAGGTCGGATTCACCTGGTCACCGGCGTACTCGTGCGCGGACCTCCACAGGAGGTCGCTGCCCGGGTACGTGAACGTCTGGAAGGCACCGCCGGGGAGTACGCTCTCCCAGTTCGTCCCGCCGTCCGCGCTGAGTTCCCACGCGATGAAGTCGGTCTGCGTCGTGTTCAGCTGAGCGGCCAGGACTTCGCCGCCGTTGGGCTCGATATCGAAAGACTGGCCGATGTTCGCGTCGGGGTCGAAAAAGCGCTGGGAGATTTCGAGCACCTGAAGACCCGATGCCGCGTTCGCCACGTACGCATGGTCCCCCCACGTGGCAATGCCGTAAGCATTGCCGGGCAGGTTGTAGTCCCCGGCCCACACAGGGTTCGTCGGATCACTGATGTCGATTGCCTGAACGCCAAAGCTGCCGGCAGAAACGTAGGCGCGGTCGCCCGAGATGGCGACGGCCTCAGCCGAGCCCATCAGGGTAACGCCGCCCGCCAGCACCGGATTCGTCGGATCGCTGATATCCAGCACCTTAAGACCGAGACCCGAGTCAGCGACGTAGGCGTAGTCGCCTGCGATGGCGACGCCAACACAGGTGCCGTACGTGTCGTAGCTCCCTGCCGATACCGGAGTGGCCGGATCGCTGATATCGACCACCTGGAGGCCCGAACTGGAATCCGCCACGTACGCGTGGTCTCCAGCAATGACGACATCAACTGCATAACTCGGCGTATCGTAGCTCCCCACCCACAGCGGAGTCGTCGGGTCGCTGATGTCGAGCACCTGGAGACCGCCATCGTGCCCTGCCACGTATGCGTGGTCGCCTGCGATTGCCACACCGTATGCATAGGTCGGGGTGTCGTAGCTCCCGGCCAACACCGGGTTCGTCGGGTCACTGATATCGACCACCTGGAGACCGGAGTCCCTGTCTGCCACAAATGCGTGCTCGCCAGCGACGGCCACGGCGTACGCGTAGTTCGGCGTGTTGCAGCTTCCGGCGGACAACGGGTTCGTCGGGTCGCTGATGTCGATGACCTGAAGACCGGAGCCGTAGTCAGCCACGTAGGCATAGTCCCCCGCGATGGCGACATCCATGGCGTATGCGGTCGCCGCACCACTCCCCGCCAACGCCGGGCTCGTCGCAACGGTGACGCGGAGCACCTGCAACCCGCCGTCGTTGCCCGCCACGTACGCGTACTCGCCCGCGATCGCGACGCCGTAGGCATAGGTCGGAGTGTCGTAGCTGTCTGCCAATGCCGGGGTCGTCGGGTCACTGATGTCGATCACCTGGAGACCGGAGTCCCTGTCCGCCACGTAGGCATGGTCGCCCGCGACAGCAACGTCCCAGGCGTAATTCGGCGTATCGCAGCTTCCCGCCGATATCGGATTCGTTGGATCACTGATGTCGACAACCATGAGACCCTGGTCATAGTCAGCCACGTAGGCATGGTCCCCCGCGATGGCGACAGCACGGGCACTGCCGGGTGTGTCGTAGCCCCCCGCGAACAGCGGGTTCGTCGGATCGCTGATGTCAATCACCTGGAGGCCGGAGATGTCATCAGCCACGTACGCGTGGTCGCCATCAATGGTCACGCCACGTGCAATGCCAGGCAGGCTGTAGCTCCCAGCTGAAGCTGGGAGCGTCGGGTCGCTGATGTCAATCACGTGAAGACCGGTGTAGCTGTCAGCCACATACGCGTAGTCGCCTGAGAGTGCCACATCGACCGCAGAGCCGCCGATCGGATGCGACCCCGCCAAGATGGGATTCGTCGGATCGCTGATATCGACTACCTGAAGGCCCCCACCCCCATCCGCGACATACGCGTAGTCGCCCGCGATGGCGACGCCCTGTGCAGAGCCGGTCGTGTTGTAGCTCCCCGCCGTCACCGGGTTTGTCGGGTCGGTGATGTCAACCACCTGAAGACCGGAGGCACTGTCAGCCACGTACGCGTAGTCGCCCGCGATGGCGACACGTGTCGCGTAGTTCGGAGTGTCGTAGCTCCCAACAAGCGATATCTCAAAGGGATACAGCCTGAGTTCGCCCGCAGGCGTGTTCCAGTCAGCGGACGTGGCGTACGCGTTGCGGGAGCCGGTGTCGTTGAAGTCCTCCACGTACAGGTTCGCGGCTCCGCTCGCGACGGCACCCGGAAGCCCACCGAGAAGCAGCGCGAGAGCGAGCGACAGCACAGCAGTTCTCCAAAGCATCATCGTTCTCCCGTTCGAGGTCCGCCCGAATGGCCAAGAATTATGCACTATGCAAGAATAGCAGAGCTTTTTCAGTCTGTCAAGCAGCCTGGTCGCGTCAGAATCGTCATGTTGAGCCCATAGCGGCCGCCGCTCTTCGTCAGGTTGTTCAGATGACGGCAAGCGCGGGCCACGGGCGTGGTATAATAGGAGATGGCATCAGCACACATCCTGACTTCCCTCTGCGGAAGGTGAGCATCCACCCATGAACATCACCACACTCGGAAGACTCGCGCTCCTGGTTCTCATTGCGACCCTCATTGCGCCAACCAGCGCCGGGGCCGTCGACATCACCTTCCAGGTCCGCATGTCCTACCAGGTCGAGCTGGGAGCATTCGACCCGCACAGCGACTCCGTCGACCTCGCCGCCACGTTCAACAACTGGGGCTCCGACCCGCTCACTCCCCTCGCGGACGCCGACGCCGACACCATCTACTCGGTCACCCTGGGCGGATTCAGCGCGTCCGAGCAGATCGAGTACAAGTACCGCATCAACGGCGAATGGGACGGCTCGGAGGAGTTCCCTGGTTACGGCAACAACCGCTACTACACGGTGCCGTCGCACGACGACACCATCACCGTCTGGTACAACGACCTCCAGCCCGGCGGCGGCTACGACCCGGACCAGCTGTCCTGGTGGAACGACTCCG
This sequence comes from uncultured bacterium, assembly GCA_964572375.1. Lineage (GTDB taxonomy): Bacteria > Joyebacterota > Joyebacteria > Joyebacterales > Joyebacteraceae > JAPEKQ01. Next base: position 12,848 of record CAZNHF010000003.1, on the reverse strand, counting down.
TGTTCTACGAGATCTTCGTGCGGAGCTTCTACGACAGTGACGGGGACGGGATCGGCGACTTCCAGGGGCTCACGCAGAAGCTCGACTATCTCAACGATGGCGACCCGCTGACCGACACCGACCTCGGCATCACCGGCATCTGGCTGATGCCGATCAATGACTCCCCCAGCTACCACGGGTACGATGCCGTCGACTACCACTCCATCAACCCCGACTACGGAACGACGGCCGACTTCGAGACGTTCCTCGCGGCGGCACACGCGCGCGGCATCAAGGTCATCATGGACTATGTGATGAACCACTGCTCCGACGACCACCCGTGGTTCATCGCCTCCGAGAACAACGACCCGGCCTACCGTGACTTCTTCCGCTGGTCGAGCTACGACCCCGGCCAGACCGGTCCCTGGGGCCAGAACGTGTGGCACTGGAACGACTCGGGCTGGTACTACGGCCTCTTCACCGGCGGCATGCCGGACCTCAACTACGAGACACCGGCCGTGAAGGACTCGATGTTCCAGACGGCCACGTACTGGCTCGACACCATCGGCGTCGACGGCTTCCGTCTCGACGCGGTGCTCTACATCATGGAGGACGGCAGCCAGCTCCAGAGCACACCGGCGACGCTCGACTTCTGGGCCGAGTACAACGCGCACGTGAAGTCGGTCAGCCCCGACATGCTCTCGGTCGGCGAGGCCTGGACGAACACGAGCACGGTGCTCCAGTACGTCACGAACGACCGACTCGATCTCTGCTTCGAGTTCGACCTTTCGTACGCAACCGTGGGCGCGGCCAACGACAACGACCCCGGCTGGCTCGCTGACAAAGCGAACCAGGTCTATCTCCAGTACCCCTATCTCCAGTACGCGACGTTCCTGACGAACCACGACCAGGACCGGTCGTTCACGGTCCTCGGCGAGAACGAGGGCAAGGCGAAGGTGGCGGCGGGAATGTACCTGACGCTGCCCGGCGTGCCGTTCCTCTACTACGGTGAGGAGATCGGGATGGTCGGCAGCGGCGACCATCTCAACATCCGCACGCCGATGCAGTGGACCGATGGCACCAACGCCGGCTTCACGACGGGCTCGCCCTGGAACTACATCAGCAGCAACTACACTCAGTACAACGTCGCAGACGAGGAGCTCGATTCGAACTCGCTGCTCGAGTGGTACAAGAAGCTGATCCACGTGCGAAACGACTCGCCCGCCCTCAGGCAGGGCACGCACGATCCGCTCGCGAGTTCCGAATCGTCGGTCATGGCGTTCGTGCGCAGCACTGAGCAGCAGACCGTGCTGTGCATGATCAATGCATCGTCCAACCCCCGGAACAGCATCACGCTGACCGGGGACACGATCAGCCTTGAGCCGGGCGACCACTCGCTGGTCAACCTGCTTGACCCGAGCGACACACTGGACATCACGGTCAGCCCGAGCTACGAGATCACGGGTCTGAGCCTCGCGGGACATGAGGTGGCCGTCTACGAGTTCGCCGGCAGCAACGGCGTCGAGCCACCCGAAGATCCTCCGCAGACCGGTCTCCACCTTGAGAGGAGCTTCCCAAACCCTTTTGGGCCTTCGACGACCATCTGCTACTCGCTGCCGACGCGGTCGCACGTCCGGCTCGGTATCTATAACGTCGCCGGTCGAGAGGTGGTCGTCATCCAGGACGAGATGCGGGCGGAGGGTCCGCACGAGGTGAGCTGGGACGGCGCGGATAGTGATGGGATTCCGGTGGCCGCGGGAACGTACTTCGTGCGGCTGGAGTCCGGCGGTGAGACGCGGACGTCCAAGATGATGCTCCTGCGCTGACAGTTCCAGGACGGCGCGGCACCGCGATGCACCAGGAACACGAGAGGCCCCGGTCACCAGACCGGGGCCTCTTCGTACGCCGGGGCCTCTGTCTCACTTGACCAACCGGCATGTCCGGCTCCCTGAATGCGTCCGTTCGCTTGCTGATAACGACGCGGCGTCGCGTCGCCCCGGGTAGATCCGAGATGTCGCGTGTGACCGCGAGAGCTCAAGGTGTTGTACGCCGATGAGACCCGGGTCCCATCGAGATCCAAGGAGCTGCCGCCGCCTGTACGAAACGCGCGGACCAGAGCAAGTCACAGGAGCTGCCGCTCACTGATGTCTGCACGATAACCGGTCGGGTTGTCAGTAACGTGGGAGCCCCGGTGGCCAACGCCATGGCGGTGAGCGAGGGTCTGAACGCAACGTACAGGGATGAAGACTACACCGACAGCAACGGGTACTTCAGCGTCAGGGCGCGCAAGAACTCGTCCGCAGCGGTGTGGGCCTTCAAGGGGACCCACGACAGCCAGACGGTACAGGTCGTGATCGGCGACAACTCCACGGTGGCGCTGTCGGAGGACCTTGTGCTGCTGGACCCCGCCTTCTCCATCGCTCTGACGCGGGGACAGAATCCGAGCGACCTGGATTCCCACCTGTTCATCCCGATGACCTGGGACGCCAGCTGGGACTTCTACCGCACGGCCTACTACAACATGGGCACGCTGGAATCGAACCCGTACACGATGCTCGACACGGATGATGTGAGTTCGTACGGTCCCGAGATCATCTCCGGGGTCCAGCTCTACGAGGGAACATACTCGTACTGCGTGTACCTCTTCTCCGGATCGGGCACGATTCAGTCCTCCCCCGCGATCGTCAGCCTCCTGGTCGCCGGGCAGGCCAGAAACTACAACGCTTCCGAGGCGAGCGGGACCGTCGGGAACTACTGGCACGTCTTCGACTTCACCGTGAACTCCGAAGGCGGCGTTTCGATCACGAACGTGAACAGGTTCGAAGCGTGGAGCTATGGCAACTATGATGTCTGGGATGGCTCGGTAAGAGGCGAGAGCCACTCGACGGAGTTTCCCTCGAAGGGATAGGCCGGCGGCGCAGCCGACGCATGGAAATCGCAGCGCCTGAACGCAGGAGAGGCCCGCCAGTAAAATGGCGGGCCTCTTCGTATTGGTTCATCGTGGTGAACGTCTTTCAAGCCTGGCCGTACGCCCCCGATCATTGATGCTTCGGGCTAGCATGGCTACGATCGTGGGTCAAGAGCACCCGTAAGGGGCTCACCGACCGGAAAAGCGAGGCAGGGAATTTCACCGCCACCTCGGCAGCTGTGGCTTCCAGGTGACCAGCCCTCCGGTGAATGCGCTTGACGACCTGCAGAACGTCCAGCATGCTACTCGAGTCCAGCAGGAACCTGGCTTGTGACGATCACCCGTCGACTTCAAGAATGGGGAGGTTCGCAATGAGACGTCTTGTTTGCTTGCTCGTCCTGTCACTCGTCCTGGCTGGAGCGCTCGCCATGCCGGCTCAGGCTGGTCGCATCGGTGGCGGCGTTGAGTACATGAAGACACTGGGAGACATCAAGGACGAAGAGGAGTTCGACTCGGATGCGCTCGCCTTCCTGGGGTCCTACCAGATGGACCTCACGATGTTCAAAGTCGAGGGCGATGTCGAATGGGTTCTGGACTTCGGCGGTTCGGGCAAGTCGCTCATCCTGCCACAGGCATACGTGCTCTTCGGCGACTTCATCTACGGTGGCGTGGGGATCGGAACCGCCACGTTCGACGGTGAGTGGGCGAGCGACCCGTTCTACGCTCTGCGCGCGGGTGTTCTTCTCGAAATGGACAGCATGGACCTCGATGTCTACGCCCTCTACCGCTTCCATGACACCGACGTCTTCGAGGACCTAGGGGATCAGGATCTCGATTCGATCACGTTCGCCGCACAGGTCCGGTTCCAGATCGGCGGCTAGCACACCCTCACGCGGAATCCCGGGGCAGTTGGGAGTGAGTTGGGATCCGGCTGCAGCTTCGGAAAGAACAGGAGAGCGGAGCGTCATCTGGCGCTCCGCTCTCACATTCCGTGCGTGCTGCTGGAGCTCCGCCTGCCGCCCGACCGTGTGCGACGTGAGCATGTCGATGAAGGCCGCGCGACCACCCTGACTTGTACGATTTCTCTTGCGTTCCCGGACGCCGGATATAAGCTCTATCCACGCGTGGAATTCGATACGCATTGGTGTCGAGTCCCGACGCAGCCGGGAGTGAGTTGGAACCTTTGGAGTGAGGTGGCCGCAGGAGGTGTGGTTGCCGGAGTGGGGTGGTCGCCGGTTGGCGGCCACGTCTAGGGATCAACCCACTGTCAGGCAGCTCAGAGCAACGGAGCTGCCACTAGGAGAGCGAATGGCGAAAGCTAGTCCGAAGGCCGCGAAGACCGCGTCCCCGAAGCCCAAGGCCAAGGGCAAGGGCAAGAAGAAGAAGTAGTAGTCGCCCGCATGTCCCCGATGCAAGCTCATGAGGGCAGGCGTGGGGATTCGGGCCAAGTGTGCGTGGGGACCCCGGTTGCGATCTCGGATGGTACAACAGAGCGGGGCGCCAACAGGCGCCCCGCTTTCGTCTTCTGCGCATGCCCTCTGGACTGAGTCTGTCAGCGTGACTCCCACTGCATCCTCTCAAGGCGCTGCCGGAGCTGGCAGGCCGTCACTGGACGGCCCCGCGGATGCGGGTTCCGCGTGGTGGGCATGTTTCCAGCCAACTACTACTTCAGAAGAACCATCTTCCGCTGTTCGACGACCTCCCCCACCTGAATCCGATAGAAGTAGATCCCGCTGGCCGCCGGGGTGCCGCAGTCGTCCCGGCCATCCCAGACCGACTCGTGTGGTCCGGCCGGGAGCGACTCTGCGAGGAGCTCGCGCACGCGCCGACCGGCCACGTCGTGAACGGTCAGCCGCACGTCGGCCCGCGCGGGCAGGTGGAAACTCAGGGTTGTCTGCAGATTGAACGGATTCGGCATGTTGGGGTGCAGCATCGAGGTTGCGGGAGTCTCGCTCGGTGGTGTGACGGACGTTCCCGGCGGCGGGAACAGGAACTGCAGGGTCACGGGGAACCGCTGCGCCCAGTACGATTCGTTGTGCACGCCGCCTTCGTCTTCGACCACCATCAGATCCTCGTCCAGGACGAACCCCTGCCCGACCATCAGGTCGCGCATCGCCCGCAAGTCGTCGATGCTGTCGTCGACACCGTTGTTGTTCTCATCCTGCATTGATCCGGACTCGATGGTCCCCATGTCCATGTAGACCTTCGCCGGAGGCTTGGGCTGCCCGGCAGCATATTCGAGCAGTTCGTGCCCGCTCCACCAGATGGAGGGGGACAGAGCGCCGATGTGACCGAACACGTCGGAGTGAGCGTAGACTGCATAGAGGGGCATGAGACCACCCAGTGATGATCCTGCCAATCCGGTAGCCTGCGGACCGGTGAGCGTGCGGTAGCTGGCGTTGACCCAGGGCATCAGAACGTTGATGAATTCCTGAAGATGGGCTTCTCCACCGCCGCCATCCCCGAAGCCCGGATCGTACCACGGAGTGTACTCGTAGATCCGGCGGAGGCCGCCGTTGTCCACGGCGACCACGATTATCGGCTCCATCATCCCTGCCGGAATGAGGCTCTCGCAGGTCTCGTCCACTTCCCACTCGCCGGCGAAGCTCGTAGCCTGGTCGAACACGTTCTGGCCGTCGAACATATAGAGCACGGGGTAACGCTGCTCGGTCTTTGCATTGTAGTCCGGAGGAAGATAGACCCACACCCGACGCCCGTCCAGGAAGCCCGGCACGGTGTGGGTCGTCACGTCACCGGTGATGGTGCTGTTGGCAGGCAGGTCGGCCCAGCTGGCCACCGTCAGCTCGAGGGTCTCGACGCCGGTGACCGCGTGGGACCGGTTGCCGATCTCCTCGCCGTTCGGCCCCTTCTCCACCTTGCTCCAGTCCCCTCGGGTGAACTTGAACTGGATCGTGGTCCCGATGGTCAGCTCCAGCGTGATCTCATAGACGAGGCTGCCCTGGTCTGCCAGCTGGTAGGCGGGGTCGCCGGGATTCCAACCCTGGAAGTCACCCACGATGAAGACCGGATCGCCCGGGGGCGTGGTCGCGGGCACGTTCACATGGAAGGTGACCAGGGCCGTGTCGCGCTGGTTCATGGGAGCCTCAGCGGCCTGGGAGTCGGATACGATCAGCAAGAGGCTGGGAACCAGCAACACCACCGGCAGGAGACGGCGTAGCCGCATGTTGGTCTGATACATGGGTGACCTCCCAAGCCTCGCAAGGCAATGATGGCTGTCCCTACTTCAATAGCACCATCTTCCGTCCGGCCTCGAACCCATCGGATGTCATCCTGTAGAAGTAGACGCCGCTCGCGACCTCGCTGCCGTCGGTGCGGCGGCCGTCCCAGGCAACCGCGTGCTCACCCGGACCGAACTCACCGTCGGCCAGCACCGCCACCTTCCGGCCACTCACGTCGTAGACCTCGATCGTGACGGCGCCTTCGCGTGGAAGTTCGAATCGAATGGTCGTCGTCGGATTGAACGGATTTGGCAGATTCCGGCACAGACGGTACGCGGAAACTACGTCATCACCGACTCCCGTCGTCGCATACATCGCGTCGACGAACTCGGGATGGTCGACGAACGGATTGCGGTTGTGCTGCACTCCGTAGATCGTTCCGTTCCGCTCGATCTCCTTCCGACTGACCGGGTCCGCCTCGTGCCACTCGAGGAGCATGTCAACAGCCCACGGCAAGAGGTCGGCGCCGCTGGTCATCGGGCTGCCGGTCCACCCCGCGTCCTCCGTGTAGTATCTCGCGGTCATGTAGAAGTACGTGCGCGCGAGGTCACCCTTGTACTCGTCGATGGGCTCGAACACGATGCCCGAGTACCCGGGATACGTACACGGGCCGCGTTCGCTTCCGTTCAGCGACACCCACTCGGGCGACGACACCTCGCCGTACGGGTAGTTTCCCCGGTTGCCGTTGACGTGCGCGTCACATGGATAGAGTGCGAAGACGTCCGAGACCATGGGCGACGCGTCATCGAACCAGCTCTTCGGCCACGAATGCTCGCGCGTGTACCCGTTGCCCTCGGCGCCACCGATCCCGCCCTCGTCGATGCCGAAATCGTACTCGTAAGGCGATGTCCCTCCCGGGACGTCGGAGTAGATGTCCCAGACCTTCCCGTTCGGCTTATCATCGGCGGTGCGGAACACGGTCCACGCATAGTCGTAGCTCACAACCGTATGGTTGTCGATGATCGCGTGGAGCGCCGCCCTGAGCGGCTCGCCCATGAGACCCGCCGCGCTGGCGTAGTACGCTTCGGGAGGACCGTAGTCGACGAAGTCGAAGGAGGACATCTCGTCAGTCATCGCGTTCCCGAAGAGGTCCTCGACACCGTTGATAGTCAGCGTGTAGGTGCGCTCGCGCATCGCCGTGACGGTCAGGTCGACCTGATCCGGGAACCCGACGACCTGCGACGCACTCAGCACGCTCAGGCTGTCGATGGCGTAGTTGCCCGTGGTCCCTGCGCTCAACGGCTCGACATCCTCCGAGAACGTCACGCGCACGGTCGTCTCGCTCGTAGGAGTTGCACTGGCGATGGACGGAGCCGTGTCATCCGCGACCCAGACGACGTCGCTCGCGTCACGGGGCTCGATCCTGAAGAAACTGTCCGAGTACGCCACAGGCCCGGTGACGTCATACGTCGTCCCCAGAGTCGGGTCGGAGTCATACGCGAACTCGCCCACGGCACACCCGCCGCTGCCGTCATCGATCTGCCACGCTCCCGCACCCATGTTGGCGTTCGTACAGACGGAGTTCTCGACCTTCACGAGAACTCCCTCGAACTCCTCCGAGGGTGCCGCTGCACTCGTGATGAGTGTCGCGACAGGCGGAGCCGTGGCCGGCGCGCTGCTCTGAACCACGGCGCCGACGAGGAACGTGTTGTTCGCGTTGATGCCATCGCTCTCGGTCACAACACCGAAGACCGTCACGGAGTCCCCGACCGATGGCGCAACTGCGCCTCTCGCCCACAGACCGCTCCACGGACCGCTGCCGTCCTGGATGACGAAGTAGAGAGCGTTCTGCGCTGTGACAACGCCCTGCGTGATGACGGGTGCCCCATCGTAGGGTGAGGCCGCCGCCTCGCCCTGGATGTCGTGGATGGACACGGTCACCGGGATCGTATAGCTCTGGACAGCCGACGTCGCGGATGCCGGAACGTCGTTGGTCGCCTCGATCTCGAAGAAGACGGTCGCGCCCTCGGCCTGACCGGGTATCGGCGTGTCCGTCTCGTAGACGCTTCCGTAGAGGACGGACATGGGAATCGTGGCGCGCGGCGACGCGGATGAGAGTCCCCATGACAGCACCACTGACGTGATCGTCGCGGCGGAGTCCGTCACGATGGCCTGAACGTCGACGGTCTCTCCGGGCAGCGGGTTCTCTGGATACGTGTCGATCGCGCCGATCTCGGGCACCGGAAGAGGCGGCTCCGAGGTGTGGGCGCCGGGGCTGCCCTGCGTCGGGTAGTCAACGGCCGCTGCGGTCCATTCCGAATAGTCGAAGCTGGTGTTCGGCTCGTTGACGCTGTAGTGGCGCACGTAGTCCTTGTTCTCGAAACGCGTCGCATCGACGACGACGTAGTCGATGATCGTCGAGCTGCCATCGATGAGCTTCGCACCATCCCCCACCTTACCGTTCCACAGACCGTTGTTGCTCGACCATGCCTCGTCGGCGAAGTCCACCGGGAAGACGACAACGGGCGTCGCGTCGCCCGCGACAAGCGCTTCTCCTGCTGCGATTACGCCGGAGAGGCTCCACGTGAAGATGTCACCACCATTGCCGACGGCGACGAGCGACCAGCCGGTCAGTTCGACGGGGCCGGAGCCTGCATTGTAGATCTCGATGAATCTGTCGGTGGTGTAGTTCAGACGCGGGTCACACAGTTCGGAGATGAGAATGCTCGAGTGGGCCTGCAGGGGCAGCAGCGCGATGAGCGCGGCCGCCAAGAACTTCCAGGGGAGTCCAGTTCTCAATTGAGTGCCACGCTTTCGAGTCAGGGGTCCGTGCGATTCCACCTTCCGCGTTCGCGTTGCGACTGTCGCACGGTCTTCTGGACTATTATACCACAGTACCCACACGTTCGAGCAGGATCCGCCGCCACGACTGCTCGAAAGGCTGACGCACCGCGAGTCAGGCAATCTGTGAAGCCGGGCAGGCCCCCCAGAACCGTGCGGGCCCGCACCCACCTGACCGGCGAAGACAGAACTCCCTAGCCCCAGACCAGCAGGGGCGCTAGAATACCGTTGAACGGTGCTCATGCAGCCCATCGACCATCCTCCCTTAGGAACCACCGATGATCGGTAAGACGATCTCCCACTACAAGATCCTCGAGAAGCTGGGCGAAGGCGGCATGGGCGTCGTCTACAAGGCCGACGACACGAAGCTCGAGAGACACGTTGCCCTCAAGTTCCTCTCCCCGCGCATCATCGGCACTGATACGGAGAGGGCACGCCTCGTCCATGAGGCGAGAGCAGCGGCAGCCCTCAATCACCCAAGCATCTGCACGGTCTATGAGATCGATGAGGCCGACGGTCAGATCTTCATCGCGATGGAGTGCGTGAAAGGGCAGAGCCTCAAAGCCATGATCGAATCCGCCTCGATGCCCCTTGACGAGGCCCTGGCGATTGCCGCCCAGATCGCGGAGGGCCTCGCCGAGGCACACGCCAAGGGCATCGTCCATCGAGACATCAAGCCCGCGAACGTCGTGGTGACACCGGGGGGCCGCGTGAAGATCATGGACTTCGGCCTGGCTCGATCAAACGATGCGACTCAGCTCACGGTCGCGGGGACAACCGTGGGCACGGTTGCCTACATGTCGCCGGAGCAAGCGCGGGGAAAGAGCGTCGATCACCGGACGGACATCTGGTCGCTGGGCGTGATCCTGTACGAGATGATTGCGGGTCGACGGCCTTTCAGAGGAGACCGCGACCAGGCGGTGATCTACTCGATCGTGAACGAAGAGCCGGAGCCACTGTCCGTGGCGCGACCTGAAGTCCCAGGAGAGCTGGAGAACGTGATGTCCCGCATGCTTGCCAAGAACCCGGCTTCGCGCCACCCTGGCGCCGAGGAGGTTCTGGCCGATCTGAACAGACTTCGCAAGGACCCCGAGGCAGCTACATCCATGATGCCAACCAGCGCGCACAGACGAGGGCCCTCCATAGCCGTGCTCCCGTTCCTGGACATGAGCCCCGAACGAGATCAGGAGTATTTCTGCGAGGGCATGGCCGAGGAGATCATCAACGCGCTGACGCATGTCGGCGCGCTCAAGGTGAGTGCGAGGACCTCGTCCTTTCAGTTCAAGGGTCCCGGTCACGACATCCGCAAGATCGGTCGCGATCTCGGCGTCGAGACGGTCCTGGAAGGAAGTGTGCGCAAAGCGGGCTCACGTCTCCGGATCACGGCCCAACTCGTCAGCGTCGCGGATGGGTGCCACCTCTGGTCCGAGAGGTTCGACCGGGACATGGAGGACGTCTTTGCCATCCAGGATGAGATCTCGCTGGCCCTGGTGGAGAAACTGGGACCGGAGCTTCTCCGAGAGGAGAGGGCCAGTCTGGTCGAACGTCCCGCGGTGAGTCCAGAGGCGTACAACCTGTACCTGCGTGGGCGCTGGTTCTGGGGCAAGCGGACGCACGAGGCTCTGACGAAGGCCATCGAGTACTTCGAGGGGGCGATCGAGATCGCCCCGGACTACGCGCTGGCCTACGCCGGTATCGCCGACTGCTGCGCGTCCTTCCTGGAGTACAGCGCCTCGCCTCCCGAAAACGCGGCTGCCATGGCGAAGAGCGCTGCCCTCAAAGCGCTGGAGATAGACGATACGCTGGCTGAAGCGCACGCGTCTCTTGGATACATCAAGCTGACGCACGACTGGGACTGGAAAGGAGCCGAAGCGGAGTTCAAGCGCGCGATCGAGCTCAATCCCCGCTACGCGCCGGCGCACCACCGGTACGCGCATTACCTCGTGAGCACCGCAGAATACGCTGAAGCCATGGAGGAGGCTAGGCGGGGCCTGGAACTCGAGCCACACTCCGTTGCTATCAACAGGACGATGGGGTACCTGCTATCTGTCGCTGGCGAGTACGATTCGGCAATCAAGGCGCTGGAGCGAACGCTCGAAATGGATCCAGACTCAGGCTTCACTCATCTCATGCTGGGGGTCGCGTACCTAGGGAAGTCGATGTACGAGGAAGCACTCACCGCTTTCCGCGAGGAAGAGCGTGTTCTTGGTGGTTGGAGTCCGTTCACCGCCGCATGGATCGGCGTCACCCATGCGTACTCCGGCAACATGGACGAAGCAGAGCGCGCCCTGGCAGACCTGACGGGGAGCTCGAAGCGTCGGCACGTCCCGCCATCGAACATCGCTCTTCTGTGTTTCGCGCTGGCAAGGAAGGACGAGGGATTCGACTGGCTGGAGAAGGCGTGCGCGGAGCGCGATGCCAATCTGCGTATGCAACTCCCCGTATTCCGCACGCCCGAAGTCGCCGGCGGCGACCCTCGATTCACCGATCTGCTCGGGAAGATGGGCCTGGAGAGCTGATCGCCCGAGGGTATGGCGACTCTCCTCGAGCGTATTCGAACCGCGGCCCCAGTCTCCGAAGCGGCAACCGAGCACAGACAGAAAAAGGCCGCCGGGACGCTTCCCGACGGCCTTTCGCAGATCTGGCTCCCCGTGGTGAACGCTATTCGAACCCCTTCCAGCCTCAGCGATAAAGCACCTTGATGGCTCCCCAGCTCATCTCCTCCACCGGCGAGTCGCATCCCTGACCGAACGCACCGACGAGAAGGCCGCACGGACTCTCGGTGTCCAGACAGGGCGACGTATCGAACAGCCGGTAGTCGCCGGCCTCCATACCGCAGAACTCAGGGATCTCCGAGATGTTGTTGTCCACTCCGGTCTGGTCGCCGACGATGGTGTCGTAGTCGCCATCAGCGTTGTCGTACACGTCGCAGCAGGTTATGGTCGGCTCGTTACCCTCGGCCGACGCTGCAACGCCGCACCCATCCTCAGAATAAGCGATGATGCACCTGGTCAGCGCGCAGCCGCTTCCGCTGCAGTAGACGCCGCCCCCGGCGCCGAACAACGCGGAGTTCTCCACGATCGTGCAGTTCGTGACGGTCGTCCCGCTCAGGAGATTGAGACCGCCGGCATAGTCGTACGTGGCAGTGTTCCTGCTGATATCGCACGAGTCGATGGAGATGTCGCCCGGAACCGTGCTGTGGGCTCGCACTCCCCCCACTCTCATGGCCTCGTTGCCGACGATCGAGCACCCGATGAACTGGCTCTCCGTGGCGCTCTGCATGTAGACTCCGCCGCCCAGTGTCGTCGCGGTGTTGTCGATGATCGTGCACGACTCGAACAGGCCGCCGGCGACGTAGACGCTTATCCCGCCGCCATACGGCGCCGAGCATCCCGTGATGATGCAGTCAACGAAGCGTGGTGAGGCGTTGGATGAAACGTAGATGCCGCCACCTCTCTTCAGGGAACCGGCAGCCGTACACTGGCCGATGATGCAGTTGTCGATCACGGCGTCGGTGCCCTCGATGAGGATGCCTCCTCCGTTCTCCGTCGTGTACCCGTTGATGATGCCAACGCCGTCGAGCGTCGCGTCGCCGCTCCCAATGGTCGCATCGAAGTAGAACCCACGGTGCTCTGCCCGAGCGCTCCCTTCGCAGTCGATGACGCAGGCCATCGGGTCTTCGCTCTGTGAGCGGATCGTGATGCCCCGGGATGGGACCATGATGTCTCTGTTTCCCTCGCCCGTGAACGTCCCGTCGGTGAGCTCGATGACATCACCATCGGTGACCGCCATGACGGCCGCCTGGATCGTCGCGTAGTCACCGAGCCCGTCGGGCTGGACAACGTACGTGTCAGCTACGGCGTAGACGGAGAAGAGCACCAGAACAGCCGCTGCAAGGGCCAGTCTCGAGCGCGGGTCGATCATCGGCAGCAGCGCCGGTT
>CAZNHF010000002.1:0-36927 GCA_964572375.1 uncultured bacterium | reverse complement strand
CCTCGGCGCGGGTCAGCACTTCGTGGAGTGGACCGGCCGCGACGCTGATGGACAGAAGGTCGCGAGCGGCATCTACTTCTACCGGATGCACGCGGGTGAGGAAGAGTTCAGCAAGAAGATGGTGCTGCTCAAGTAGCACCGTTCGTCTCCGCTTCGGGGCCGGCGGCCTGAGCTGTCGGTACCCGGGCGGGTGACACACGTACTGAAGGCCGGGGCTGGAACGCATTCTGCTTGAAAGCGGTCCATGCCCCGGCCTTTGTCTATGGTGTTTACGGCGAGGCCCGGCACCTCTCGCTGACCCCCCGACGGACTCCACCCCCAGCGAGCCCATTCCCCAGGCGAACCCCGCACCCCTGCGACCCCAAATCGAAGTTCACCAACATGGAGGAGGTGCGTGATGCGAACTGCCAGGGTGCTGGCGCTCGTGGTTGTGCTCTTCGCGTCCGCTGCTGTCGTAGCGAGCGCGGGTGTCGTGATCAACGAATTCATGGCCGACCCGGCCAGTGACTGGTCACCGTCGGATGGTGACGACGTGTACGATTCGCTCGACGACGAGTGGGTCGAGTTCATCAATACCGGCGGGCAGGCCGTCGACATGACAGGGTGGAGGCTTCGCGACGCTGTCTCGGACTCGAGCTGGAAGTTCGAGTTCTCTGGGACGCTCGGCTCAGGCGCCATCATCGTCATCTACGGGAACGAGGCGTACGCGTGGGAGGACGTCAACGGCTACACCCGCAACGGTCTGTCGCTCAACAACAGCGGTGATACGATCGAACTCGTGCGGCCGGACGGGACGGTCGTCGAGCGGGTGGAGTATACGGGCAGTCAGGTCCGCGACGATTGCTCGTACGGCCGGCTGCCGGACGGAGGCGTCGAGTGGGCGCTGTACGACGGCCTCAACCCGACGACCCCGCCTGCGACGGGTCTCGTACCGACGCCGGGGGAACCCAATGTCGGATCGCCCGTGGAGGAGCTCACCTGGGGCGGCATCAAGGCGCTCTTTGCCGATGAGGGCAGGCTCCGGGAGTGAAGTGGCCCTGGGAGTGAGGACAGCCTCACCGTGTGAGGGTTGCTCGGGGAAGCGAGTCAGCCCGGGAGCGTGAGGACAGCCTCAGACAGCAAAGCAGCAGGGCGTCGGGCGGTTTCGGTTCGGCGCCCGTCACAATTGACCTCCGCGAAGCGGCCCTCTATACTGCCATGAGCTGTGGATGTGTCCTCATGGGTCGCCGAGACGGGCGGGAGCATCGTGGTCTTTCAGTTCGCACTCTTCATCCTGGGCGGGGCCGTCATCTTCATGAGCGGAAGCCGGTTGCCCGTGCACGGCAAGGTACTCGCCGACCGGTTGGGCATATCCGCAACCGCCGTGGGACTCTTCGTGCTCGCCATCATCACGTCGCTCCCCGAGCTGGCGGTTACGCTCACCGCGATGCTTGTCGAAGACGCACCTGACCTGGCCCTCGGCAATATCCTCGGCAGCAACAACTTCAACATCACGGCCATCGCAGCGCTCGAGTTCGCTCTCGTCGGGGGAGGACTCCTGGTCAGGACCGACGGGATCCGCTTCTCGAGGACGTGCGTGCTCCTCGTCCTCATGACGGCCGTCGTAGGTGCGGGCGTGCTCTACGGCCGACGTGTTGTTCCGCCCTCCTCTGCCGCACTCGTCTTCAGCCTGCCGCTCGTGGTGCTCTTCATCGCCGACTCGCTCATGAACCGGGGGCGGAGCGGGGAGCGGCGCGATGAGAAGCGACCGACCGAGGAGAGGGTGACACCTTCACCCGGCACGGGAGCCGCGGCGTTCTCCTTCGCCTTTCTGTCGCTCCTGGTCGTGGCTGCCGGCGTCGTGATCTCGCGGAGCGCGGCGGTGATCGCCGCGCATCCATTCGGCGGAGGCATCGTGCTCGGGCAGACGTTCGTCGGCACGCTCCTTGTCGCCATCGCGACGTCCCTGCCTGAAGTGACGGTCGCCACGGCGGCGGTCCGGAGCGCTCGCTCGCCGGACATGGCCATCGGCACGCTCCTCGGGAGCAACACCATCAATATCCTCGTATTCGCGGTCGGGGCGCCGCTGCTGCTGTCGTCGCGTTCCGAGACCGCCTGGTCGGGGCTCGACCCCGTCAATGCTGTCAACGTCGTGGCCGGGCTCATCCTGACGCTGCTCGTGCTCGCGGGTCTCAAGGTCCGCTGGCTGCACGCGAGCAAGACGCGGGCACGCTTGCTGGCGCTGGCGCTCGTGCCCGTCTACGTCGCTGCGCTCTGGCTTGTCAGGAACGGCGGGGGATAGCGCTTCAGCGCGGTCCTTGTGGTGCGCCTCGTGTGCCGCACGGGGATGGGGGCGGGATCGGCATGCGTTTCACCCTCGCGTGAGGGCGGCTCACACAGTGGATTCGCCGGCTCGCCGGCCGCGGATTCCACCCGGCGGTCGCATCATGTAGGCTCAGTGTGAGTCGGAGCGCCGGCAGGAGTGGGGTCTCGCGAGGGTTCGCGGAATGTCCCCGGCCGCGCGGGGCCATGACCCGGAGGGTCGCCGGAGGCAGTCCACCCGCAATGGCGGGACGCGAAAGGGAGTGTGTCATGAATACGCCGCTGTCGATCGACTACTGGGGACTCATCACCCGGTCGTTCCACATCCTCTGGAAGCACAAGTTTCTGTGGTTCTTCGGCTTCTTCGCGACCGCCGCGGGCGGCAGCTCCGGCAACTCCAGCCGATGGGCAGAACACGCGGGGCCCCAGGCGCGTGACTGGGTCGTGGCGCACGTCGAGCTGATTACGATGCTAGTCATGGGGCTCGTCATCGTGTGGTTCGTGTTCTTCGTGATGGGGCTGCTCTCGAAGGGCGCCCTCATCGGCAGTATCGCGCACGCCGAACGTGATCACGACATCACCTTCGGGCGCGCCTGGGAGATCGGCTACAAGAACTTCCTCAAGATGCTCGGGTTCGTTCTGGTCGGGTTCATCGTGTTCGTCGTCGGGATCCTCGTCTTCGCCATCCCCATCGTCCTCCCGCTGTTCGCGGGGAAGGCCGGTGCGGTCGTCGCCATCGCGATCGGCGCGCTGCTGCTCATCCCGTTCCTTGCGTTCGCCTTCGTCGTGGCGTTCACGGTCACGTACGCCGAGCGTGAGGCCGTGCTCCGGGGACATGGAGTCTTCGACAGTCTGAGGATCGGGTGGGAGCTGACGAGGAAGTACTTCTGGAACTCGATGGTCGTCTGGCTCGTCTCGCTCATCTCCGGGATCGTGTTCGCCATCTGCGTCGTGTTCGCGCTTCTCCTGGCCGCGGTCCCGTTCATTCTCCTCGGGCTTCTGAACGTCGTCGCGGCGCTCGCCGTCGGCATCCCGGTCGGGCTCGTGCTGATCTTCATCATCTCCGGCGCGCTCGGCACGTACGACTATTCGCTCTGGACGCTTGCGTACATCAGGATCCGTGACCATCATGACAGCACAGGACAGCAGGGTGAGGCGATCGTGCAGGAGGCGTAGTGACCTGGAAGCGGCCTGAGCGGGACATGGGTGATATGGGGTCGCTCCTTACCGAGCGGCGGAACCCGCGCTCGGCGGATCTCGACCGCATGAGCCCGCTCGAGCTTGTTGACCTCATCAACTCCGAAGATCAGACGGCACCGGCGGCGGTCGCCCGCGAGCGCGAGGCGATCGCTGCTGCCGTTGAGCTCGTGGCCGACCGTCTCCGAAGAGGCGGCCGGCTCATCTATGTGGGTGCGGGTACCAGCGGGAGGCTGGGAGTGCTCGACGCGGCCGAGTGTCCGCCGACGTTCGGCAGCGACCCGGACGCCGTTCAGGGCATCATCGCCGGCGGGTACGGCGCGCTGGTCCGGGCGAAGGAGGGAGCGGAGGACGATGAGGCGGGGGGCGCGGCGGATCTTCTGGAGCGAGGCGTCTCCGCTGCGGATGTTGTGCTCGGCATAGCGACCAGCGGTGCGACCCCGTACGTTCACGGCGCGCTCGCGGCCGCACGCGAGGCCGGGGCAGCGACGGTCTTCCTGTCCTGCAGTCCGGTCCCCGATGGCGCGGTCGACGTGGACGTCATCATCAACCCGCTCACCGGCCCCGAGGTCGTCACCGGCTCTACCAGGATGAAGGCCGGAACCGCGACGAAGCTCGTCCTCAATACAATCACGACCTCGGCCTGGGTGCTCCTCGGGAAGACCTTCGGGAACCTGATGGTCGACCTCACAGCGACCTGTGACAAGCTCCGCGACCGCTCCTGCAGAATCCTCGTAGAGACTGCCGGTCTGTCGTACAATGAGGCGGTCGAGACCATGGAGAGGGCCGGAGGCAACGTCAAACTTGCCATCGTCATGGCGAGAACCGGCCGGGACCGGGCCGACGCGGAGCGGCTGCTCGAAGAGAGCGGCGGCCGCGTCCGCGAGGCGCTCGAGCTGGCCGGGGCCGATGCCGACCCGGGGGGCAGAGGCGAGTAGAGGCAGAAGCCCGCTTGCATGATGAGCCCGCCGGTTCTGAGGCCACCCGACGATCCGACCGGCAACGTGCCGGATATCCCTCTCCCACCTGACACGACCACCATCCACGGAGCGCGCGGCACCGTGAACTCAATCGTCGTACATGGAGGCGCAGGGACGTATGAGCCCGGCGCCGAACACGAGAAGGCGCTCGTCGCCGCCTGCGAGGCGGCGGTGCGTGTCCTTGCGTCCGGCGGGAGTTCGTGTGATGCCGCCGTCGAGGCGACCGTCCTCATGGAGGAAGCGCCAGTTCTCAACGCCGGATACGGCTCCTCGCTTAATCTCAACGGCGATGTTGAGAACGACGCGGCCATCATGCTCGACGACATGTCGTGCGGCTCGGTTGCAGCGCTCCGCGGATTCGCCAATCCTATCGTTGTGGCGCGCCTCGTGATGGAGATGACGGACCACGTGCTTCTGGTCGGTCGTGGCGCCGAGGCCTTCGCGCGCCACATGGGACTCCCGGAGCGTGACCAGCGGACCCCTGATCGTATCGAGCGCTACCAGAGGGCGCTCGCGAAGCTCGAAGCCGGCGAAGATGCGCACTTCATGCCCCGGCTGCGGCAATTCTATGACGAACTTCGCACGGAGGCCGAGTGGGATGACGACCGCGATCCCGAGAGCGGGACCGTCGGCATCGTCGTCCGCGATTCGGCCGGCCGAATCGCGGCAGCCTCGTCGACCGGTGGGATGATGCTCAAGCTTCCAGGCCGAGTCGGTGACACCGGCGTGATCGGTGCGGGCACGTACTGCGACTGCCGGGGTGGCGTCTCGGCGACCGGGCACGGTGAGCCGGTCATCCGTCACGGGATGGGACGCGCGCTCGTCGAGGCGTTCGCCGAGGTCGGAGCGGCCGGTGCGATGGAGCGTGTCATGCGTACCGCATGCGACGAGTCATTCGAGTTCGGGCTCATCGGGATCGATGTCAACGGCGAGATCGCCATCGGCTACTCGACCCAGGCGATGAGTTGGGCGGCGCTCGAGGGCGATACCCTCCGGACGTTCCTGTCGCATCCGGTCCCTCGCAGCACGTAGAGACGCTGCCGTGCGCCGCGGCGTCGTGCCCCGATGACCGGGGCGTCGTGCCACGACGGCCGGCGTGCCGCGAATCACCCCAACGGAGGGCCTGATGGCCAAGCCAAGCTCCGCCGGTCGGCTCGTGAAGAAGCTGACAAGCCTCGCGTCGCTTGACGAGCGGCTTGTTGTCGGACTCATGTCCGGCACGTCGGCCGACGGGATCGATGCGGCGCTGGTCAGATGCCACGGGTGGGGCCACTGGCTTGAGGCGGAGCTTCTGAGCTTCATCTGCGTGCCGTACGAGCCGTCGCTTGCCGAGAGAATCGGCCATGCCGCACACGCGGGCGTGGCGGAGATCTCGCGTCTCAACTTCGACGTCGGGGAGGCCTTCGCGGGCGCCGCTCTCGCGGTCCTCCGCAAGTCCGGCATGCGTCCTACCGACGTACACCTCATCGGTTCGCACGGTCAGACCATCTACCACGAGCCCCCCGAGGGCGACAGGCGCGGCGCCACGCTCCAGATCGGCGAGGGTGACGTCGTCGCGCGGCAGACGGGCGTCGTGACCATCTCGGACTTCCGCACGGCCGATATCGCAGCAGGCGGTTCGGGCGCTCCGCTGATCCCGCTCGTCGACTGGCTCCTCTTCCGCAAGCCGGATGTGGCGAGGCTCATGCTCAACATCGGCGGCATCGCGAACGTGACCTGGCTCGTCGAGGACCTGGCGGGTGTGCGCGCGTTCGATACAGGACCGGGCAACGCGCTCTGCGACGAAATCGCCCGGCGCGCGTCGCACGGACGGCAGCGGTACGACGAGGATGGCGCGGGTGCCACGCGCGGGACAGTTCATGAAGGAGCCGTTACGGCCTTCCTCGCCCGGCAATACTTCGCCGCGCAGCCGCCGAAGTCGACCGGTAAGGAGCTCTTCGGGCGCGAAGCGACCGGAGAGCTGGCCGAACTTGTTCACGGCGAGAATGGCCGCGACTGGTTCAAGGGCGCGGACACGCTCTCCGAGAGCGATGTCGACGATCTCCAGGCATCGGCGGCCGCGGTCACCGTACGGTCGATCCGCGATGCTGAGCGGTTCCTTCCGCGGAGCCCAGAGCTCGCGGAGGTCGTCGTCAGCGGTGGCGGTGTGAGAAACAGGGCGATGATGACGATGCTCAGCGATGCCTTCGCGCCGATCCCCGTGCGCAGTCTGGCGGAGATTGGCATCGACCCCGACGCCAAAGAGGCGATTGGGTTCGCGGTGCTCGCGAACGAGACACTCGGTGGCGGTCCCGGCAACGTCCCGGCCGCCACTGGCGCGAAGACGGGTGCCGTGCTTGGGAAAATCAGCGTCGGGCTCTAGATGGACTTGCTGATGGCGTGCCGCGCGGGCAGCTGCGCCCCCGACCGCGCCCCCCGGCGGCAAAGGAGACGACAGTGAGAGTCAGACAGAAGGCCGCGCGCCTCATCATGACGCACATCTCCGACCGCGCGTGGGATGACTTCGGTGACGAGTGTCGGAGGCTCGAGCGCGAGGTCGAGGAGTTCGGTGTCGGCGGGTTCTGTATCTTCGGCGGGAACGTCGACCGTACGCCGGAGCTGATCAAGGCGATGCGGGGGCTCTCCGGCCACCGTCTGCTCGTGGCGTCGGACCTCGAACGGGGCGTCGGGCAGCAGCTCGAGGGGGCGACCATCTTCCCCTGTCTGATGATGTGCGGTGCGACCGGGGATACGAATCTGGCATTCGCGCAGGGGTGCGTAACCGGAGTCGAAGCGCGCGCTGCCGGCATCAACCTGGTCTTCGCGCCGGTGGCCGACGTGCACACCGAGGACGAGAATCCGATCATCGGTGTGCGCGCGTTCGGAGCCGAGCCGGGCATGGTCGCGAAGTTCGTGGCCGCGTTCGTTCGCGGTCTCGAGCGCGGGGGAGTCGCCGCGACAGTGAAGCACTTCCCGGGTCACGGCGACACGCGACGCGACTCGCACATCGAACTCCCGGTCGTCGACGTCGACCGCGCAACGCTTGAGTCCCGCGAACTTGTTCCCTTCAGAGCAGCGTTCGCGGAGGGCGTGAAGGCGGTCATGACCGCGCACGTGGAGTACCCGGCGCTCGACGCGGGGCCCGCCACGCTCTCTCGAGCCGTCATGACCGACCTCTTGCGACGTGAGCTCGGGTTCGACGGACTTGTTGTCACCGACGCGCTCCTGATGGGTGGGATTACTGGTCTGTATGGTTCGGGCGATGCCGCCGTCCTCGCGCTCGAAGCCGGCGTCGACGTGCTGCTCATGCCGGCCGATGCCGAGGCGGCCATTGACGGGATCGTCGATGCCGTGGAATCCGGTCGTTTGACGGAGGAGCGGCTCGACACGTCCATCGCGCGCATCGAACGGCTCCTTGACTGGTCCGACGCCTGCCCGGTGCCCGAGCCGCCGTACGATATTCTGCCGCGCGAACTCGCCGACACGCTCCGCTGTCATCTGGATGGGAGCGAGAGCGATCTTTGGGGCGAGAGCCGGAGCTTCGTTGCGACGGAGATCGCGAAGCGCGGCGTGACGTGGCTCAAGGGTGCCCCCTCGACAGTGACGGCGGAATTCGGCTCATGCGACCCGGCGTCGGTGGCGTTGGTGGCCATCCACGAGGTGGGGGAGTTCGACAACTTCATCTGGCTCAGGAGTGAGTTCGAGGCGGCATTCCCGGGCGGGCGGTTCGCATCGGCCTGCGTGCCGGCAGAAGTCGGAGCCGATGGGGAGCCGAGCGACGGAGCGCTTTGCCGTGCAGATGCGAACGGCCGGAAAGGGGCCATGGATGTTGTGGCCCGGGCATCACACTGTATCATCGCGCTCTTCGACGAGGTGACCGCGTGGAAGGGTCACGCGGGATTCGCCGGACCGGCGCGCGAACTGGTCGCCTCCATCGTCGAAGCATCCCCGCGCACGATCACGCTCCTCTTCGCGGCTCCGTGGCATGCCGATGCCGCAGGTGGTTCCGATGCAATCCTCTGCTGCTGGGACGGCTCCCGACCGGCGCAGCTGGCAGCGCTTCGCGCGTTCTCGCGGTGATGGCTTCTGGAGTCCCGATCGCTTGCGGTGAGCGAACGCCGCGCATGCCGGGTGCTGGACCAATCACGCTCGACGCAGCGGTACGAGCGGAAGGTTGCGGAAGACGCGGCGGCCCTGACGGCGCTCATCATCGGAGAGCTCTTCACGAGTCTTCAGGAAGCACGAGTTGTGATCGAGGCATGCGGAGGGAGTACAACCAGGTGCGGCCACACAGCTCACTGGGGTACCGGCCGCCGGCACCGGAGGCGGTGATGCCGAGGCCTTCAGCAGCGGCACTCTGTCTCCAGATGTGGTACAACAACTGGGGGCAGGTCAAAGTCCCCCTCATTGCGTCACCTCCTCGCATCGTTGCTTGGGTGCCGATAGCGAGCCTTGACAGCGCCCCATGTGAGTGAATGCGTCGATGACTGGGTGCAGTCTGCATCGAGGCACCATGGAGTGTAGTCGACGCTGCAAGGGATGCTCGGGTCGTCATCCTCGTCCGTGATCAAGTCAGATATCATGGTTTCGTCAACTGTGCCCCACCAGTTCATCTCAGCGTCAACATCCTCGCATTCGGAACACTCGTTGGGGAGCCACAGGTTTGTGGTGTTGTCAGTGAATCGATTCCCACGAAACGTGCCCCGGCACACATAGGCGCCCACGTTTCGTCCTGTGATGTTGTTCTCAACGACCTCGACTACACCGCTACCGGGCTTGATGTACAAGCCGTAGCCCCAGCGTCCGCGGGATGGCAGGAACACATTCCCCTCAACTGTGATGTTGCCGTTCGTGTCGACGCCGACCGTTCCTGCGATTTCGTTGTCGATCACGATTCCGCCTGAGTCCGACACGAACGAGACATCGTCCAAGACGTTTTCCGAGATGACTGCGTGGGACGACTCGCGGAAGTAGAGCTCGCTCCAACCGTCCGTCACGGTGTTTCCAGTGATGCCCGGCTGACTTGCGTAGCCGATGATCGCCGCGCGATGTCCCCAGCCGGTGCCATCACACACGATCGTGAATCCGTTGAGAGCGGTGGTAGGACCGCAGGCATCGAAGAACACGGCGGCTTGAGTGCCCACGCCGTGAATCGTCGTTGAGTCAGCCCCTGAGCTGCTCGTCAATACGACACCGTCAGGGACCACGACTGATGCGCAGTTCATGCCTGAGGGACTGTACATCCAGACACTCAACCACTCCGAGTACTCACCCGGCATGACGAGCACAGTGTCGCCGTACTCAGCGACGCTCATCGCAGAGCTGATCAGAATGTAGGGGTGGAGTGCAGTGCCGTCCTCGATGCCGGAGGCGTTGTCGCCATCGACATGCCATGTTTTGGCATGCGCGCAGGGGACCGCCATGAGGAGCACTGCAGCAAGCGCGACCCGACGCATGTTGGCTAAGGTCCGTTGTCTTCGATGGCAGGGCACTGAAGGCCTCGTGCAGCGATGATGTGTGTCTCGGAAAACACTACACTATACCTCGAAATGAAGTAGATGTCAATAAGCAACGCCCAGCTGTGCCACCCAGGGTCAACGCCTGTCGTGGCCCGGGGAGGGGACCCGTGTGCCCCGGAGGTGGCCCGACAATCTGCGCAGTTGAGCCGACACCCATTCACAGGATATGCTACGCGTACACGCATTGAACCTTCCGGCACCAACACCTTGACCGCCGGAGGGGAGCCCCGTCCAGCAGGAGACCGGCACACGTGGCCGACGACCCCAGACACAATCCTATGGACGACGCCGTGATCGAACACGACGGCATCGTCCCCGAACTCGGCGAGATCGCTCCCGACGTCAGTGAGGCCGTTCTCGAGCGCACCCCGCGAATGGACATCACCAAGGGGAACGTGCTCAAGAACGTGCTCTACATGGGCATTCCGTCGATGATCGGGTTCGGCGCGATGACCATCTACAGCCTGACCGACATCTACTGGGTCAGCAGGCTCGGCACCGCGCCCGTCGCGGCCATCACGCTGTTCGCGGCCATCGCGTGGGTCTTCGGCTCGGCCAACCAGATCATCGGGACCGGCTCGGTCGCTCTCATCTCGCGGCGCTTCGGCGAGAAGCGGATGGAGGACACGCGCGACATCATCCGTCAGACGCTGCTGCTCAAGTTCGGGATCGCCATCATCATGGGCTTGCTCGGTCTCCTCATCGCGCCCCACGTTCTGAAGATCATGACCGATGATCCCGAGGTGCACCGCCTGGCGATGGCGTACGGCAACATCCGGTTCGCGTTCCTTCCGTTCATGTTCTCCTCGTACACGATCTACACGGCGCTGCGGGGCGTCGGTGACGCGCCGAAGGCGATGTACATCATGCTGATGTCGACGGTGCTCAACGTCGGGCTCGATCCGCTGTTCATCTTCGGTTTCGACATGGGTATCGCGGGAGCTGCGTGGGCGACCGCCGTCTCGGCGGCGGCCGCGGTCTTCGTCGGGATATGGGTGCTCTCTGCCGGCAAGGCGAGCATTACCGTGCCCATCTGGACCCGCTTCCAGCCGCGCGTTCGTGTCATGCTCGACATCCTCAAGATCGGAATGCCGGCGGGGCTGAACGGCTTCCTCAGAAGCGTATCGCACTGGTACATAGCAACGCTGGTCGCCACATTCGGGACCATCGTCGTGGCAGCGTACGGCGTCAGCCTGCGCATCATGGAACTCGGCATCCTCTTTGCCATCGGCCTTGAACTCGGTTGCGGCGCCATTGTAGGCCAGAATCTCGGGGCGCATCAGAAGGAGAGGGCGCACGAAGCCGTGGTCAAGGCTACGCTGCTGGTCCTTCTCATCACGGGTGTCCTCGGCGCCATCGAGATCGTTTTCGCTCGAGGCATCCTGGGCGTCTTTGCCCATGACCCCGCCGTGCTCGCAGCAGGTGTGCCGCTCATCAAGCTCATGGCTATCGCGCAGATCATGATCGCGATGCACATCGTCCTGTCGTCGGCGTTCTTCGGGTCGGGCAATACGTGGCCGCCGACCGTCATCGCCGCCATCATAGAGTGGGGCGTTCAGATCCCGCTCATCCTCGGCGCCATCCACGTGCTCCACACATCGGAGCTCGGAGTCTGGTGGTCGATGTTCATCGCGGCGAGTATCGAGGTCGTGCTTACGTACTTCTGGTTCCGCCGCGGGAAGTGGAAGGACAGGAAGGTCTAGGCGTGCCGGTTGACGTGTCACAGCGGCACGTTGTCGATCGATCGCATCACACTGCCTCGGAGAGCATGTGGACTTTGGACTGAAGGTCCCGACAACCGCGCCTTTCGATGTCGTCGGCTTCGGCCTGAACGCCGTCGACCATCTGTGTATCGTTCCGCGCGAGGCGGAGCGAGGCGAGAAGCTCAAGCTCGTCGGGTTCCACCGGACGCCGGGCGGGCAGGCGGCCAGCGCGATGGTGCAGTGTGCGAGGCTCGGACTCCGGGCGAAGTACGTCGGCAAGGTGGGCGGTGACGCCATCGGCGAGTACTCGCTCGAGAGCATCCGCTCCGAAGGGATCGACGTCAGCGATGTCCCCGCAGTTCCCGGCGCGACGAATCAGCTCGCGATGATCATCGTGGACGAGACGACCGGGGAGAGGACCATCTTCTGGGACCGTCCCGACGGTATTGCGACGCAGCCCGATGAGATAACGCCCGAGAAGATCGCGGTCGGCCGCGCGCTTCTGGTCGACGGACACGACGCGCCGGCGGCAGCCCGGGCGGCGGAGCTTGCGCGCGCGCGCGGCATTCCAGTCGTTCTCGATGCGGAGACCGTGAAGGAGGGAACGCACGAGCTCGTGGCGAACACCGACCTGCTCGTTGCCTCGTCGCGGTTCCCGAACATCTACGCCGGGTGCGCCGACGACGAGGAGGCGCTGCGCCGGATTCTCGAGCAGGGACCGTCGCTCGCCGTGATGACGCGCGGGGCCAGGGGCGCCATCGCCATAGCGAAGGACGGCGCGAAGGTCGAATCGGCGGGGTTCGCAGTGAACGTCGTCGACACGACCGGCGCAGGCGACATCTTCCACGGCGCGTTCATCTACGGTCTCCTCAGTGGTTGGACGGTCGAGCGGACGCTCGACTTCTCAAACGCGGCCGCGGCCTTGAACTGCACTGCGCTGGGCGCGCGCGGCGGCGTTGCCGGTCTGGCAGAGATCGAAGAACTCATGCGGCAGCAGGGGCGGCTCTGACCGAGGCGTGGGGACGGATTCGTGCACCGCGCGTTCCGGGAGATTCGCAGCCGCGTCGCAGCCGCACAACATTCAGACATCGGAGACAGCATTGGAGAAGAACATCCGCGCACTCGACCTCGTTATCCTCGATCTTGACGGCACCATCTACTCATCGACAGCAACGACGGTCGGCGCGGTCGAGATGGCCGTGCGCGACATCAATGAGCGACATGGCCTGAGGATCCCGCGTCCGACCCCCGACGAGATCATGGGCGGAGTCGGAAACACACGCGAGAACTACGTGACGGGCGTGCTTCCGATGCTGCCGGAGGAACACGTGAACGAGATGGGCGACCTCATCTGGCACTGGGAGCACGAGCTCATCGCCGGCGGGAAGGGTTCGCTCTTCCCGGGCGTCTTCGAGGGACTCCAGAGGCTGCGTGATGCCGGCTATCTTCTTGGCGTTGCTACGAACGCAGGAACGGGCTACATGCACTTCGTTCTGGACACGTTCGACCTGAGGTCGTACTTCTCGGAGACGTGGTGCGCAGGCGAGCGCGGTACGCTCAACAAGGCGGATCTCATCCTCGGCATCCTCACGACGCTCGACGTCTGGCCGAAGCGGGCCGTGATGGTCGGTGACAGAAGCTCCGACATCGCAGCGGCGAAGAGCGCCGGTACATGGTCCATCGGCTGCGACTGGGGATTTGCATCGAACGGCGAGTTCAACGGCGCCGATCAGATCATCCATTCGTTCGATGAACTTGCGCCGCTCGTGGAGAGCTGGGAAGGCAAATAGATGCGGTGGCTTCACGACATCACGCCCGTCCTCCCCGTGAACGGGGAGCCCGAGACGCGGGATCCTGACGGGATCGATACGGTGGTGCTTCACTGTACCGCGATGTCCGGTTGGAACGTGTGGGAGACCGCACGCTACCACACCGGGCCGAACCACATTTGTGAAACCGGATGTCCGACCATCGCGTACGCCTACTTCATTGAGCCCGATGGGCTCATGTACCGCTGCTTGCCACCCGGCATCCGTTCGTGGCACGTCGGCCCCTGGAACGACCGGTCGATCGGCGTCTGCATGGCGTACGACGCATGCGACGAGCCGCCGCCGCGCGGGCAGCTCAGAGCCGCGGCCGAGCTCTGCGCACGTCTCGTGCGCGAACTCGGGCTTACGCCGGACCGCGTGCTCGGCCATCGCGAACTCGAAGGCACAGGCTATGTCATCGAGAACGGAGAGTGCGTGCAGCGCAAGGAGTGTCCGGGGCTTGCCGTCGATATGGATGACTTCAGGAGTTCGGTCACGGCCGTGCTCAACAGAACCGAAGGCCCGGACGTCCGCGACGTCTGAGTCAACAAGGCTGGACGAGGAGACATGATGAACCACAGGCTTCTGATGATGCTCACCACGAAAAGCCACCGTCTGGTGACGGTGCTCGTGCTCCTGCTGACAGTCGTATGTCTCCACGCAGGAGGCGCGGACGCCACTGCGTCGGATGCAGGAGGCGCGGATGCCGCGTCGGATGGGGTCGTTGCGGACGCCGCCGGGAAGGCCGGCTCCACGGACGTCACCGCCGTCAGGAGCGACTCCGCCCCGCTTGAGGGCCTCGACTGGGTCGTCGATTCGCTGCTCGCGAAGCCGGATCTTCGCGGAACCGCCATCGCCATCGTCATCGAGTCGCTCGACACCGGTGATCTCCTGTACGCGCGGAACGCCGATGCTCTGATGATACCTGCCTCCAATATGAAGGTCGTCACTGCCGCAGCCGCGCTCGCGGAGCTCGGGGCGGACTATGTGTACGAAACCGTCTTCGCAACGAACGCCACGACGATCACTCCCGTCCTGCGTGGTGACGTGTTCATCCACGGGAGCGGCGATCCCTCCATCGTTTCGGAGCAGCTCTGGCAGATCGCCGAACGGTTCCGTACGCTCGGCGTCGAGCGCATCGAGGGCGATCTCGTGTTCGACACCTCGTACTTCGACCGCGAGTGGACGACCTCGGAGGAGGTCGCGGAGGGCGACCGCGCCTACCACGCGCGGACGGGCGCTCTATCGGCCAACTTCAACACCGTGCGGGTCCACGTGGTCCCGGGGCCCGAGAGCGGTGACCCTGCGACCGTGATAATCTCGCCGGACGTCGGGTTCGTGCGGGTCGACAACCACGCGACGACCTGCGCTCCCGGACGGAACGGAACGATCGAAGTCAGGCGTCAGTCCGTCTTCATGGGGACGCCGCGCGCCAACGGCGAGTGGCCATCGATGGACAACCTCATCGTCACGAGCGGACGCATTCCCGAGGGCGGGGAGGGAGTCGTCGCGTACCGCAGCATCGACGACCCGCTCTGGAATTTTGTGGCCTCTATCGAGACGGCTCTTGCGTCGGCGGGGATCGAGTTCTCCGGAGGGTTGCGCCCCGGGTCGGCTCCCGAGGGCGCGCGTGTGCTCTTCGTTCACAGATCGAAGCCGCTCTCGCTCATCGTCCGCGACATGGGCAAGTACAGCAACAACTTCGTGGCCGAGCAGCTCGCAAAGACGCTGGGCGCCGAGGCGACCGGCGAGCCGGGGACGACCGCGGCTGGATGCAAGGCGCTGCTGAGGCACATCGCATCTGTCGGCGCCGACACAACCGGTATTCGGATCGCGGATGGCTCAGGGTACTCGCGCGGCAACCGCATCACGACCCGGGCCATTGCGGCCGTTATCAGAAGCGCCGCGAGCGAATTCGCGACCTTCCCTGAATTCCTGGCGTCTCTCAGTGTGAGCGGAACAGACGGCACGCTCTCCGACCGGATGGGTTACGGCGGGCTCGGGGGCGTCATCCGGGCCAAGACAGGGCTTCTCGACGGTGTGACGGCGATATCGGGCGTCATGGAGACCGCATCGGGCGAGCGGCTCGTTTTCTCGATCATTACCAACGGGTCGAAGTGCGAGGCATGGAAAGTGCATGATGTGGAGCACGCGATCCTGATGCACGCGCACCAGAAGAGGGCTTCATGAACCAGAACGCGACACGCTCCCAGGCCGGGCGGCTGACCGTCCTGAGTCTCATACGATGGGCGCTTGCCTTCTCCGTTTCCGGGGCGCTCGTGGGTCTCGCCATCGGCGTCTTCTCCGGGGAGACCGCGGCCATCGCGAACTCGACGCGCCTGAGCATTCTGTTTGCGAACGCGGTGGGCTTTGCAGCGGTGCTCTCGGCGCGGTTCGTGCTCCCACGCTATGCAGCCTTCCCGCCGGTTGTCAGCATCCCGCTCGCCGTCCTGACGCTGCTGGCGGGTGGCGCGTTCGGATCGGCACTCGTCATCTACGCCGATCCCGTGTTCATCCTCTACCAGGGCCGGATGGCGGCCATCGTCATCGTCATCGACAGCTTCCTCGCGGTCATCGTCGGCCTCATCGTCTACAATTTCGAACGCATGAGGGACGAGATCGAACGGACCTATCGTGAGCTGGCCGCCAATCGCGTGCGCGAGGAGCGACTCCGCGAACTCGCGGCGCGCTCGGAGCTCAAGGCTCTGAAGGCGCAGATCAATCCGCACTTCCTGTTCAACGCTCTCAATTCGATTTCCGCACTGACGACCATCGACCCCGAAGCGGCGCAGGGGACGCTCGAGAGGTTGGCGAGCATCTTCCGCAAAACGCTGCTTGCCTCCGAGAAGGGGAGCGTCCTGCTCTCGAGCGAACTCGAACTCGTGGACGCCTACCTCGACGTCGAAAGGGCGCGGTTCGGTGACAGGCTCAGGGTGGAGCAGGAGGTGGCGCCGGGCGCCGGAGACGTCAGCGTCCCGCCGCTCATTCTCCAGCCGATCGTGGAGAACGCCGTGCGTCACGGCATATCACCGAAGGTCGAGGGCGGGGTGGTCCGCATCGCGGCGTCGGTCAAGGACGGGAGACTGACCGTGCTCGTTTCGGACGACGGGGTCGGCGCCGAGAAGCTGGAATTGGCCGAGCTGTCGCCAGAGAGCTACGGACTGAGAAACGTGCGCGACCGACTTCGCACCACCTTCGGGGCGGGGGAGTGGCTGACGGTCGAGAGTGAGCTCGGAGTGGGGACCTCGGTGCGCCTCGTCATCCCCTTGACGACCATGGAACGGAGTGAAGCGTGAGCGATGACAGGATCAGAGTGCTGGTGGTCGATGACGAGGAGCTCGCACGGGCCCGCGTGAAGGACCTGCTCGCCGGACACGACGAGTTCGAGTGCGTCGGAGAGGCCGGCAACGGCATCGCGGCCGTTGAGAACATCAAGGGGCTCAGGCCTGACATCGTGATCCTGGATATCCAGATGCCGGGGATGAACGGTTTTGAGGTCATCGAAGCGCTCGACGAGGTCCCGCTCGTCATCTTCGCGACCGCGTTCGACGAATATGCGATCAAGGCGTTCGAGGTCAATTCGATCGACTATCTCCTCAAGCCGATCTCGAAGGAGCGATTCGCGGAAGCGCTTTCGCGTGCGCGCGATATGCTCCAGGGGGAGAGCGGTCTCGAGGAGACCATCGGGCGCATCGCTGAACTCGTGCAGCCGATGGGCATCAAGCGTCTCCCGGTCACGAAAGGCAAGCGCATCATCCTGGTGGACCATGCCGACGTGATCTGGGTCGAAGCGTCCGATGAACTCGTCTTCGTCCACACGAAGAGCGAGAAGTACCTCATCAACATGACCATGGCAGAGCTCGAGCAGCGGCTCGACGCCAAGGTGTTCTTTCGGACCCACCGTTCGAGCATTGTCAACCTCGCGCACGTCGTCGAGATCGTCCCGTGGTTCGGTGGCAAGTATCAGGTCATCGTCGGTGACGATGCGAAGACCGAGGTTGTGCTGTCCCGGGCGCGGGCCCGCCGGCTCCGCGAGATACTTCCATGGTAGCGGAGCTTCGCGTCCGCGAAATACTCCCTTCGTAATGCACACAGGGCTCCGCCGCGGCCCGCCCACGTAACGCCGTAGCCCCCCTTCCCACGCCTGCAGTTCACCGTCGGCTCAGGTCATCTCGCCCGCGACAGATGCCGCTTGGCGGGAGACACCTTCGAACCGGACCGGTTTATCCATATGATAGGCACTGTGAGATACAACAGGAGTCTCCTCCGCCCGGAAGGGCCGACGAGGGACCCGGGAATCACCACACACGGCCCGGAGGGCCGACATCAGGGGGAAGGGAAATGAAGGCGGACCGGAACATCACTGCGTTCGTGGCGCTCATCGCAGTCGCCATGCTCGTGGGGCTCGCTGCCCCGGCCGTGGGCGACGGCGTCGCACTCGGTGACGGAGCAATGAACGTCATCGACGAATCGAACACCCCGACCGGCGGAACGAGTGTCTCGATCGCCAATACCATGCGCATCGCGCAGTCACAGCACTTCGAGGTCCTTCCGGACGAGTCGTACCCGTACGACCTCTACCTCTGGACACAGAGCATGAGTGTCATGGGGACACTCGACGGTGACGTCTTCGTCGGGTGCCAGTCGCTCACGATCGACGGCACCGTGACAGAGGATCTGATGTGCTTCGCGGAGAACGTCACGATCACTGGCAGGGTCGGCGACGACGTGCGCGCCTTCGCCCAGAACATCCGCATCTCGGGCGTGGTGGACGGCGACGTGCTCGTTGCCGGTGCGAACGTGATCATCGAGGAGGGGGCGGTCATCAACGGCAGCCTTCTCGTCGGCGCCGGCACCGTGACTCTCCAGGGGCATGTGAAGGGCAGCGCGCGCATCGGCGCGGGTGCGATCACCATGACCGGCCGTATTGACGGGAACGCCGAGCTTCTCACCGACGGAGGCCTGACTCTCGCGGACCGTGCGCAGATCGGCGGCGATCTCATCTACCAGGGGCCGTCCCGGATCGAAATCGGCGAAGGGATCGTCCACGGCAGCGTGACCTTCATGCAGCCGAAGGATGAAATATCCAAGGACTTCGATTTCAGTCCGCTGTTCGGGTTGGCCATGCACATCTTCGGGTTCTTCGCGGCCATCATAGCCGGCGTCATCATCATCGCGCTCACGAAGGACCACGCGTGCAGGACCGCCAACAAGATCCGCACGCGTCCGCTGAAGAGCCTCGGGATCGGGTTCGTAGCCTACATCTGCAGTCCGATCGTGATCCTGATCACGCTGGTGCTGATCATAACGATCCCGTTCAGCTTCATCCTCGCGCTGGCGTATCTGATCGCTCTGTACATCTCGAAGTTCTACTTCGCCATCTGGCTCGGCAGCTGGATGCTCAGGCGTGGCGAGCGGATCATGACGAAGTCGCCGGTCCCGCCGATGCTTCTGGGTCTTCTGATCGTCTATCTCCTGACCGCGATCCCGATCCTCGGAACGCTCATCGGCATCGTGATCATCTTCTTCGGGCTCGGCGCACTCCTGCAGCGGAAGGAGACGCGTCTCGAGGCCGCGTTCGAGCCGGTCGAGCCGACGGACGAGAACGCTCTTCCCAGTGTCTTCCCCGGAATCTCGGAAGGATAGGACAATGAACGCAGGTACGCGCGGAACCTCGTTCCTGGGAACATCAAGGAGACTCAATCTCAGAGGAGTGCTCCTCTGGGCTCTCGCTGCGAGCGCTGCGGGGACCGGAATCGGTCTGGCGATCAGATTCTTCTCGGGCGCCGAAGGTGGCGCGGCGAGATCGCTCGTCCTGATGAGCGTTGTCTTTGCGAATGTCGCCGTGTTCACGACCATCATCACGGTGAAGCTCGTGCTGCCACGGGTCAGTGGTTTCCCGGCGTACGTGCGCATCCCGCTCGCGATCGTAATGCTGATCGCCGGCGGAGTGATCGGCAGCGGCATCGCGATCCTGGTCAACCCGCTCATCGTGCTCTACCAGATGGAAAACGCGGTCATGGTGACGACGATCAACGCCGCCGTGGCTCTCGTTGTGGGACTGATGACGTACATGTACGACCAGATGAGGGCGCAGGTTGAGAACGCTGTTGCCGAGTGGTCGAAGCTCGAACACGAGATGAACATCGCACGCCGTATTCAGACTGAGCTTCTGCCGAAGCAGTTCCCGAAGCCCCCCGGTTGGGACATCTTCGGGTTCAGCGTCCCTGCGAAGCACGTCGGCGGTGACTGCTACGACGTGATCGAGCTCGACGGCGGCAGGCTTGCGATCACGATCGGCGACGTCTCCGGGAAGGGCACTCCGGCGGCCATCCTCATGGCGAATGTGCAGGCGGCCGTGCGGGCGCTCGCGGAGAGCGGCGTCCCAGCCGTCCAGCTCGTCGGACGCGTCAACACACTCGTCCACGGGTACACCGCGGACAACGTCTTTGTGACGTTCTTCTACGCCGTCCTGGACACGCGCACGCAGGTGGTTACGTACGTCAACGCCGGGCACAACCCGCCGTGCGTGCTCCGGGCGAACGGTGATCGTGAGTATCTCGACAAGGGCGGGCTCGTTGTCGGCGTTATACCCGGTATCGAGTACGAAGAGGGGGCAGTCACGCTCTGCGCGGGCGACGATCTCGTCCTCTACACGGACGGCGTCACCGAGGCGATGAACGGCGAAGAGGAGATGTTCGGTGAGGAGAGGCTCGAGGATCTCCTGGTCGCGCATCGCCACAAGAGCGCCCGAGACATCGAGGAACACGTCTATACAGAGATTCGCGACTTCGCCGCTGGGGCTGCGCAGGCCGATGACCTCACGATGGTCATCGTCAAGCGCTTCGACGAGAACGCCCCTGTGGATCTTGACAATACCAGAAGAGCGTACTCAAGCTCGGGCTCCCCCCGAGAGGCCATTGGCGGGTCCTCTGCCGCGCAAGGCGTATCCGACTCGGATCGCCTCGGAGGGCCCGCCTCGGCTGCACCGGCGGGATTGGCCTTAGAAGGAGCAGCATGAAGAAGCGCAGGGCTCTCTGCCTGCTGACACTGCTGGTCGCCGTTACGCTCGGCGTCGGTTGGGATCTGTCGGTCGGAAGCCCCGGTCCTGATTTCGCGGATTGGGTCGCCTCCCACGGTTTTCCCATCACGTCGGTCGATCCCGACGCCGACACAGACGATCTTGCTCCGCTTCGGGGTATCGTCGGCGACGCGCGCGTAGTGTGTCTCGGTGAGAGCCGGCACGATGCGAGCGAGCAGTTCCAGTTCAAGCACCGCATGGTCAGATACCTCGTTGAGGAGATGGGATTCTCGATCATCGTTCTTGAGGAGGGCATGGCGCAGGCGCAGGCCGTGGACGAGTACATCCGTGGAGGCGACGGTGACCCCGCCGCCATCCTCGGAGGGCTCTCCAACTGGTTCGCGTGGGACACGCAGGAGATCCTGGAACTTGTGGAGTGGGTGCGGGCGTACAATGACGATCCGTCACACGAGCCGAAGCTTCGCTTCTACGGTCTCGACTGCACCGCGCCGAGGCTTGGACTCGTCAATGCGCTCGCCTACATGGAGAGCAACGATCCGGGTTTCCACGATCGCTTCGAAACCGGTTCGCTCGGTCTCTCGCTCTACGCGGAGGGAGACTGGTGGGTCACGTTCGAGCGCTATGCGGCGGTGACGGACGCGCGCCGTGAGGCCATCGGGCAGGCCTACGAGAACCTGGCCGTGTACATGGCGGCGCGACGGAGCGAACTCGTGCGGCGCTCCTCCGCGGAGGAGTTCGACTGGGCGATACGTCAGGTGTACATCGGTCAGGCCGCGCACGACCTCTACTGCTCGCAGTCGCGGGAAGAGGGCGGCGTTATCCGCGACCTCGCGATGGCGGACAACCTGACCTGGATCCTCGACGATCAGCTTCCCGGACGGAAGGCCGTCGTCTGGGCGCACAACGCACACATCTCGCGAGCGCCCTTCACGATGCCTGACGCATTCGACGGCACGCTCGTCGACATGATCTATCACCTGAGCGACCGTCTGGGCGACGATCTCGTCTCTATCGCCGGGACCTATCTTCAGGGCGAGTACGCCGAGGAGGCAGGCGTCGACCCGAGGAGCGTGGCGCCGACCGACACGATGTATTTCGGCGGCGCGCTCGCACAGTCGGGAGAGGAGTTCATGCTTCTCGATCTCCGCTCGGCTCCCCAGGGGAGTCCGGCGGCGAGATGGCTGGGGCGCGAGCGGCGGATGCGCGGACAGGGTGTTGACGTGGTGTGTGTTCCCGGCGACGCCTACGACGCCGTCTACTTCGTTCGCACCATTACGCAGACACACCCCGGGCCGCGGGCAGCGGCACGATTCAGATCCCAGCGAGCGGGTTCATAGCGGCGGCACTCCGGCAGTGATGTGCTTCGCGTCTGAACGACGCTGACCTTCGAGGGATGAGGAGACACGATGGCAAGGCACCACCACCGACCACATCCGGACGACATCTACTGCGGATCGGCGAGCGTGGAGGCGCGACGAGCGCCGGTACGCGAGCACGCCCGGCGGCTGGCGCTGCTGGTCGGACTGACGGCCCTGTTCCTCCTCGTTGCGCTCGTCGTATCCTCACGCGCTGATGGCGTCGATCCGCATTCGATTCTCGAGCAGCACGCGGATGCGCTCGGCGGGATGGACCGGCTGACCGCGCGCGAGTCGGTTCGCATGAAGGGCACGCTCACGGTCGCTGGTCTCACCGGCACCGTTGAGACGTGGCAGGGATCCGGGCGCATGCAGCGCCAGGAGGTCGATCTCGTCGTCTTTGCGGAGACAAGCGGCGACGACGGGGTCACCGTGTGGCAGCGTGATGCTAATGGGAAGGTGCAGATCGTTCAGGACGAGAACGCGCTCGTCCGCCGCGAGGTCGAGGCTCGCATCGCCGGCTACGAGCCGTTCGATCGGAACTCGGACGTGTTCTCGGCCGAGTACGTGGGTCAGGGTGATGTCGATGGCGCCGCGTGCTACATCATTCGCATCACGAACTCGCTCAACGATGATGTCTTTGAAACGAGTATCGACGTCGGGACGCTCATGGAGCGCCGTCGCCGCACCACCACACCCGACGTGGTTTCGACCACGCACTTCAGTGACTTCCGGGATGTGGGTGGTGTTACCTATCCGTTCTCGCAGGAGACCCTCATCGAGCCGCCCGGGCAGACACAGACGTTCACGGTGACGGAGATCGAGGTCGCGCCGGTGTTCGACCCGGCTCTTTTCGCACCTCCGACTGACGATGTCCGTGACTTCCGCTTCGCATCGGGTGGTCCTTTTGAGATCGTCCCGATGCGCTTTCACGAGAACCACATCTATGTCGTCGTCGAGATGGAAGGCAGCACAGGGCTATGGATCCTCGATTCCGGCGCGAGCGCGACGTGTATCGATGAACGATTCGCGAACGAGCTCGGGCTGGAGATGGTGGGCGAGATGGAGGGGATCGGTGCGGGCAGCACTGTGACGGTTTCGTTTGTCGAGCTTCCCGGCTACCGCGTGGGTGGCATCGAGTTCGCCTCGCAGAAGTGCGTGAGCCTCGACATCGCGCCGCTCTTTGAGAAGACGAGCGACCTCGATATATCCGGCATTCTCGGCTACGACTTCCTCTCGCGGTTCGTCACGCGCGTCGACTATGCGCGCGAGGAACTGACCTTCTACGACCCGGAGTACTTCGAGTACGCCGGTGACGGGACTCGCGTCGACGCATCGCTTGTCGGCGACACGTTCACCGTCCCGGTGAGCGTCGACGGCGAGTCCGCCGGGCGGTGGACCGTCGATCTTGGCGCGAGCGGTGAGTCGTTCCACTACCCGTTTGCCGCCGAGCGCGGATACCTCGAGCGTGAGGGCATCGACCGCGTGGGCTTTGGCGCCGGCGGAAGGATGGCGCGGCAGGCGGATCTGTTCGGTTCGATTGAGGTCGGCGGGTTCGTCATCGAGCATCCGGTGATCAGTATCCCTAAGGGTGATCTCGTCGGTGCGTTCGGTTCGACCGAGATCTCGGGAAACCTGGGCAACTCCCTGTTCCGGCGCTTCGTGCTCTACCTCGACTATGCGCGACAGGAGGTCATCTTCGAACGCGGGGAGGACTTCGAGAAACACGTGCCGCTGGACCGCTCCGGTCTCCAGATATGGTGGGGTGAACCCGGTGTGGTTGAAGTGCTCCACGTGGCTGCCGGAACACCGGCAGACGCTGCAGGACTTGCGGACGGTGACGTTATCGCATCGATCAACGGCATCCCGGCGGAGTATTTTGCGGGCCTCTCCGCCATCCGCGAGCTCCTGCGGCGCGATCCCGGAACACTATACGAGTTCGAGGTGATTCGTGGCGGGCAGACGGAACAGATCACAGTTGAGCTGGCCAAGCTTCTGGAGTGAGGACTCCCCCCGGGCCGCAAGGCCTATTCACTCATCATCGGCTGCCGTGCGGTCCGCGCACCGTACGGAGGCCTGCGCAGAGCGGCTGGCGAAAGCGCCGGGGCCCGAGATTGGGCCCCGGTCGCTGTTTTTTGGCCATATTGACTGGAACCTCATCGCGACTTCTGTTGTCAAAGAGTGTGCGAGCGTCAGGCATGCCGGGCTTGATGTGACCAACAAGAAGTCATAGACTGAGAACTGGCGCAGGTCTGCGCCGGGGGATGCTGGAATGACGCGGGAGCGAGAGCGCACGTGCGCACTGCTCGCCGTGGCGGCCATCCTCGTGATGACGCCGCCCGGTGTATGCGCAGAAGCGCCCCGCTTCGACGCATCCCGATGCCTCGCTCAACTTCACTCCTCACTTGATCTCGACCGACTCAGTACCGAACTCTGGCCCGGATGGACCATCTCGAGCACACCGTTCGTGCTTGTCGACGAGGCGGACTACTGGCTGTTGGGCGATGCTCCGCAGTTCGGCGGCTACGAGCGCGTGCGTCTCGATGCTGGCGGTGAACGTCGGTCCGGATTCGACGTCCACGTCGTAGCGCTCGACAGTGATGGTGTCTCCCAGCGGGACGGCACGGTCGGGGGAGAGCCGGCCGCGTTCATCGTGACCGACCGGATGTCGACCTGCGTCGTGCCGGCCGCGTTCGAGGCTGCATTCAAGGCGCATCTCCATTCAGTCTGTCCCGAGCTGGGAGCGCCGGACGACCCGCTCGTCGGCGCCCCGTCTCAGCCTCGTGACATCGCTCTGGCCGACATCGAGCGTGTGATAGCGCTTGCCGCTATCTCAGCGCACCCGGACTCGGTCGAGTCGCTCGTACGCGACTTCATCTGTGTGCGTGGGTATCGCAGGGCGGGGATGACCGGCGGCTTTGTCAACCGCGAGCGGGCCCGCGAGTACCGCGAGGGGATGTCTGCCTACGTGCGGTTCCGCGCCAGAGAACTGGCCGCAAGCTACATCGACCCTGCGGACGAGAGTCTGCTCACTCCGTCGGTGAAGGATACATTCTGCCTGAAGAGCTGGCTGTGCAAACCGACCGGTCTGGACTGGTATCGAGACGAGCGGTTCGCGTGCATGGGGGCTGCCATCTGCTATCTCATGGATGCAGTGGTTGCCGATTGGCGCGAGCAGGTCGTGGACCGCTGCATCGATCCGTACGCGCTCTTGTGGACGGAGTACATGGGTGGTCGTCCGGACGTAACGCCACTTCTCGCGCGGTACGGCTTCGAGGAGCGCGAGGCGGAGGCGAGGACGTTCATCGAAGCGACGAAATCCGGGCCGGAGAAGCTGTTCGATGAGATCACCCACGGCACCGCGCCGCTCTTCCTGATCAGCACCGATCGGCTCGCGAGCACAAGGGTGAGCTACGACCGCGGGCAGATCGCGAAGGTCGATTCGCACCGGGAGGTTCACAAGCGCATCATCAAGATCGAGTTCTCGGGCGGGACGCACATCCACGTGATCGGCAGGCGGACGGCCGTCGTGCTTGGCGAGGACGAGTTCGACTTCCACCAGCTCATTCTTGAGGCGCCGGAGACATACGAGATCAAGGTCGGCGGGATCCCTTTCACCCCGTTGCCCGGTATCAACCAGTTGACCGGGCCGCTGTCCGTCACGGCGATGGGGCTTGAGATAGAGGCGCAGGATGGCATCATCGTCTCGTCGGAGGGACGGTTGTCGTTCGTGCTGCATCGGTAGCAGGCCACGGTCGTACGGGGAACGAACGCAAAGAGAGGCAGGTCGAACGCGACCTGCCTCTCTTCCTTCAGACCGGCCATCTTGGGGGATTGGCCCGGGCGTTGCCGTTGCGCCACGGCTGCACCCGATTCGGTCGTCATCGTGTGAGCAGGGTCGCCTCCGGAGAGACAGCTCCCGCCGTTTGTTCATCCTACCGATACATGCTCTTGATGAGCGTCCTGTCGCCGGCTACCGATACATGCTCTTGATGAGCGTCCATGTCGCGCGCTCGACCGGGCTCGGCCCCTGACATTCGAGCGTCGTGTAAATGCTGAGATTTCCTGGGAACCCGAAGTCGCACAGGTCCTGGTGCCCGGTTCCCCAATCGTTCCAGCTCAAGCATGGCTCGCACGGCCCCTCATCGGTGACGAGCGATGGCATGACCTCGCAGTTGTCATCGAACGAGACCGATGCGAAGAACGGCTCGTCGATGATCGGGCAGTCGATCGGGATCGGTATCGTGATGGCCCAGAGCCCGGCGGGGCTGAAAGGTCCCACGACGACCGGACCTGACGCGGCGATCACCGCGCCCGGCCGCGGGCACTCGGGATCGCTCAGATCGACGCTCTCGATATCGGCCGAGAGTGTCAACTGGCACGTGTTCTCCTCCGCCCAGTAAAGATAGATGGTGACGCTGATCGGCTTCCACCCGGCGTCGCAGCACGGGCAGCCGGTCGGGTCACAGTAGTTGCTGTACGACTCGTGTCCGACGAGCCAGCCCTCGACGGTCCAGTAGTAGCTGTTGTTGCACACCTCACAGAGATCACCCGGGTCGCGGTCGACAAGTGAGAATGTGTTGAGCCGATTCGTTGTCATGGGATCGAACTTCATGACCGATTCACGCGCCGCGAGCGGGGTGGCTATGACGATGAGGATCATGAGGGCAATCAGCGCTGTCTTCTGCATATTCCGTCTCCTGTGGCAGGAAGTCGTGTGGCTGTTCATAAGGAGGGCAATGCCGGGACGTCGGCAAAGCCCCTGTTCTCTGGCGCTTCCGACTCGGTTCCCGGTTGCTATCCCCTCCGCAGGGTGGTATCTGTTACTGTCGTCCTGGTAGTTGCATATCGCGTACCGCATGCCTGGTTCTAAGGGGTTTTTCGGGGTTTCGGGTCCGGCGAAGGGGAGGGAGCGAGTGAACGAGCCTGCGATAACGGTCTATCTGAAGAAGGGCGGAGAGAAGCGCCTGCGCTCGGGACACCTGTGGGTCTTCAGCAACGAGATCGATTCGGTGGACGGAGCTGTCACCTCCGGTGACAGTGTCATCGTCGTCGACGCGGCCAAGCGGGTCATCGGCACGGGCTACATGAACCCGAACTCGCTCATCTCCGTGCGCCTGCTTGCTCGCCGCCGGCTCGAGCTCACGAAGAGCTTCCTCGGTCGCCGCATCCGACATGCGCTCCAGTATCGTGAGCGGCTCTATCCGGGGGAGACCGTCGGCCGTCTCATCTATGGAGAGTCCGACCTGCTCCCCGGGCTCATCGTCGATCGCTACGGCGACACGCTCTCAGTCCAGTCGCTGACCGCCGGGATCGAGCGGCGTCTTGATGACATTCTTGCTCTCCTCGAGGAGCTGCTGGAGCCGAAGACGATCGTCCTTCGGAACGACTCGCGCATGCGACACTTCGAGGGGCTGCCGATCGAGAAGCGCGTCGTTCTTGGAAACGCGGATGATCCGGTCGAAATTGAGCAGGACGGTCTGAAGTTCCTCGTCGACGTGCTCGACGGACAGAAGACAGGGTTCTTTCTCGACCAGCGCGAGAACCGGCTTCGGACGCGCGAGTTTGCTAAGGGGCGTGACGTACTCGACTGCTGCTGCTACACGGGCGCATGGTCGGTGACCGCCGCCTCGGCCGGTGCGACCTCGGTCTCCGGCATTGATTCGTCGAAGCCCGCGATCAGGCTTGCAGAGAGAAACGCCGCGCTCAACGGATTCACTGACTCCACTCAGTTCATCGACGGTGACATGTTCAAGCGGCTGGCCGCCATTGGCAGGGGGACGAAGAAGTTCGGGCTCGTCATCCTCGACCCGCCGGCGTTCGCGAAGAACCGCAAGCGGATCCGGGAGGCGCTCAAGGCCTACCGTGGTCTCAACCGACTCGCGATGAACGTCGTCGCTCCCGGCGGCTACCTCGTGACCTGCACCTGTTCGCATCTAGTGGAGCAGGAGGCGTTCATGAACGCGCTCGTCGGGGCCGCGCGCGAGGCCGACCGCCACGCGAGGGTCATCGAGGTCCGCGGCCAGAGCCGGGACCATCCCGTCGTCCTCGGTCACCCCGAGACCCGCTATCTCACCTGCGTCGTGCTGGAGCTTCTGTAGGTTCTGATGGAATCCATGTCCGGATACGTCGAGCTCGCCCACTCGGGTGAGCTCAAGCGCCGCGCCGAGCGGGCGACGGAGAGTCTCCGCGCGTGCACGCTCTGCCCGCGCGCGTGCGGGACTGACAGGATGGCCGGCGAACGCGGGTACTGCCGCACCGGCGACCTGCCGACCGTTTACAGCCACATGGCGCACACGGGTGAGGAGCCGCCGATCTCAGGCACCCACGGCTCGGGTACCATCTTCATGAGCGGCTGCACGCTGTCGTGCGTCTACTGTCAGAACGCGCGGTTCAGCCAGGGGGGCGAGGGTGCCGAGCGGACCGTCGCCGAGCTGGCGGGGATGATGCTCGATCTTCAGACCGCCGGCTGCCACAACATCAACATCGTCACACCCACACACCACACCGCGGCTATTCTGTTGGCTCTCGAAACGGCGGTCGGGGAGGGCTTGAGCGTTCCTCTGGTCTGGAACACCTCGAGCTACGAGACCCCGGATACGCTGGCGCTTCTGGATGGCGTGGTCGACGTCTACCTGGCCGACGTCCGCTACGCTGACGACGCAGTGGCCGCAGAACTCTCGGATGCCGGTGACTACGCGACCGTGTCGCGTGCGGCGCTCCGCGAGATGCGGCGCCAGGTCGGGGTTCTGAGGATGGACGAAGCGGGCGTCGCCATCGGAGGCCTCATCGTGCGCCACCTCGTCCTGCCGGACGGCGTTTCCGGGACCCGGGAGAGTCTCGCGTTCGTCGCACGGGAGCTTGGCGCAGACACGTTCGTAAGCCTCATGTCCCAGTACTACCCGACGCATCGCGCCTGCGAGCATCCCCGCATCGGGCGCAGGCTCACCGCGACCGAGTGGGACGCCGCCTTCAGCGCCCACGATGAGGCAGGCCTCACGAACGGGTGGGTTCAGGAGTTCATGGGGGAGGTGTCGCCGATCGCGGGGACGAACCTGGAGCCCAATGAATGATACATCGTGGGAGTGCCGTCGCAACCCGCAAGGGGACAATCACCCCGTACCGAACAGCTGCACTGCCTCATTGCCGATCGAGTGTTTCCAGGCTGTAGACGGAAGACGCGCAGCCATATTGCTGGATTCCCCTTGACCATAGGGGGGGGGGCATCGTCTATCCTATATATGTAATCAATATGCTCTTGTCCAAGACCGTCCAGCCGACAGGGGGTCAATCATGATGGTGTCTTCCGCTCACTGTTCGGATTCTCCCATCGAGTGTCTCCGTCGTGGTGTTTTCCCGATCGTCTTGGCGTCTTTCCTCATGTCTCTCGCTGGTTCGCACGCGGAGGCGGCGGAGTTGAGCGACGGGTGGGTCTCCTTTGACGGGCGCACCCTGGCCCCAACCGCGCCGACGATTCAGCTGATCTCGGCCGAGGCGAGCCGCGTCGTGCTGAGAATCGACACGCCCGGAGTCCTCGTGGAGTCTGTGGAACACGACGCGATCAACTTCAAGCGTCTGAGCTTGCCCAGCTACTTCGACTTTGGCGAGATAGGTCATCCTGCACTCACCGCTGTGCGGACGCTTGTGGCCGTCCCCAACGGTTGCGAGGTTGGCGTCTCCGCTGTCGCGCTCGATTCTCTTCTCTTCACCGATTGCACCGTCTACCCGGTGGAAGAACCAGTCGTGAAGTACACCGAAGAAGGTTGGGAGTATATCGACTACGAGTTTGCCTACGACGGACAGGCCTACTCGCGCAGCGGTTACTGCCCGGGCCCATCCACGAGCATTGGTGACGTTGGGAGCTTCAGGGGTCAAGGGGTCGTGCGTCTGGGTGCTTACCCCATGCAGACTGATCCGACGACATCACAGCTTCGTGTCTATCCATCCATGGTCGTGACGCTGGAGCTGACTGGCGGAACAGGTGGGATGTCTGAGAACCTTGGTCCGTTCAGCGAGATCGCGGAGGCACTGATACTGGGATACGATGGCGCTGGTTCGGCTGGCTGGAGAGAGGCGGCCGGGCCGGGCAGATGGGGTGTCTGCCGCACGGTTGGAGCCTGCGCTGACAGTCTGACGGACTATCTCATGATCGTCGAGGGTTCACTGATGGGGTCGCCCTACCTGGGGAGCTTGGCAGAGCACCGGGCGACATACAACGGGTTCAACGTTGCCATCGTGCCTGACACCACTGTCGTGAATCACTACGGACAACCGACGATTAGCGATGTGGCGATTCGCCACTTCATCCAGTCGCTCTATGAGACCGAGAGCGCGGAGCACATGCAGGACAGCAGGCTGGGGTACGTGCTTCTTGTCGGCGATGCCAGGGACGCTGCCCACGGTGGCGCGGACAGCTTGCTGCCCGCGCATGAGATACAAGTCAATGCGTCCAACTGGGCCACGAACGATCTGTGGTACTCGTGTGTTGATGGAGACGATGACCTGCATCCGGATCTCATGATCGGTCGTCTGTGTGTCAGCGATGTCACAGAGTTGGCCCGCGAGGTTCAGAAGATCGTCGGCT
Organism: uncultured bacterium; assembly: GCA_964572375.1. GTDB lineage: Bacteria > Joyebacterota > Joyebacteria > Joyebacterales > Joyebacteraceae > JAPEKQ01. Next base: position 6,459 of record CAZNHF010000002.1, on the reverse strand, counting down.
ACGAGGTTGACGCATCGTCCACGGATGAATGGAGAAATCGGATTCTCATGACATCCGGCTTCTGCACTGACGCCGACGCAAACAAGGTTGCCACTGCATACGCCGCATTCGACTCGGCGCGGGCACTGATATCCGGGCATGCTGTGACGGAGATTCATGCGGTCGAGCAGGACGGCGTAACGTGCTTGATCAAGCAGCAGGGCGTTCAGACCGCACAACGTGACAGCATCAATGGTGGTCTGCACCTGGTTGAGCTGTGCGCCCACGGGGCCCCTCACGAGTGCGACACCTTCAAGCGGGTAGATGTCGCGCTGCTGACAAACAACGGAGGGCAGCTCCCGTTCTGGATGAACTACTCGTGCCGGACAGGGGCATACGATGTGTACACGAGCGATGTTCCTGCGAGCCCTTGGGACTGCCTCGGCGAGGCTCTGATGCACCAAGAGGCTGGTCTGACGGGCGCAGTCGGTTTCTTCGGTTCGAGCGAGAATTGCTCGAATGTTTGGGGCGACATCGGAATGTACGTGTGGGAGTCGATCTATCAGCACGGCTGTACGAGGACCGGTGACTTCATCACATTTGCGAAACTGAAGTTCCAGTCGTTGCGGACGGATTCGGAGGCCCAGTATCGTCACGATCTGATGTACAACCTTCTCGGAGACCCTGCCCTCGACCTGTTCCTGACAGACACGGGAACCCAAGGCTACTCCAGTGCACCCGACTACATCGTTCGTGATCGGGACATCGAGCTAAGTCCGGCATCTCCGTCGTTTGGCGTATCGACATCCATCGCTATTGAGGTCCGCAACGAGAGCAACTACATTCCGGGTACACCGGTCGACGTGCTCTTCTTGCTCTGGAATCCGGAGAATGCTGAGTGGGACACGCTCGGATGGGATGACGTGCAGCCAAGCGACTGGTCTTCGGAGACCGCCAGCGTCCAGTGGACGCCCAGCCAATCGGACATCGGCCGGACCGAGCTTCGCGTGCGCGTCGACCCCGAGGGTGAGCAGGACGAGCTATCCGAGCTTAACAACGAGGCGGAGCGCCCTGTCTGTGTCTATTTCGAGAGGGACGGGTTTCCGAGAGACATGTGGGGGGTCGAGGGCGTTGCACCGGTGTTCGTGGATATCGATGGAGATGGACTGGATGACGTTGTATCTGGCACGCGCATCCCCGGCCACATCGCCGCATTCTCATCTTCCTCTGCCGAGAGCCTGTGGGCCTACACAGTTCCCTCGGGAGCCGCGCTGCTCGGGCCCGTCGCCATCGCCGATTTGAACGTCGATGGCGAACAGGATATCGTGTTTACGCGAACCGGGTATGTGGATGCTCTCGGCCTCGACGGAGACGCGGTCGCCGGGTGGTCGCCGCGCCAAGTACCAGGGTTGGTCGGGGCAGCCACTCTGGCTGACATGGGCGAAGAAGATAGTCTGGGTGATCTGGAGATCATCGTCGAGTGGGAGACAACTGGCCTGCCGGCGCGGCATGGCGTTCGAGTCATTGACCATGACGGCACCGGCGATGTGTGGGATGTGTCCTGCATGGTAGCGAGTGTGAGTGCGTCGTTTCTCGAGCGAGCGCCGCTCGCTGTAGATATCACGGGGGATGGCCGTTGCGAGGTTGTCGCCTCTTATCGGTCGTCACAATATCAGCGCGGCGACGATTCGGCGATCTCGGTGCACGCTGCTGATGACGGATCCACGCTTTGGTCTATGGAGTCTGTAGGCGAGTTCTTCTGCAGTCCTGTTGCCGCCGATGTTGTCGAAGACTCAACGGGGATCGAGGTCCTGTTCGCCGCAGGCACGGTGATGTGCGTGAGTTCTCACGGGTACGAGTGCTGGAAATACGATCTCGCTGGGGCTCCGGCGGGCGTCGCCGTCGGTGATGTGGATGCGGACGGCGAACCGGAGGTTGTGGTGACCACGTATCGCGCGCTCGAGTCGCTTGAGGACTGCGCAGGCGTTCTCTACGTTATCGATTCCGCAGGGTCAATTGTCGACTCGTTCGTCACGGACCGCGGGTTCACAACGCAGCCCGTAATGGCCGACTTGGATGGGGACGGCAATCTGGAGATCATCGCCATTTCGTGTCGCAAGGAGATGCTCGATGCCGAGGCGGAAACGACATCACATCTCGAGGTTCTCACATTCGAGGCCTCGACGCTCACGTTAGAGCCATTCGATGAGATAGAGAGACCTCTCCTGTTCTGGGGGATGGCAACTGGCACGCCGGCCGTACGCGACACAGACGATGATGGCAGTTTGGAGATATGGCTTGCCGATGGAGTGGGCATGCTCCATTGCCTAGATCTCGGGGAGCTTCCTCTCACCGGTGAACCATCTCGTTGGAGCATGTTCCAGCACGACGAACGTCACACGGGCGTGTACGAGACGCCGGTGTCTGGCGCGTACCCGACGGGTTCCACCATCTCCTGGTGGGGTGACTACATTCTCAGCGGTGACGTGATCGTAGACGGCTCCTCCGGCTTGCTCATCCAGTCGGGAACCACGGTGCGTGTGGCGACCGACGACGATCAGGGGATCGGCGTCGATCCAGATGCCGTCGAGCTCATCATCCAGGGCGATATCACTGCGGTCGGTGACACCGCAACTGCGCCCATTCGCTTCATGTCTGCTGCCGCATCGCCGGCACCGGGCGATTGGTACGGCATCACACCCATCTACGGCAGCCACAGTTCCTTCGTGGGCTGCATCATCGAAGATGCCTTCATCGGTATCGCTGCTCAACAGCCTGACAGCATTCATGTCCAGGATTGCAGGATTACCGGGTGCGACGCCATCGGGATCAAGTGCATCGGCCAGCAGGGCACGGCGGATGTCCTGATCCAAGGGAACGACATCAGGGATGCCGAGACAGGGCTCTACCTTGGTTGGTGCGATGCGACGGTCGACTCGAACACGATCACGGACTGCGGAAGCTACGGCATCCGCATGATGTCCGACTACGAGTCCGACATCACTGGCAACACGATCAGTTTCCCGTTTTCAGCATCCGGCGGTCCCTTCTCCGGGATCTCGCTGGACTGCACCATCAATAGGAAGCTGAACACTCTGGAGATCTCCGGGAACACGATCACGAACGCCCGGACCAGCGGCATTGCGTGCGAGGATCAAGGGCTTCACAGTGACGTCAACGTCACCGGGAACACGATTTTCGTCGAGCAGTTTCATCCGACATCAAAAGGCATGTACTTTGACCTCTCGAGAGCGATTCCGAGGAACAACGTGATTGACGGAGTGCGGGACGCGTTCTGGATCGAGAACGCCACGGCGACGGAGATTCCGAACCTCGGGATCACGATGGGCGACGGCGGCTACAACTGTGTGGACGGGACGTGGCTCCGCTACGGTGTGAGAGCCGACCCGTACTGCCTGACGACTGTCATGGCGGAGGCGAACTGGTGGGGTACCGCGAACCCGAGCGTCGGCTCGTTCATGGGTCTCGTGGACTGGCATCCATTCCTCGTGGCTGACACCTGCGACCCGACGAGCAGAGGAGAAGGCGCGGAGCAGGAGCACCTTGACATCATCCCCTTCTGTCTCATCCAGAACGCTCCGAACCCGTTCAATCCGACGACCTCGCTCCGATTCGGGCTCCCTGCTCAGCAGCATGTCACCCTGTCGGTCTATGATGTGGCGGGCCGGTGTGTACGGACGCTCGTGGACGCAGATATGGAGCTAGGCTGGCACGATGTCATCTGGGATGGCCGTGGTGACGACCGGCAGCAGGTCGCCTCAGGCGTGTACTTCTGCCGTCTGATATCGCAGGGTTCTACATCGGTCAAGAAAGTGATACTCTTGAAGTAGGAGGGCCCTTGATGAACGGATGGTACGGTCGGTGCTACACAGTCTCCATCGTGGCCCTCGTCCTGCTGGCCTGCGTGGCGGGTTCAAGCTACGCCGCGAGGGTGGAGATCGAGGCGGGAGCCACGGCGATGGTGATTGATGACGGTGCGGAGTCACCCTCCCGGCACTTGGTGCGGTTCGACCTGCCGGAGTATCTTGCTGAGGCAGGGATCGAGCTGGCCGTGGCTGAGTTCTCGGCGGACGTTGAGTGTGACTCCGAGGTTGGAGGTCTGACCCTCAACGCGTACTTCGTGACGGAGGACTGGGAGGCAGGCCTCGTTGACTGGACCGGGCTTGATGGGAGCGGCGAGGAGCCCTTCGACCGCGGTCTTCACGCGATGTGGGGTGTGGCCGCCGGCGACTCGTCGCTGGTTCGCCTGGATGTGACCGAGATGGTCGCGACATGGGCCAATGACTCAACCACCAATCGAGGATTTGTCCTCGTTCCCTCGGTGGGAGAGGAAGCCGTGATCCGGCCGTCGCTTGCCGGAGGCGGTACGTGGAGGGCGGCACGGCTGACGATATGGTACACGCCGCAGGCTGTGCTGGCGGAGTCGGATGCTGGCGGACTTCGATAGAGTGCTGCCGCAAAGCGAGCGGAGCAGCCTAGTGATTCCTCCAGAATGAGGAGGGACAAGATGAACATGACAGCGATTGCAGCTGGGCTAGTTTGTGCGGTTCTCACGGCGGTTCCCGTCGTCTGCGCGGGGACCATCTACTGGACCCCCGCGCACGAACTGGCGCCACAAGGCTGCGGCAGCAGAATGGCCGCCGCGGACTTGGATGCTGATGGAGATTGCGACATCTCGATCGTGGGGATCGAGGAGCAGATCGAGCAGTTCTGGAACATCGGTAGTGCCACCGAGCCTCTCTGGCAGCTCGACTCCTCTCAGTTCGGTGAGGTTACCTACTGCAGCAATCGCGGTGGCGACTTCGGCGACCTCGATGCCGACGGGGACCTGGATCTTGTGATGGGCTGCTACTACGAGACATTCCAGAGGTTCTACTGGAACACCGGTACGCCCACGATGCCGCAGTGGGAAGAGGATCTGACGGTCTTCCAGGCCATCGATATCGGGACGTATGAGAAGATCCCTGAGCTTGCCGACATGGACGCCGACGGGGACTTGGACCTCCTCGTCTGTGATGGCTGGGGGCGGATTCGGTACACGCCCAACACGGGATCATCGACCGCACCGGAGTTCGAGGGGTACTCGGATATTGACGAGATTCCGTATGTCAATGGGTCCATCCCGAGCGTGGCCCTCGGCGATCTCGACGGCGATGGTGATCTGGACATCGTGCGGGTGACTGTCGATACGGCACCCGAGTGCTTCGAGAACATCGGATCAGCGCAGGTGTTCGAGTTCGTGGCCAATGCTGACTTGCTCGCCGGAGTGGAGCTGCGCATCGACGGAGCTTGGGGGGTTGAACTCTTCGATGTGGATGGAGACGGTGACCCAGACATCATCTTCTCAGTAGGCTTGGGGTATGAGAACCTCCTCTTCTTGAACGGCGGAGCGACGCCCGTTGAGTCAACCAGTTGGGGTACGATCAAGGCGATGTACCGCTGACCCGACCTCGAACGGGACGAGTAGCAAATCCTGTGCATCCCTCCGAGAGTCCCTGGAAGCGCCGTGCGGCTTCGTTCTCGCCCGGCTCCGTCTGGAGCCTGACCGATCGTCGCCGCCCCCGAATGTCAGTTCTCCATGAATCCCCACGGCACGGTTGACACGGCGGTTTCCGGAGAACATACTACAGCGACGGGGTAACTGTGTCCGGCGACTGCGCTGGTGCGCCCCGGGCACCGAAGCGTGCAGGGAGACAATGAAGAAGACAGATCTCACAGGACGGACCATCGCTGAGCTCAAGGCTGAGGCGAGATCTCTTGGACTCGTGGGGTACTCCTCCATGAAGAAGGGTGAACTCGTCGATCTTCTCGTGCGCTCGACCACACCGGCGCGGAAGAAGAAGGTCGTGAGCAAGTCGGTCGCGAAGGCCGCGCCAAAGGCGGCGCCGAAGAAGAAGACGAGCGCAGCGCCGAAGGCGAAGGTCAAGGCCACGCCAAAGGTGAAGGCTGCAAAGGCGAAAGTTGCAAAGTCGTCGGTCGCACCGAAGGCGGCGGCGAAGAAGAAGCCGTCCAGGAAGCAGGCCGTCACCCCCGAAGTGCCGGCGCTCTCGCCGCGGACGATCCGCGCGTTCTCTCTGACGCAGGCCAACGGCACGCAGCAGCGCGTCACGGCCGCGAAGTACTACCTCGGCGTGGAGAAGTCGCCCGAGCTCGACGCGCACTTCACGTATCCGGAGAGCTACGGAGAGAACATCGTCAAGCTGATGGTGCGCGACCCGTACTGGCTCTACTCGTACTGGGAACTCGCCCCTGAGATCGGCCGCGAGCTGTCCGACGTGCTCGGCGAGCAAGAGTTCGAGACGAGCCGGTTCATCCTTCGCGTCTACGACGTAACTGGAACCGATATCGATAGCCCCGCGGGCTACGAAGACATAGAAATCGCACACGGTGCACGCAACTGGTACATCAACGTCACCCGCGTCGAGCGGGAGTATGCGGTGGAGATCGGCGTGCTCGCGC
>CAZNHF010000001.1:0-52408 GCA_964572375.1 uncultured bacterium | reverse complement strand
TTTCCTGATACCGATCTCGCGGAGTCTCTCGATGACCGAGATGATGAGGACCGACAGGAGTCCGATCCCGCCGACCAGAAGCGATACCGTCGCGATGCTTCCGAGGATCATGGTCCACTGCGCCGACATCTCGTCCATCTGCTGCTCGGCCTGCGCGAGCTGTTCGGCGATGTTCTCTATCTGGAAGTCCTCGATGCCGCGGTGCTCTCGCAGCAGCGTGGCGTGGATCTGGTCGTATGCCGCCGTGATGTCGGAGCCCTTGTAGAGCTTCACGGCGAACGTGTCTATCTGCTTGGTCCCGGCGATGTAGTGCGTCATGGTCGTCGTAGGCGTGTATATGCGGCGGTGCTCTTCTTCCTGACCGGAGTTGCCGAACATCTGGCTGAACTCCTTCATCGCGAGCACACCGACGACCTCGAAGCGGATGTTCCCGATGAGCACGTGCCGGCCGACGGCGCTGGCCTCACCGAAGAGATCCTGCTTGATGAGTTCGCCCAGCACGCAGACGCGCGCATGGTTCGCGATGTCCATGTCGCTGACGTAGCGCCCCTCACCGAGGTTGAGTTCAAAGAGGATGAACCCGTCAGGGGTGATGCCGAAGACCTCGCCGCGAATCGCCTCGCTTCCGCCCCGGACCACTCCGTAGTAGGCGACGACCGGTGTGATGCCGCGAATCTCGGGGACCTCGGCCTCAAGAATGTCCATCTCGTGGAGCATCAGTCCCTTCGACGCCTTGAGACTTGCGCGGCCTTCCGGGTTCAGCACGTGCGTATTGCTCACGAAGAACGTGTTGTCGAACCCGAGCTTCTCGAAATCCTCTTTGATCCGCGTCACGATGCCCCCGACGAACGAGAACATCGAGATCACGGCGGCGACACCGACGACGATGCCGACGAGGGTGAGGGCCGACCGCATCTTGTTCGACCAGATAGAAGCCAGTCCGCTTGCCACGCTCTCGAGGAAGTTCACTGATGCCTCCGTGCTATTCGTATCTGAGCGCCTCGACGGGGTCGAGCCGCGCGGCGCGGAGCGCCGGGAACATGCCGAACACGATACCGACGGCCACCGATGTCATGAACGCGATGATGAGGATCGGTGGCGAGAACGCCATCGGCATGATGAGCGCATTCTCCATGACCTTCACAAGGCCGTAGCCGACCGCGAGCCCGATCGCGCCCCCGACGGACGTGATGACGAGCGCCTCGACGAGAAACTCGATGAAGACGTCTCGTGAGCTCGCGCCGATCGCCTTTCTGACGCCGATCTCGCGGATCCGTTCGGTGATCGACGAGAGCATGATGTTGGCGATAACAACGCCGCCCACGAACAGGGAGATGAAGGCGACCACCCAGAAGATGATGTTGAAAAACGCCTCCTGCTCCGCCTGCTGCTGGACCTGCTCGGATTTCGATTCGAGGTCAAAGTCCTCCACGCCGTGCCGGCGTGTCAGAACGGTTCTCGTTTCATCCATAAGCGTCGGGACGAGTTCGACCGTCTTTGCGGAGATCTCGAGTCCGCCGAGCTCGTCGCTCACGGTGAAGCGCTTTATCATCGTCGTGATGGGGATGTAGTGCCCGCGGTTGAACCACTCGAGCACATTCCGCTCGCCGCCCCCGCCACGGAAGTAGAACTCCTTCTTCTCCATGATGCCGACTACCGTGAAGGGGATGCCCTCAACGAGGACCGTCTCGCCGATGGCGTCTCCATCGCCAAAGAGATCCTCCTTGTACGTCGGTCCCATCATGATGACGTTCGCATACGTGTCGAGGTCGCGGTCCGTGATGAATCGTCCCTCGGCGACCGGCATGTCGTCGGCGAAGACATAGTCCGCGGTCGTGCCGAGTACGCGCATCTGGAACGATGTGGCTCCGTGACTCACCGTGAAGTAGCGCGATATCTCGGGGTCGACGTAGCTCACGGAAGGGCATTCGAATCGGATAGCCTGCGCGTCCCGGTAGGTGAGGCGTTCGGACGCCCTCTCCGCCGCGGTCATGAATACGCGGTTCGTCCGCTGGTTCGTGATGCGGACTTCCCTGAGACCGCCGAGTTCCTCGAAGTACGCCTCGGTTTGTGCCTGGCCGCCCTGCATGAGCGAGAGCACGGCGACAACCGACGCGACGCCGAGCACGATGCCGATCATCGTGATGACGGCGCGGCCCTTGTTCGCGCCCATATCGCGGAGACCGGCGCCTACGCTCTCGACCAGGTTCAAGAGAAGTCCTCTCTGGCGATCGCGCCGTCCTGCATATGAACCGTGCGCCTCGCGTGAGCCGCGACGTTCGCATCGTGCGTGACGAGACAGACCGTCTTCCCCTCGGCGGACAGGCCGTCGAGGATGTCCATGATCTCGCGTCCTGTCTGTGAGTCGAGGTTGCCGGTCGGTTCGTCGGCGAGCAGAATGTCCGGCCTGTTGATGAGCGCTCTCGCGATCGCGGCGCGCTGGCGCTCGCCGCCGGAGAGCTCGTTGGGCTTGTGTTTGAGTCTGTGGCCGAGCCCCAGGCTATCGAGCTGTTCGCTTGCTTTCCTGATCCGCTCCGCTTTGGACATCGAGCCGTGATAGACCAGCGGCAGCGCGACGTTCGCGACGAGGTCGATGCGTGGGAGGAGATTGAAATTCTGGAACACGAACCCGATGCGGCGATTCCTCACGCGGGCCAGATCGCGTCCCGTGAGTTTGCTCACCTCTTCGCCACTGAGAACGTAGCGGCCGGTCGACGGTGTGTCGAGACAGCCGAGGATGTGCATGAGCGTGGACTTGCCTGAGCCCGACGGCCCCATGATGGCGATGTATTCGCCTTCCTCGACCGCGAGGTCGACTCCCCGGAGGGCGTGGACCTTCGTTGCGCCGAGGTCGTAGCTCCGCGTCAACTGGCTGACGGCGATCAACATGCTCTACCTCCCGGCGTGCGCCGCCATCCTCTGGCGTCTGAGGTCATCGTCGGACATCTCCGTCTCGGCGAGTCGCGGATCGTAGAGAGCGACCTCGTCGCCTTCCTCGATACCGGAGACGATCTGTGTCGTCGAGATGTTGCTGATGCCGACCACGATCTCACGCTCGACCGGCTCGTTCTCGCTTCCGTCGAACACGTACGCGACGTAGCCGCCGTTCTTCCGGAATGCTCCCTCGATCGGGATCGTCACACAGCCCTCCGCATGGTCACCCTGGATCTCGATGTTGGCGGTCATGCCGGGCTTGAGCCTGGGATCGTTGTCGGTGATGGTGATCTCCACGTCGAAGATCTTCACACCCTGCTCGCTTCGGGCGGCGGGGGAGATGTGGCTGATGACGCCGTGGAAGGCCGTCGCCGGATAGGCGTCAACGTCGATGACGACGTCCTGACCGTTTCTGATCTTGCCGACGTCAACCTCGTTGACTCCGGCCGCGATCTGCATGACTGACAGGTCGGCGATGATCATGAGCGTCGTGCCGTTCGTGTATGACACCGCTCCCGATGTGACGATCTCGCCTTCCTCAATACTGATGTCGATGATGGTGCCCGTGGCGGGAGCGAGGACGTCGAGGATATCTTCGGACTCGGCGTCGAGGTCCATCGAGACGCCGTCCTCCTCGGCGAGCCGCATCTGCTCGAGCGCCGACTGGTAGTCGACGCGGGCTATGTCGTGGTCGTCCTTCGAGAGCCGGAGCTCTTCGTCGGATACGTGTCCGGCCTCGTGAAGCGAGAGGTCGCGCTCGTAGTCCTGACGCGCCCTCTCGAGGTTGACGCGCGCCCTCCCGTAACTGCTCTTGAGCGTAGCCACGGTTCGCGCCTGAGCCATGTCGGGTTCGATGGTTGCGACCAAAGTGCCGCGCGTGATGTACTGCCCCTCTTCGACGTGAAGCCTCATGACCTTGCCGCTGATCTTGGATTTCACCAGCACCATCGACTCGGGCTGGATCTCGCCGATCTCAGTCAGGATGACGGAGACGTCACCGATCTCCGCGGCAGCGGTCGCCCCGCGGACGGCGCCTCCCGCCTCGGCTCCGGTCTCGGCCGAGACCTGCCCGCCGTTCCGTCCGCCGAGGACGACGACCAGGACGACGATGACTATGACCGCCGCTCCCGCAATCCACAGTATCCGCTTCTTCATGGCATCCTCCAAGGAAACGTCCGCAGCATGGCGCCGCGTCTGATGCCCGCGCTGCGGGCGCTCTTGAGAACTCGTGTACTTTGACACACACAAGGTAACCACGGTTTCATTTAACCATCGATGCCGCCCGGGACGCGTCCCGGAATCCGTGAGTCGTCGAAGCGGGCGGGTGAAACGCCCCATCCGGGCCCGGGCGGGCGACGTTCCGCCACACCGGCCGGTGTTTGGCCGTTTCCCGGCGTGGAGGTTGGCCGATCGCGGTCCTGCAGGTATACTGATAGGAGGTCCGGCACGGGGTCAGTGCCGGACAGGCTGTCTTATCCGGAGTTGTCTCCAATGGTTCTTCTTGAGAACGTCAGTATCTCATTTGGCGGCCTTCCGCTCTTCAAGGGGCTGGACTGGCGCGTCGGCGACCGTGACCGCGTGGGTCTGGTCGGACCGAACGGGTCGGGCAAGACCACGCTCCTGAGGCTCATCAGGAACGAGATCGGTCTGGACGACGGACGCGTCACCGCCTCGAAGGGCACGACCTTCGGCTATCTGCCGCAGGAAGCGCTGACGATGTCCGGAAGGACACTCCTCGATGAGGTTCTCTCCGTGTTCGGGCACGTCCTCGAGATGGAAGACCGGATGCGGGATCTCGAGCATCGGATGAGCGAACTCGGTCTGTGCGAGACGAGCGAGTCCGTCGCTGAGCGCGAACGCGTGATGGCCGAGTACAGCGATGTGCAGCATCGCTTCGAGGCTGAGGACGGGTTCGTGCTCGAGACGCGCGCTCTCGAAGTCCTGGCGGGACTCGGCTTCAGCAACGAGGACCAGCATCGCTTGACCAACGAGTTCAGCGGTGGTTGGCAGATGCGCATCGCGCTCGCGAAGCTGTTGCTCGAACAGCCGACGGTTCTCCTGCTCGACGAGCCCACGAATCATCTCGATCTCGAGTCGATCATCTGGCTCGAGGAGTATCTCACGACCTACCCGGGAGCGGTCGTCCTCGTGTCTCATGACCGTTCATTCCTCGACCGCGTTGTGACCCGCATCAGCGATCTGAACCCGAACGGCATCATCGACTACACGGGCGGTTACACCACGTTCCTCGAGCAGCGCGGGAAACAGCGGGACGTTCTTGCCGCCACGCGGAAGCAGGAGGAGAGGCGCATCGCGCATCTGCAGACGTTCGTCTACAAGTGGAAGGGTGACAAGAAGAAGGCGAACCTCGTGCGGAGCCGCCGGAAGATGATGGAGCGGATAACGCTGACCGAGGTGCCGACGGAGCAGAAAGGAATCCACTTCGATTTTCCGCAGCCCGAACGTGGAGGCGCCGTTACCATCTCGCTGCGCGGCGTGCGGCAGGCGTACGGGTCTCGCGTCATCTTCGACGGTATCGACTTCGAGATTCTCCGTGGCGAGCGGCTTGCTCTCGTCGGTCTCAACGGGGCCGGCAAGTCCACGCTCATGAAGATAATCGCCGGAAAGCTGCCGGTCCTCGCCGGCGAGCGAAAACTGGGACACAACGTGTCTATCCAGTATTTCACCCAGGACCCGGCCAAGGATCTGAACATGGAGAACACCGTGCTGGGCGAACTCGAGACGGTCGCTTCCGACGCGATGCGCCCGCGCCTCCGCACGATGCTCGGCGCCTTCCTCTTCCGCGGGAGCGACATCGAGAAGAAGGTTCGTGTTCTCTCGGGCGGGGAGAAGAGCAGGCTCGGATTCGCGAAGATGCTCTTAAGGCCGGCGAATCTGCTACTTCTCGACGAGCCGACGAACCATCTGGACGTGGCGTCGCGGGAGGTGCTCGAGGGCGCCCTCTCGACGTACACGGGGACGATCTGTTTCGTCTCGCACGACCGAGCCTTCATGAACGCCATCGCGACGAAGGTCCTGGAGGTCAGGGGGGGCCGCCTGCGTGCCTACCACGGCACGTACAACGACTACCTCTGGGCGAAGGAGCGCGAGGCGGCGGAGACCGCCGAGGTCGCGCAGGGCCGCTCGAAGAGCGCGAGAACGGCCGCCGCGGCGCAGAAGCCGAAGGCAGAGGCGGGAGCACGTGCGAAGACGAAGGCCAGCGGGCCCAAGTCGAAGGAGCAGAAGCGGCAGGAGGCGCGCGAACGTCAGAAGCGCTCCGGTCCTAAAACGTCGCGCCGCGATGAGCGGCAGCAGACGCTTGAGGAGATCGAGGCGGGCGAGAAGCGGTTGGAGGAACTCGAACTCATTCTCGTCGACCCGACCGTCTACTCCGATGGAGAAAGGGCGAAGGCTCTCGTGACCGAGCAGCGTCAACTCCAGGACCGGGTCGAGGAACTCTACTCTCGCTGGGCCGAACTCGAGGACTAGGCGGTCCGCGGGGATCGGGGAAGCGCGACCGCGAGCTCGCCTGGCCGAACGACCCTACGACGGCAGGTTCGCTTCGCCGGACGACCGCACGACGAACGAAATACGGGCCGGGCTCCGAAGAGCCCGGCCCGTTCTGTTTCTCGAATACAATCCCGGCCCTGCTCAGCAGTCACTCCGGGATTCACTACTTCAGAAGCGCGATCTTCCGTGTCTCAGCCTGACCGTCACACTCGAGTCTCACGAAGTAGACACCGGAGGAGACCTGGCGGCCGCCGTCGTCGCGCCCGTTCCAGATGATCGTGTGCTGTCCACCAGGGACGTCGCCGTCGGTCAGTGTGCGGACCAGCTCACCTGCAATGTTGTACACGCCGAGTTCGATCCTCGCCCCGGCAGAGCGGACCGAGAACGCGATCGTCGTGGTCGGGTTGAACGGGTTGGGGAAGTTCTGTTCGAGCGTCGCGAGGGTCACGTTGACCGGCGCGTCCTCGGCGACCCCGACCGGCTCCTCGTAGCCCACGAGCCCGTTGCGGTGGAAATTGCAGCGGAACGTCTCCCACTGGACTCCGTCGCCGTCGTCATACTCGCCCTCGACGTCCCAGACGTAGACCATCGCGTCGAAGCTCGACACGACCACCTCGATGTCCCCGTCCTGATCGAAATCGGTGAGCGTCGGTGTGCAGTAGACCTCCGCATCGGTCTGGATCGGCCACCCCGGGAGGACATCGCCGTCCGAATCGAACGCATAGACCTTGCCGTTGTTCGAGCCGATCACGATCTCCCAGCCCGAGTCGCGGTCGATGTTGCCGACCGCCGGACTCGAATGGCATCCGCTGTCCATGAACTGCGGCCAGCCCGAGATCAGCGTCCCGTACCACGTGTAGACACTGATCTGGCCGTTGATGTCGACCTGGATGATCTCCATCTGCCCATTGCCCGTGATGTCTGCCACGGTGGGCGACGGCGGGAAGTCTCCTCCCATATCCACGAACTTCGGCCAACCGGTCGTCTTCAGTCCATTGTGGTCGAACACCCAGAGCGAGTCGATCGCGGAGGTCGCGATGACCTCAAGATCGCCGTCCCCGTCCAGATCCGCGACGCATGGCGAGCTCAGAACGTTGTCCCTGAGACCGACCGGCCACCCCGGAACACGCGTGCCGTCAGGATTGAACACATAGATGCTGTCTGAGCGAGACGGGACGATGATCTCGAGCTCGTGATCATCGTCGAGATCGGCCAGGCACGCCGAGGCGTAGGCCCACGAATCCCCGAGATACGTGAACACGCCGTCGGTGAGCGGATTAGCATCGCCGTCGATGAGCTCCGTCCCGTCGCCCTTCCATACGTAGAGATTTCCGTTCGCGCAGGGGATGACGATCTCGTCGAGGCCGTCGTGGTCGAGATCGCCGAGCGCGGGTGTCGCCCAGCAGAACTTGCTCGTTGTCACCGGCCAGCCGGGGAGAACGCTCGCGTCCTCCGCATTCCAGGCGTAGATCTCATACTCATCCGTGCCGCTGCCGACATTGCCCCAGGCCGCCGCAACGATCTCGGGGTAGGCGTCACCGTCGAGCTCGCCGACCGCGATCGACGCGCGGTATCCGCCCACGCCGTCGACCTCATACACGCCGCTCGTACGCGGGTCGCCGTCACCGTCGCGGTACTCGACGCCGTCGTCGTGCCAGCAGTGGATGTGGCCCGACCCCACGAGAAGTTCAAGGTCACCATCGAGGTCGATGTCCCAGATGACGGGCGTGTTGTAGATGAGTTCGCCGCCCATGAGGGGCCACCCACTCTGCGACGGCGGGTTCGTGCTGATCTCGAGCGCCGTCGAGTGATCTCCCTCGTTCGCCGAGGAGTCGATCGCAGCCACCCTGTAGAAATAACGCTGGTTCTCCTCGAGCCCCGCGTCCTCGTAGTAGGAGATGAGTTCGACCACGCCGGCATTGACCTGGCCGTAGGGCCCCGTGAGGGCTTCAGCACGGTACACGTTGTAGCCCCAGAGATCCTCCTGGGCCACGGGATCCCACGTGAGGAAGATCGTCGTCGACCTGACGTTTCCGTCGAGGTTGAGCGGCTGGTCGGGCGGCACGAGGTCGAAGAGGATCGTCCACTCCTTGCCGTCCTCGTCCGCGAGTGCGAGGCGCAGATGCTGAGTGGCGGTGCTCACGACCGAGAACTGGAAGCCGTCGGTTCCGTCGGCAGCCGCGCCTGCGGAGATGTCGCCCCAGGTCTCTGTGCTGTCGACGAGCGTCACCTCTGCGTTCGGGTACCTGAGTACGCCGGTCAGAACATCCGCATCGCCGTTGCCCTCGTTGAGCAGCTGGACGGTGAACGTGACGGTCTCACCCGGGTGAGGAATGCCGTCGCCGTTCCCGTCATCCGTTGATTCCGTGAACTGCATCCGCGGCAGCGGACGAAGCACGCGGAGTGTGTAGTCGTCGGTCCACGTCGTTCTCGTGACGGTGTCCTCGAACTGAACCTCGAGCACGGTTTCATACTCGTCGACGCAGTCGTTCGAGAGCTGAACCGCGAAGATCGAGTCGAACTGTGCCTGACTCGTGGCGTTCAGATCACCGAGGTACTCGGTGTCGTCCACGAGCGAGAGGAGCGGATCAACCGAGACGAGCGTCGCCGTCACTCCCGTCGCGGCCGACTGGCCGGCGTTCCGGACGAGCATGCTGAGCTGAATCGTTTCGCCGGCCTCAGCCACGCCGTTGGCGTTGCCGTCACTCAGTCCGAGGGCGTCGTCGTCGATCGTAACGGAGCCGAACGATACGTGAGCGCCGGCGGTCGACGTAATCGCGATCGTGTCTTCGTAGGGCAGATGGTTCGCGGCCGTGACCGTGATCGTCATCTGGCCTGTCGTCTCAGGTGTGAACGAGAGGACCAGCTGGCCGGAGGCGTTCGTGTAGCCGCGGGCGTAGACTTCGGTGCCCTTCATGACGCAGACAAGGGCGCTGTCCACTGCTGCCGGATTCGAGACCGAAACGCTCAGGCTGACGTCCCCGAGAGGTTTGGTGCTGGCGTGGACGACCGTCAGGTTCTTGGGGCGCGCCGTCCAGAGCCGCATCTCGGGGTCGCCGAGATACGTGTGGCTCATCTGGGTCCAGCGGTCAGTGTTGTCGTATCCGGACTCCGCCACGTACGGGGTCTTGCACGCCGCGCTGACGACTCCGGCAC
Source organism: uncultured bacterium (assembly GCA_964572375.1). Lineage (GTDB taxonomy): Bacteria > Joyebacterota > Joyebacteria > Joyebacterales > Joyebacteraceae > JAPEKQ01. The sequence goes on along the minus strand of CAZNHF010000001.1, from coordinate 42,808 downwards.
GCTGCGTGCCTTGTACGTAGAGGTAGTCGAACCACGAGTAGTAGTAGTCCTTGGCAGTCGTCGGGAAGCAGAACCGCGTCGGCCCGAACAGCGATGAGGCGCCGCCGTTGGGGTTGTTCATCAGGTGCTCGGCGATGCAGTCGTACTCGATCGCCGTCGATGTGCAGTTGAGCATCCAGAAGTAGCCGGCCTTGGTCTGTCCGTTGACAAGGGCGTCGACGTCTTGCAGCGTGACATAGTTTAAGCGGCTGCAGCGCATGATGTCCTTGTTGCCGTGGCCGACGTGCGACACGATGTTGTAGCCGAGGTCCATCGAGTCGATCGCTGCCACGCGGTTCAGTGGCCACGACTGCGGGAACGGATCGTAGTTCTGGTAGAGCAGCGCGTTGTGGATGTTGGGAGGAACGAGCGACAGCACGGGCTCCACCACGTCCTCGGCGCCGTCGGTGCTGATGAGCATTCCGTCTTCCCAGTCGTACGGGAAGAGCACCTCAGCGAGGTAGAGGTTCCGCTCGGCGAAGACCGGGTTGGGGCTTGTGATGTACTCGAAGGTCTTGTTGACGAACGTCTCGGCTTCGATGATCGTCGCGACCGGCGCGCGGCCTACGAAGACGTCCGGGTAGAGGTCGAGGCTGTCGCCCACAGCGCTCGGACCGCTGTAGCCCTCCCCGAACACGCTGTCGCCGTCGCCGTTCCAGTTGCCGTCGAGGTCGCTGTAGTAGAGGTCGGTCGAGATCTCCCAGCCGCCGTAGTAGGCTGACACGGCGTAGCGAGGCGGGATGACGCCGGTGTCTCCGCCGAGGAGCACGTATGTCGTGCCCCAAGAGGCGAACGCGTCCCGGATGAACAGACGGATGCGCTCAGCCGTATCAGCGCCACCGGAGTAGTTCGCGTTGATCCACGAGACCGTGCGGACCACTGCCGGGATGCCCTTCTTCGTCTTCCAGTCCGCGATCTGCTGGAAGTAGGATTCGTACTCCTCGTTCGTGATGATGACGTACTCGACCAGGCTGCCCTCCAGCGAGGGGGAGTAGCGCGGGACGAATCCGCCGGGCGAATTCCCGCTGACGACGTCGACGCCCTGCTTCGCGCAGGCCGCGATGTCCTCGGGGTTCTCGACCATGCCGCTCACGACTCTGCGGTAGGTCTCGGCTGCATCCGCTGTCATGCGATAGCGCGGAGCCGAACGATCGGCCGAGGGTGCGAGTTCGAGCCTCGCCTCGAGGCCGTTCGAGATGACCAGACGTCCGCTCTCGGGATGATAGCGGAGGGGGTGGAGGGCCACCGTCACGATGTGGTATCCGCCAAGGTAGCCGTCACCGAGATAGACGGCCCTTTCCTGCGGGTAGACCGCGTCGCTCTCGTAGATCTCCTTCGAAGCATCGACCGGAGCTCTCTCTTCTCCGATCGGAAGCTCCGGCTGCATCGGAGCGATCCGGTATGTCCCGGGCAGTGTCTCCTCATCGGTGTACGAGACGATGACGTCCGCGACGTTCATGTCGGCCGGAATCACGAAGTGGACAACACGAGCGGGAATGCTCGGGGCGCCCTCCTCGGCGAGCGAGCGGTACCCGTCGATGATCGGCGTTACGAGACGTCCTTCGGCCATGAACTCGATCTCAGACAGGTCGACAGCAACATCGATCGTCGGATCGGCCGCGACGGCCGCAACGGCGGCAATCGTCATGAACCCGACGGCGAGCCAGGTCAGCGCGGATCTCAAGGTCATCACGTCCTCCTTCTTCGGTTGCTCGGCACTTGAGTGAGCTCTGCTCCCTCGTTCCATCCAGTCTCCCGACTTCGACAGACCGCTCCAGCGATTCGGACACAGAGACACAAACGGGACCGAGGCGTTGTCTGGCACCCGGTCCCGGTTCATCGTGCTGCGTTCGGTGGGCGAGCATCCACACACCAACCACTGCCGGGTCCGGCCATCCGGACACCCCGCGCGTTACGCGTCTTGTGCTTATCGACTCGATTCGCCCAGAGCAGTAGCAGTGTGGAGCGTGATGTCTCTCCTGCGATGCGTTTCGCCCAGTGTGCGGCAATCTGTGGAGTATCAGTTATCGATGCTATGTTATCACAATAATGCGAGCGCGTCAAGGAACTTTGTCCCTGACGCGCTCGCCGTATCGGGCTGGCGGTCTACTTCAGAAGCACCATCTTGCGGGCGTCCGTCCAGCCAGCGATCTCGGCCCGGAGGAAGTAGATGCCGGATGAGACCTGGCGGCCACGGGAATCCGTCCCGTCCCACACGACCGTGTGCTGACCCGCGTCCGACGGGCCGTCGACCAGCGTTGCCACGAGGCGCCCCCGCACGTCATAGACGGCAAGGCGGGTCGGTGCATCGCCTGATCCGACGAAGTACTGCACTGTCGTCGTCGGGTTGAACGGGTTCGGGCTGTTCTGGTCCAGCCGGTGAGCGATCACACCGACGTCGTCACCGACGCCCGTCGTCCCGATGAGGGAGAGGTCGTCAAGGAATCTCGTGACGTACTCGAGGTGCGTCGACGGGTATCCTGAACCGGTCATCGCGCCCAGCAATACCGGCACCATGTAGCGCTTCGCCCCGTTGGCTGCATCCGTGTAGACGGCGCCGCGTGTCTCGGCGCCCTGGTCCGACCAGAGGAGTTCAGAGCCGGGGTCGCCATTCGGGCCGACCCTGCCGACGAACTGATCCGGGTCGGCCTGGTAGTCGTACGAATAGATCATCCCGCTGGTGACCACTCCGGACTGGCCGGTCAGCGTCTGGACGTTGCCCGTCGCCTTCGCGTTACCCATCGCGTACGTACAGTGGAACCGCTCCCAGAGGTCCAGCTGTGATGCGCTGCCGCTCTCGCTGTACTGACCGCCGAAGTTCGGTTCCTCGATGTAGAGGCTCCCGCCCGCGTCCGTGAATGAAAGCAGAGCAGCCGCCTCGTCCTCGGTCATCTGGACGTTCAGCCCGCCGAAGTTCACGACACCACCAAGATAGATGATGAGGTCGTACGGCGAGAGGTCCGTCGGGATCGTCACACTGTACTTGTAGAGTTCGCCGATCGAATCGAGCGCCTGCAGCCATGCGACCTCAGTACCGTCGTCGACGGCGTACGCGTCGTTGATTCCGTCGAAGGGCAGGTCGCCGTCGTCGGCGTCCCATAGGAGGATACGCGCATTGACGCTGGAAGCGATCGGGCCGACCGAGGTCACTGTCTCGTCGACGTTGCCCCAGAGGTCGACCGCAACGACCGCGTAGTAGTACGGCTGCGTGTCGACGACCGACGCGTCGCTCCACGTCGTCTCTCCCGCGGACAGGAAGCCGGTCGCGACAGGGGAGCGTCCGGAGATGTCGCTGAACGACTCAGTACCTCGATAGACGCAGTACGCGGCGAAATCGGATGGCGCCGCGTAGCCGGTCCAGTCAAGCTGGATCTCGCTGCCGAGGTCGAACGGGTCGGCGGCCGTGAGGGTCTCTACGTCCGTCGGCGGCGTCGTGTCCGATGGCACGTCCGCGATCGTGAGCGACTCGGAGTACGGAAGCATGCCGGGGCCGGTGATCGTCATCGTGACCGACCCGACGATCGTCGGGTCGATGTCTATTGCGGCGATGCCGTCGGGGCCGGTCGTGAATGTCTCGGCGATCTCGGCGTTGTGGAAATAGACGAGAGCGTCCGGGATCGCGTGTCCGTCGGAGCCTCGGACCGTCACGAGGAACGGCTCGCCCGAGAGCGGCACAGAGTCCGGATGGTTCACCATTGCCATCGACGGCGTGCTCGTCCAGATGCGCATCTCGGGATCGCCGAGAAGGTTGAGCTCGTAGAGGACGTAACGAGTGTAGCCGTCGCTCCGCGCCTCGCTTACGAACTCGTCCTTGTGAGCCGCGTGCGCGATGCCGATGATGTCGTGACCCTCGTTGAAGAGCTGGCGGAAGAACTCGCGGTCGTAGCGGTCGGAGGTGCCGTTGCCCGGGCCACCGGGCGAGCCCCATCCGTAACGGCTGTTGCCGATGAAGGCGACGCCGCCGCCCTGGGAGTTCATCCAGTGCTCGGCGATGCAGTTGTAGTCGATCGCGGCCGGGTAGCAGCCAATCGTGTACCAGATGCCCTGGCGATCGTAGTTGGACAGACCGTCCATGTCGCTGATGTAGAGCGCGGAGCTCCCTATGCTCATCACGTTGTAGTTGGCGTGACCGTTGTGGTTCGTGATGTTCTGACCCTCGTTGAGCTCGGAGATCGTACGCGACTTGGTCAGCAGTCCGTTCGTCTGGTAGAGCTTCGTGATCGGGTCGAAGCTGGGCGGGACCGAATCGTCGTCGATCATGTTCTTGCAGATGGCATGATCCGTCCAGGGCTCGTCCCACAGCACTTCGGCCAGGAACAGGAGCTTCTCCTGATAGTCGGTCGGGAGCGTGTTACCTGTCGGGGCGCCTTCGTAGGTAAGGACCTTCGTGACGAAGAGCGAGGCCTCGGCCGATGTGTTCACCGGAGCACGGCCGACGAATACGTCCGCGTAGAGATCGATGGTGTCCTGCGTGATCTCGCCCCACGTGCTGTCGCCGTCGCCGTTCCACGTGCCGTCGAGGTCGGAGAAGTAGAGATCGCACTGGAGCGCGTTCTCACTTGCGGTGCCGACGTCCATCGCGAACGCCGTGCGCGCCGGTACCACGTCCGTGTCGCCGGCCAGGAGGATCCAGGTCGTGCCCTGCGTCTCGTAGTAGTCGATGATGCAGTTGCGGATCTTCTCCTGGTTGTCGACGCCGGAGTAGTTCGAGTAGATCCACGAGGTCGTGACGATCTCGGCGGGAACGCCCTTGTCCGTCTTCCAGTCCGCGAGCGGCTGGAACTCATCGACGTAGTCCGGACCGGTGATAACGAGGTAGTCGATCCCCGCGTCTCTCGCACCGAGCGCGGAGGAACGAGTAATGTCGCCGGGGTTTTCGACCATGCTTCGGACACGCTCAGCTACCGCGGTCTCCGCACGGTCGGACCTCGCCGCCGGCTGTCGGTGCATGCGCTCCGCGGGAGCCAGCTCGAGGGATATCTCGACGGAGCTGTTGAGTGTAAGGACGCCCCTCGTCGGTTCGTACTGGAGCGGGTAGACGGCCACCGTCGCCACGGTGTATCCGCCTACGTTCCCCGTGTCGATGAATCGCGCCGGAGCCGACGGATACGGCTGTGCCGCCTGATAGACCTCGGGGTCCGCATCCCGCCACTGGGCGACATACGGGAGCGAGAAGGGCTGCTGGGGCTGGACGGGCCGCACATCGTAGCGGCCGTCGAGCGCGTACGCGCCGTCCACGGAAGCCGTCACGCCGGTGGCGGTCATTCCGTCGGGGAGGACGAAGCGAACATAGCGGACCGGCAGCTCGGGACGCCCGAGTTCGAGCGTCGTCCTCAAGCCACTGATCGACACCACGTCGTGACCGTGGTGCTCTACGGTGGAGATATCAGCTTCGGTGAAATCTATCGTGGCCGTCAGCGCGGACGTGGCGGATGCCGACGACGCGAGACAGCAGGCGGTGAGCAGGACGACCACCGCGAACACAGCAAGCCTGAGCCCCGACAGGCGCATCAATCCCTCCCTTGGCGGGTGCGATATCAGTGCAACTCGCGTCAATATAGTATTTTACCTCAATTACGGCCGTTCGTCAAGGATTGGTGAGGACGTGACCGCTATTCACGGCGCCATATCAGGCCGTTGAGCCCCGCAGGGGCCGTTTCTTGAGCCACAACGCATGACTGAGTCCCCGCAGCCGACCGCCGGCGGAGCCAGGATGTGGAGTCGAGGCCCGTCGGGAGTGTCCCTCTGTAAGTGTCTCTCTATATGTGATGCCGCGCCGGGCCACCGGATGCCGCCCAAAGAGAAGCCCCCGACCGTTCGGCCGGGGGCTCTTCTCCGAGTATGACCTCTGCTCGCCGGGCTCCCGCGTGCGCTGGAAGCGGGGGAGGTTCGTCACGATCAACGATAGAAAGCCTTGATGCTGCCCCAACTCGACTGTTCGACCGGCGTGGCCGTGGCCTCGATCCAGAAGTCGTCGATCATGATTCCGGCGCCGCCCGCAACGCCGGGGCCGCAGCCGTTGTCCGTCGTCGAGAACCGGAACCGGTACCAGACGTTCGATGCCGGGAGAAACGGGGTCACATCGATGCCGCCGAGGCCGGAGTTGGCCCAGCCATCGCATTGCTCGAAGTCGCCCCACCAAGCGCCGGTCTGATACCACGTCACGCCGTCCGTGGAGATGTACTCGCTGACGCCGTCGTTGTCCACCTGCGGCACTTCCATGTGCATCGCGTAGCGCAGCGTGCAGGTGGATGCGCCCGTAAGGGCGTAGAGGCTGATCATCGGTGTGGTCAGTGAGTTGTCGATGTTGCCCGCGATGAGTCCGGTGTCCGCGTCGTCGCCGCACCACCAGCTGTGCGGATCCGAGAACGCCGGACACATCCGATCGATGATGTGCCAGAAGTTCCCCGCAGCGCCGGGCACGGACGGAGTGCACAGACCTACGCCGTCCTCGACGTCATCATAGAAGTACTCGGCGCCGCCGTAGAAGTCGAAGACCTTGATGTTGTCGACCATGAACGCGCCGCCGACCGACGAGTAGTTGCCGTCCTCGTCGGAGTAGGAGCCGTCCGACAGGAAGCGGAATCTCGCGACGAGCGGATTGTCGTACGCGCCAAGCACGAACCCGTATGATCCGAGGTCCTGCCAGCCCGCGCTCGTGCCGTCGTACCCGGAGTTGAGGTCCTTCCAGACGCTCATGCTCTCGGCCTGGACGTACGTGTAGTCGTAGCCGGCCTCCGAGTCGTACCGATACGCGAAGGTCAGGACCGGGTAGTACGCTGCGGTCACATCCGTCGCCGGGATACCGAGGCGGTGGTCCCAGCTGTTGCCGTACCCTCCGTCGGCGTCGTAGTCGAACGTCCCGCACCAGTAGAGGTACGAGCCGTGGTTGACCATGTACGTATCGACGTGGAAGCGTGGTGTGGCGCCGGCCGTGTGGTCCACGGTCGTCCAGCCGTTCGTACCACTCTCCATGTCATCGAACCAGATGATCGTGGCGCGCGACGTGGGGTTGGGGTCGGTGAAGACCGGCTTGGCGCTCTCAGGCGACTTCGCAGCCGTGGAAGTCACGGCGAGAACGAGCGCGACGCAGACGACTGCGCAGATAGATGACGTTCGCAGGAGTCCCATTGTGTACCTCCCGTCAATACTGCCCCGGTCGCTCCATACAAATCCGCGTTTCGGAGCGACAGTGTTCCCAATGGCGTCATCCTTGTGCTTCGGGCGCCCGTTGTCAACCCGAAAACAGGGGTTCTCAGATTTCGCGGGGCGAGCGCGCGCGCGTCCTCATCCGTCATTCCCGGTACGTCGCCTTGATGCGTCCCCAGCTGGTCCGCGATACCGGTGATGTGGCGGCGAAGAGCGAGACGTCGTCGAGTGTTATCCCGGCGCCGCCCGCGGTGCCGGGACCACAACCGTTGTCTGTCGTCAAGAAACGGAACAGCGCGCGGAAAGATGTGCCCGGAAGAAGATGTGTCACGGAGAGCCCGTGGGCGCCGGCCTGGCTCCAGCCCGAGCAGGATCCGAAGTCGCCCCACCACGCTCCGAGCTGGTACCACGTCTCGCCGCGGTCGGAGGATGCGTAGACGGTCCAGTAGTCGTTGTCCACGGCCGGCACCTCGGCGTGGAGCATGTAGCGGAGCGTGCACGGGGTCCCCGGGTCGAGCGAGGAGATATCGACGGGCGGTGAGACCAGCCAGTCGTCGAGCCGTCCGGGCACGTGGGACGTGTCGGCGTCGTCGCCGCACCACCAGACGTGCGGGGCGGTCGTCGCCGCGCAGGGCCGCTCTACGATGTGCCACAGATCGCCTGTGAGCGGCTGGACGTTCGGATTACAGAGCCCGCCGCTCTCAACGTCGTCGAGGAAGAGCACCTCGCCACCGTAGAAGTCAAAGACCTTGATGTTGTCGACCATGTACGCGCCGCCGGTTGAGTCGAAGCCGCCGTCCTCGTCCGAGTTCGTTCCGTCGGAGAGGAAGCGGAACCTGATCTCGAGCGGATTGTCGAGGTCGTCGACGACGTAACCGTACGTGCCGAGGTCGATCCAGGTGCCGCCCGGGATGAGCCCGTCGAAGCCGGCGTTCAGATCATCGAACGCGCCGCCTCGCATCGCCTGAAGATACGTGCGGTCGCGTTGCGGCTCGCTGTGGAAATAGTGCGCGAATGTCAGAACCGGATAGGATGCGCCCGTCACGTCGATCGGCGGAAGTTCGAGACGGTCGTCCCACCCGTTGCCGTAGCCGCCATTCGAGTCGAACTCGAAGTCCCCGCACCACCAGCTGTGGTCGCCTTCGAACGCCATGTACGTGTCGACGCGGAAGTGCGGCAGGATACCCCAGCCGTGGTCTCGATGCGTCCATCCGGGCGCGCCGCTCTCCATGTCGTCCGACCAGAGTACCGTCACGTCCTGGCGTTCCGGACGGAGCAATGTTCCGGCTTGCGGGGCGTTCAGAGAGACGGCGGTCTCGACAACCGGGGGCATCTGCAGTCCGGCACGTGGGGCACACGGCGTGGCTCCCGCCTGCGGACAGGCGGCGACGAGCGTGAAGGCACCGGCGAGCAGCATGACGGCTGCCATGGCGGTCGATGCCGTGGGAGACCTCATGGGATGACTCCTTCCGGGGGCTCTGTGTGCGGGTCCGGCCGGTGGGGGGAAAGGCGCTGGAGTCGACTCATTGTGCTCCCGGCGGGTTGAAGGAGTCAACTCCAAAGCCGGTGGCCATGTCAGATGAAATGGAGATGATACCCGGTACATAAGCAAGCTCATCCTTGACACTGCCGTTCCCCCACATAACAATGAGGCCATCGTGCATCAATCGTGGCGTCGCTGGCCACGGGGCGTGAAGACGCTTCTGTGTTCGCGGAGAGCGGCGCGGCAAACGGAGCAAGGGGCTCGTGCCCGGGGGGAGTGAGTGATGAGCGTTCGTGCAAGAGTCGTCTGGTCGGTTCTCATGGTCGTCGTACTCGCGGCGGCGCTGTCCACCGTCGCGGTTGCGAAGGACGACGAGCCGAAGGGTTTGAAGAAGATGATCGCGGTCGTCGAGTTCGAAGACAAGAGCGACCACAGCCGCTGGCACTGGACCGGGCCGAATCCCGGACGTGGAATGTCCGACATGCTCACGACGGCGCTCGTCCAGTCCGGCAGCTTCAGCGTCATGGAGCGCGAGCAGCTCGACCACGTTCTTGCGGAGCAGAATCTCGGGCAGTCGGGCAAGGTGACGGCTCAGACGGCGCCCCAGCTCGGCAAGCTCCTCGGAGTTGCGGCGATCGTTTACGGCACGGTGTCTGAGTTCGGCTACATGGAGTCGACCACTGGCGGCGGCATCGCGGGGTTCGGTGGCGGCATCTCGCGGACGACCGCGAGGGTCGCGATCGACGTTCGCATGATTGACACGACCACAGGCGAGATCCTTCTCGCCGAGACCGCCGACGCCGACAGGACCCAGACGGGGCTCAAGCTCCGGACGGAAGACTTCACGTTCGGCCACGACGGCAAGTTCGACCAGACGCTCGTCGGCAAGGCCACGCGCGAGGCGATCGACGCCCTCGTGGAGTCGATCACGGAGACGCTTGAGGACGTGCCCTGGACCGGTCGAATCGTCAAGGCGGACCCCGGCAAGATCTACCTCAACGCTGGCGAGAGCACTGGCGTTACGGCCGGGATGCAGTTCAACGTGTATCGCATGGGCGAGGCCCTTATTGACCCGGTGACCGGGCTGGATCTCGGCGCCGAAGAGGAGAAGATCGGCGTCATCAAGGCCTCCGATATCAAAGAGAAGTATTCGATCTGCGGCGTCGTGTCCGGAAGCGGGTTCGATGCAGGGGACATGGTGCGTTACGAGTAGGGCGATGCCCTGCTCTCGTAGCGCAATGGCAGTCTGGCTGTGCCAGACTGCTGTGCGTCGTGCCGTGTTCTTGTCGCTGACCTCGGAGGATGGATGAACAGAGAGACCGTTGTGATGCTGCTCGCCGGCGGCAAGGGCGAACGCCTCCAACCGCTCACCCGCGACAGGGCGAAGCCGGCTGTGCCGTTCGGCGGAATCTATCGCATCATCGACTTCAGCCTCTCCAACTGCCTGAACTCTGGTCTCAAGAGGGTGTTCGTTTTGACGCAGTACAAGTCCCGTTCGCTGGCGAGGCACCTCAGACAGGGGTGGGGCTTTCTGAGTCACTGGATGGACGAGTTCATCGAGAACGTCCCCGCGCAGCAGCGGCTCGGCGAAAACTGGTACCAGGGCACGGCCGACGCCATCTGGCAGAATGTCTATCTTCTCGAGCAGGTGCCGTCGCGGTTCACGCTCGTTCTTTCAGGCGACCACATCTACGCGATGGACTACAGACCGATGCTGGCGTACCACGCAGCAGCCGGTGCGGATCTCACGATCTGCGTTCAGCAGCGCAGTGCGGCCGATGCGCACGGGCTTGGCATCACCGATGTTGATGAAAACCTGATCGTCCGTGGCTTCCAGGAGAAGCCTGAGGCGCCACGGACGATTCCAGGGAGACCGGACCGCGTGTTCGCGTCGATGGGCATCTACGTGTTCTCGACGCCCCGGATGGTCGACGCTCTCAAGGACGCGGCCGCAGCCGGGGAGTTCGATTTCGGCCGCGACATCATCCCACGGATGGTGCGCGAGGGATACGACGTCCGCGCCTTCGTGTTCGGCGATGACGACGATTCCGGGTACTGGCGGGACGTCGGCACGATCGACGCATACTGGGAGGCCAACATGGATCTCGTGGACGTGACGCCCCGGCTGAACCTCTACGACCCGAAGTGGCCCGTGCACACGTATCAGGGTATGTACGCTCCCGCCAAGTTCGTCTTCGCGGATGGCGAGCGCGGCAACAGGACGGGTATCGCCGTCGACTCGATCGTGTCGACGGGGAGCATCATCTCAGGCGGTCGGATCCAGCGCTGCGTTCTCTCGCCCGGCGTTCGCACGAACAGCTTCAGCTACGCGTTCGAGTCGATCCTCATGGAGGATGTCGACGTCGGCAGATACGCGAAGCTCAGGCGCGTCATCGTCGACAAGGGAGTCTGCATACCGCCCAAGACGCAGATCGGGTACGACCCGGAAGAGGACGCCAAGCGATTTGTCACGACTCCGAGCGGCATTGTCGTCGTCCCGAAGGGTTACGAATTCTGACAGCTGCCTCGCCCCCCCTGAAACGAGCGGCTGATGATCCCTCCGACTGATTCCAGCAAGACCTTCCGCCTGTCCCGCGACAGGGGCTACAGGCGGCGCGTGTTCGTCGCGCTCGCCCTCTCCGTTGTGGCGCACATCGCCGCCATCCAGATCTTCGCGCCCCTCTCCGAGTACATCCCGCTCGTTCGCAACATCGGCTACCACGGACCGACGCAAATACTTCCCGAGATATCGGTGGTCCGGGAGGTTGGTCCAAGGGAACGCGAGGTCGAAGTGGCGCGCGGTCAGGGCGGACAGAGCATCTTCCGTATCGTGCCGATAACCATCACCGACTGGGAGGTTCCGGAAGGGGAGTCGGAGACCCACGAGGTCGGGGACGAGACCGACAATATCGCGGAGGCGGGACTCGACATCCTGCGCCAGCTCGAGATGGCGCTGCCACAGCCGAGAAGCCAGGACATGGTCGTGTCCCACCTGGTCAAGCCGAGATACCCGGTGTCATCAAAGGTCGCCGGTGTCGAGGGCGTCGTCGTGTTCCGGCTCCACGTCACCAGGACCGGAGATGTTGCGAACGTCTGGCTGCTGCGCTCCGAGGTCGACCGGGCTTGCGAGCAGGCGGCGCGCAGAGCGCTCTACCACTGGCACTACAGGCCGATCTTCGAGGACGGCGAGCCGGTCGACTTCCTCGGCGACCAGCGAATCCGGTTCCGGCTCTACGAAGTCGAGAGCGGGGCGACCGGAACCGTCAGGACACACGCCACGCGGGTTCCTTGACACGCCCCACCGCATCGGTGACACTTCATCGGCTACGAGTTCGGCCCGTACAGCGCGCCACGCGCGCGGGAGCTGCCGCATGACAGAGAGAACCCGTCCGTGCACATCGACCGCGAGTCGCGACGGAGAGACGACGCGCCGGGGCAAGGCCCTGGCCGCAGTCATCCTTACTCTGGCGCTCATCACGGTGGTCGTCGGACCGGCCGCTGGAATGGAGATCGTTCCGCTCGAGGAACTCATGCCCGGCGACCGGTGCGTCGCACGCACGGTCTTCCGCGGGATGCAGATCGAGGAGTTCGAACTTGAGATCCTCGACGTCGTGCCCGGTCAGCATCCGGGAGGAAGCCTCATTCTCGGACTCGCCTCCGGCGAACTCGTCGAGCGCACGGGCATCATGCAGGGCATGAGCGGCAGTCCCGTCTACCTCGATGGACGGCTCGTCGGCGCCATCGCCATGTCCTGGTCCTTCAGCCGTGAGCCGATCGCGGGCATCACGCCGATCGAGGAGATGCTTCCGGCCTTCGATATTCTCGATGGCGCGACAGGCGACGCAGGCGGCCAGGGTGTCTCGTACGCCGCCGCGTTCGACCGCGCGGCGGGTGGCGAACTCGCGTCGACCCCCATTGGGCGTCTCGTCGTGCTGTCCGGTGTGACGGCGGGAGAGTCGGCGATCCCGGCGCAGAGCTATCTCGCGGACTTCGGACCGGTCGCGTCCCTGACGCCGCTCCTCGTGGGATCGAGCGACGGCGCGTTTCTCGCGGGCGCCGCCGATCTGCTTGGACCTCTGGGGTTCGTGCCGGTCGCGGCGTGGGGCGGGGGCGGGCAGGCCTCCGCGGTCGTCCGTCCGGACGCTGCGGGAGCGAGTCGAGCCGCGACGGGCGGGGCACGCACCTCCGGTGGTCGTTCAACGGAAGGCTCTGACGTCCTCGAGCCGGGCTCCTCCGTCGGAGCGCAGCTCGTCTCGGGAGACATCGAGATGACCGCCATAGGCACCGTTACCCACCGCGACGGTGACAGGATCCTCGCATTCGGACATCCCCTCTTCAACGCGGGGGCCGTCGAGCTCCCGATGGTGTCGGCGCGAGTGCATGCATCCATGCCGTCGCTCGCCGTTTCGTTCAAATTCGCCTCCGGAGCCGAGCCTGTTGGAACATTCCTTCAGGATCGGCGCAGGGTGATGGCGGGCCGCCTCGGCGAGCCGCCCGCCATGATCCCCGTGACGATGACGGTGTCGGTTGCCGGGGCAGCGCCGGTCCGCTACGAGTTCGATGTCGTTCGCTCTCCTTCGTATGCCGCGCTCTTCACGGGGCTGGCGCTATCCGACGCTGTTTCGGAGGCCGCAAAGGTCTCCGGACCCGCGACGGCTTCGCTGAGAGTTACCGCGACGACGGCGGACGGACCCGTGACGTACGAGAACGTGTTCTTCACCGAAGGACTTCCGTTCAGAGTCGGCGGCGAGGTCTCGGCCCTGGTCGAGCTCCTGCTTCTGAACGAATTCAGACGCGGAGACCTGTCCGGACTCACGGTCGAGGTCAGCGCCCGCGCGGAACGGCGTCAGGCGTTCATCGAGCGCGTGACCGCTGAGCGCGCCGAGTGCGCGCCGGGCGACACGGTCGTCGTTCACATCGGTCTGAGGGACTGGCAGGGCGCATGCAGCGAGCGTACGGTCGCGGTCGTCGTGCCTCGGTCGGCGAAGCCCGGAGTCGTCTCGCTCCGCGTGGCGGGCGCCGCAGAGTATCACATGCTCGAAATCGAGCGGCTGGGCGCAGGCGCATATCCTCGCAGCTATGTCCAGATCGTTGAGGCCATCGCCGACGTCAAGACCGAGGACACGGTCGTCGTTCAGCTCCTGTCGACGGAGCCGGGGCTTTCTCACAGCGGACGCGAGCTGGCTCGCGTGCCGGGACGCGCAGCGCTGGTGATGGCGTCGGGCGCGGCGACCGGAATCGTGGACCGTGCCGAGATGACGGTTCTGGACGAGCTCGAGTTCTCCCACGACCGACCTGTCGTGGGACTGCACGAGATTCAGCTCAACATCATCGATGAGAACGCGGGACAGCGCTGAGCGCTGCCGGCTAGCCAACCGACGTTCCCAAGGAGGACACATGAAGCAGACGCGAAACCGGACCCGCACGCTTGAGCGCATGCCGCGAAGTGCGGGCCGCATCGTAATGGCGCTCGCCGCGCTCGTCGCAATCGCGGCCGTGTGCCACGGCGGGCGGGCCGCCGCCGTCGCGACTGCCTACTGGGCGACAGACAGCTACGCGGGTTTCCTCCGGGGGAAGCCGTCCGGCGTGTCCATCCTCGAGAGCGGTCGCATTGTTCCCGGCGTCTCGATGGAGCGACTCGACATCCCGGACTGCGAGTACGTGTGGTCCGCGGCCGTGGGGCCGCGCGGCGAGATCTACGTGACGACTGGCACACCGGGCACGCTCCGCCGGGCGGACGCTGGCGGTGAGCGCGTTCTTCTGGAGATGGACGATGTTGACCTTCCGGCGCTCGCTGTCGGGTGGGGCGGCGACGTCTTCGTCGGGACGGCGCCCGGTGGTGAGATCTATCGCGTCGATCCCGACGGCGGATCCGAGCTCTTCTATGAAACGGGCGAGAACTACATATGGGCGATGGCGTTCTCGCCGGAGCACGGACTCATCGTGGGCACCGGTGAGGAGGCGACCGTGATCGCGCTGGACCGGAGCGGGAAGGTCCGCGTTCTGTCCCGGCCCGCGGACCTCAATGTCGTGACGCTCGCGGTCGGCGGAGGCCGCGTGTTCGCCGGCACGGGGGGAGAGGGACTGCTTCTGGACGTGACGCCGGAGCGCGTCGTCGAGGTTCTCTACGACTCTCGCTACGACGAGATCTCCGGCATCGTTCCCGGGGCCGACGGTTCGCTCTTCTTCTCGGCTTCGAGCATCTCGATGGATCAGGCGCTTGACGAGATGGCCGATCCGGGTGTCCCGCTCGGGGATGGAGCCGTCTATCGCGCGACGGACGGCGGAGCGTATGAAATCTGGCAGTCGACCGATTCGCCGGTCGTCTCGCTTGGGACAACACCGTCGGGAGCGATCATCGCCGGCGCCGGTGGACTCCTCTTCGCGGTCGAGCCCGGATCGAACGGTATCGTCGCCGATTTCGAAGAGGGGGAGGTGCTCTCGATCGTCCCGTCGGGAGACTACGCTGTCGTTACGACGGGCTCACCCGGGGCGGTCTACATGTTTGGCCGGGACGCCGTCGGCGGCGGGCACTATGAGTCACGCGTCTTCGACGCGGTGACGTCGGCGCACTGGGGCAGTTGTCTGGTGACGGCCGATCGTTCAAACGACGTTTCGATCGAGACACGAAGCGGCAATCTTGAGCGGCCCGACGATACGTGGACCGATTGGGCGCCTCTCGAGAGCGGGAAGGTCGCCAGCCCCGCGTCGAGATTTCTCCAGTGGCGCATGGAGTTCGATGGCGGCGCAGGTGGGGGCGCGGCGCTTCGGTCAGTCGAGATCGCGTACCTTCGCGAGAACGTGCCGCCCCAGATCGTCAGCGTCACAGTCTCCGCGGCAGGCAGCGGTTTCTCGGTCAACGGGCACAGCAGCGACTCCGCGATGCAGACGCTCGCGTCCGGTCTCGAGGTGACGTACTCGTTGAGCGCGTCCGGGCGCCCCGTCGAGGGAGTGCCGCCGGTGGCCAGAGGGCTTCGCACCGTCGAGTGGGATGCGTTCGATCCGAACGGAGACACGCTGACATTTGATCTCTACGTTCGCGGCGAGGGCGACGGCGAGTGGGGACTGATGGCCGGAGATCTCGATCGGTCCGTTCACACGTGGGACAGCTACTCGATGCCGGACGGCGACTATCGAATGCGTGTCGTTGTTTCCGACCGTCCCGGCAATCCCGCCGGGAGCGCGTTCGAGGCGGAGGGCACAAGCGGAGCCTTCGTCATCGACAACACACCGCCGACCGTAAAGAGGATCGAGCTGACCAGGAGCGGAGATGGTGCGACGCTCGAAGTCGAGATCGAGGATGTTTCAAGCCCGCTTGTGGCCGTCGAGGTCTCAGTGGACTACGGGGATTGGCAGCCGGTATTCCCGGCGGACGGGATGTACGACACACTCGTGGAGACGGGGCGTCTCGAGGTCGACGAACTACCCCGGGGCGAGCACGCCGTGGCTGTCAGGGCGTTCGATCGCCCGGGGAACGTGGGCGTGCGAAGGTCGGTCGTGGAACCCTGATATGACCGGCTGATGTGCCTTCTCCGGGGCTGAATCCGTCCGAAACCCGCCCGGCCTTCCCGGTGTCTCATGAACCGGTGGTCTCCGCCTTCTGCGGGGCCGCCCGTACTGGCTGTGAACAATGAACAGGAGTCTCCTGGTGGACTGCAGGACCGCGGAGGACCTCATCCAGAGTGAGCTCGACGCCGCGATCGCGAGTGATAGCGCTCTCGCCGAGCACTGCGCTTCGTGTCCAGACTGCGCGAGCCTGCGAGAGGCTCTCCGTTCGATCGATGCCGCACTCGCAGCGACCGCTGTGGACAAGGCGCCCGCCTGGTTAGCGACGGCCGTGATGAACGAGATCGCGCGACCTGTGGACGCTCGCCGTCTGGAGCCCGCCGTCGTCACGGTCGGCTCTGTCCTCGGCAGCGTCGCTGTCGTGACCACGCTCATAAGGACCGGCGCACTGGCCGGGGTCACGGGTCCCGTCGGCCGATTCATCTCCGTCGCCAATGCCTGGTTCGACAGTCTTGCCTCGGCCGCAACGACTTCGCCCGGCGTGGAGGTCGTGCGGACCTTCCAGCCGGGCGATGTCGCTGTTGGTGTCATCTGGGCGCTCGCTGCTGTCGGCGCCGCCTTCCTCGCGGTCTCGGCGCTCAGGCTCTCGAAGGAATTCTCCCTCGACCGACGCCGCGTCCTCTCTCGCTAGCCTCCGAAGTTTCCGTGATCTTCCTTCGTCGCCACGGTCGGCGGTGTGGCCTTCGGCTCGAACTGGATCGGATCGCCATTATGCTCGATGTCCTTCTGGCCGCGCTTCATGATAACGTGGAACGCGATGAGCCCGATACCGATGGCGAGCGGGATCAGACCCCCGAGCGCGGCCTCGCTGATGATGCCGAGCACGCCGAATCCGATCAGAAGCGCGATACCGACCATCGCGAAGAAGATGCCCCATCCGAGCGACGCCGCGCCGCTGCTGGCAGACCTCGGGTTCATGATCCTGGGATCGTAGACGCCCTTCTCGAGCGCGGCCGTGAACATCCGCTCGCGGCTGGCCTGACGGTTCTGAATCGCTCTGACGATGAGCATGATGATGACCACCGTCGAGCTGATGCTGATGAGTCCCATCAGGACCCCGAACGACGCTTCTACTGCGTTCATCCCAACGTCCTCCTGCGGCCTTTGCCGCCTCTGCGACCGGGCCCCGGTCCTGCTCGTGCCGGGGGTCCGACCCGCCGCGTTCAGTCACTGACGGACCTTCAGTTCGTCTCCCTGTCGCATCCTATGACCGCGGATAGGGCGGTGAGGTTTCGCTCCGAAAACATCTTGGATTCAGACCCAGTTCTGCTAGCATTGCGGGTCGTACCCGTCCGGCCGGCTGACATTGAGCAAACAATCGGCAATGCGGGTGCGCTCGTCAGTTCCGGGAGCGCCGATGGCTGCTCCTGACAGCGCAGATCTGCGTTCGCTCGACGACGAGAAGCTGGTCGTTCTGTCCCAGGGCGGATCGGAGGGGGCGTACGCCGTCCTCGTCGAGCGGTACTCGGACTACGTCTTCACCATCGCGGCGCGCATCCTCGGGGACGATGAAGATGCATACGACGCCGCACAGGAGGCGTTCGTCAGAGCGTACCGCGCCATCGGGAGGTTCCGCGGCGACGCGAAGTTCTCAAGCTGGCTCTATCGTATCGCAACGAACAGGGCGCTGACACATCTCAAGCGGCGCCGCAAGCGTGCCCCGGAGGTCGACATTGACGCGGGTCCGCATATCGAGTCGGCTATCGATGTTGAGCCGACACGTACGCGCCCGGACCAGCTCGTCATCGACGCGGAGTTCAGGGCACAGGTCCGGGGAGCGGTGACGAAGCTGCCCGACCAGTATCGAACTGTGATCACGCTGTTCTATCTGGAGCAGAGGAGCTACAAGGAAGTTGCTGATGTGCTCGGGCTTCCGATGGGGACGTTGAAGACCCATCTGCATCGGGGGCGCACCATGCTGAGGAAGATTATCTCGGAGCAGAACGTTTGACGCCGGGCGCGGACGCCCGGCTGATCATCAGAAGCGGCGCCGGCCTGGACCGGCCGGTACATCAGGAGGAGTGACGTGGAGAAGAGTTGTTTGGAGGCGATCTACGACAGGCGGAGCATCGTTCAGTTCACGGACGAACAGGTGACACAGGAGACCCTTGATCAGGTTCTCACGGCGGCGCTCAGGGCGTCGGCTCCGGGAGGGACGCTGACGGGCGGGTACCGCGGATCGCAGCTCTACTCGATCATCGTCGTGCGTGACCTCGACCGGAGGAAGAAGCTCAACCAGATGCTGTGTGAGGGACGGAAGAAGTGCATCGAGCAGGCGCCCGTCTCGGTTCTGTTCTGTGTCGACACGCATCGTATGAACCGCTGGGCCGAGCTTCAGGGCGGGACCGCGCACTTCAAGGGGATCGGTGTGCTCTGGGTCGCGCTCCGCGCTGTCTACACGGCCGCGCAGAACGCCGTGATTGCGGCCGAGTCGCTCGGACTCGGGTCGCAGTATGTGCAGGAGATCGTCTGGCAGCCGTACACGACGCTCGAGTTCTTCTCGCTCCCGAAGGGCGTGCTACCGGCCGCCATGCTGCTGCTCGGTCATCCCGCGGAGCGTCCGCCGCTCGCGCCATCGCTTCCTCTCGAGGCCGTGGTGCATGAGGAGCGCTACCACGATGCGACCGATGATGCGCTCATCGCTCACTTCGCCGAGAAGGAGGAGTACTTCCAGGACTGGAAGGAGAATCTGCCGGAGGATTCCGCGCTCAGGAAGCACATGGAAGAACGCGGCGTTGAGAACCTGGCGCAGTTCATCTCGCTCGTGACGTACACGGAGAGCTTCTACAAGTGGCGCGACGACATGGTTCGGATGAACCTCGCCCTTTCGGAACTCGAGTAGCACCCGGGGAGCGATCGACATGGAGAGGGACATCCTCGCGCTGACGGCATCGATTGTCCTCATCATCATTCTCGTGCGGTTCCGCGTTGACCTCGGCGTCGCGATGCTCGCGGGTGCATCCACGATGGCGCTCGGCGCTGGGTTCGCGCCGAAATGGACGGCCTCAGAGATCTGGACCGCGGCCATTGAGAGAGACACGCTGCTCCTGTTCGGCCGGATCGCTGTCATCCTCGCGCTGGGCGGGCTGGCCGGGAAGCTTGGGTATCTCGACCACCTCGTCTCCGGTCTCAAGAAGCTGATTCGCGACAATCGGATCGTCGTTGCGCTCATCCCGGCGTTCGGCGGGCTCCTGCCGATGCCCGGCGGGACGATGCTGACCGCGCCAATGGTTGGCAGCGCGCTCAAGGACGACGACGTCTCTCCCGAGCAGCTCCTGTTTATCAGCTACTGGTTCCGGCACGTCTGGGAGTATATCTGGCCCCTCTACCCGGGCGTTGTCTTCACGGCGACGCTCATCGGTCGGCCGGTGGCCGATGTCTTCCTGGCGGGCTGGCCGCTGACGCTGGCCGCGATCGTCGGCGGGGCGTTCTTCGTTCTGCGACACGTCAGAGCGGGACGCAACGAGACATCCCCGGAGGGGAGACGGCGCGCGTGGCCCGAGCTCTTCAAGGGTGTCCTCCCGTTCGCGATCGTCATCACCGGCGCCCTCGTCCTCAAGATCGAGCTCATCCTCGTCGTGCTCGCGGTGATCATCATGCTCGCGATCTTCGAGCGGGCGAAGGTCAAGGATGTCTTCACATCGCTCCGCCGAGGCGTCGAGCCCCAGATTATCACGCTCGTCTTCGGCGTGGCCGCATACAAGCACCTCCTCATCGCGACCGGTATCCGTGAGTCGGTCCCGGAGTTCCTCATCCAGATGCAGATGCCGGAGCTCGCCGTCATCATCGCCGTCCCGATGCTCATCGGGTTGATCACCGGTGTCACGCTCGCCTACGTCGGCGTGACCTTCCCGCTCCTCATGCCGCTCTTCGGCTCGCCAGAGCCGGACATGCAGCTGGTCATGCTCGCCCTCGGCTCAGGTTTCGTCGGTTGTCTCATCTCTCCGGTCCATCTTTGCCTCGTCCTTGCGCGGACCCACTTCGGCGCGAGCTTCTCGCGGTTCTACAGGATGATGGCGCTCCCGCTCCTCCTTATCATGGTCGTTGCCATCGCAATCGTGCTCTTGTAGCATGAGCGTCCGTTTTGACCCGTGTGCCGCGGGTCAACGTTGCGGCACTCGTGTTGGCGCCGTCCGCGCAGGGCGGGGGAGGCCCGGTTGCGTCACATGAGAGGCCCCGTCTTCGCGACCGTGCTCGCAGGGCTCCTGTGGGGGTCGTCGTTCGTCGTCGTGAAGCACGGGCTTCGCTCCATCGATCCATACTGGTTCGTCTTCCTCCGATTTGCGACGGCGGCCGTCATCGCCGTGACGTACGCGGCGCTGACAGGGAGGCTTCTCGCCGTCGGCCGGCTGCTCAGAGATCCACTCGTCATATGGCTTGGCGTGTCCAACGGCATCGGGTTCGCGATGCAGTTCCAGGGACAGACGCTGACGACGGCCGGGAAGGCGGCACTCCTCGTAAACAGCAGCACTATCCTCGTTGCCATCGCATCGCGCTTCGTCTTCCGAGAACGTCTTACACCGGCGAAGATCGCCGGTGTCGCACTGGGCATGCTCGGGGTCATTCTCGTGACGACAGGAGGTTCCTTCCGAATCGCGCCGGGGCCGGAGTTCACCGGTGACGTGCTTGTCTTCGCGGCGGCGATCATCTGGACCGCTTTCATCCTTCTGGACAAGAAGATCATAGCGTCGGGCAACGTTGATATCCGGGCGCTCACGGCAGCGATGGTGACGCTGACATCGGTGACTGTGCTGCCGGCGGCCTTGATGCTGGGCCGCGGCGGTCCGCCGCCGTTCGATGCGAGACTCTGGGTGGTGGGATACACGGCCGTCTTCTGCACGGTGCTTCCGTTTCTGTTGTGGTCGTGGGGTTTGAAGTCGATCTCCGCCACGAGTTCCTGTGTGATCCTGCTCATCGAGATCGTCTTCGCACTCGCGCTGGCGGCGGTCATCTTCGGCGAGCGGCTGTCGCCCGGGGCCATGGCCGGCGCGGCGCTCATAGTGTGTGCGGTGCTTCTCGTCTCGTGGGAAACACGGGCGGCAGAACCGGAATCCCGGGGTTGAACGGCGGCGCGTCCACGCTCCGACCACATCACGTCAGACGATTCAGGAGGTACCCGATGTCGCATGCCCTGTCTCCGAACCGCCACCGTCGTCCGGTCCTGGCGTTCGCCGTCCTCGCTCTGTTGCTCTCGCTCGGGGCTGCGGCCGAGGTCGCCCAGCCCGACACGCTCTTCGCACGAGCCGGACGCGCGCTCGGCTCCGGCGACGTCGACGTGGCCGAGGGGTTGTACAAGGCAATGCTCGATATCGATGGCGGCGATCACCGGGCGCTCAACGGCATGGCGACTATCGGCCTCGTCCGCGGCGATGCGGACTTCGCCATCGACTACGCGCGGAAGGCCGTCAAGCGGGACCGCAGGAACTCCGACTATCACCTGACCCTCGCGTACGGCTACGGCACCAGGATAATGCAGGGCGGGTTCTCTTCGATGTTCTACGTCGGGAAGTTCAAGAAGGAGTGCGAGACGGCCGTGGATCTCGATCCGTCGAACATCGACGCTCACATGGGGCTTCTGCAGTACTACGCGATGGCGCCGGGACTGATGGGCGGCAGCCCGGAGAAGGCGGCGGAGACCGCCGGGACGATCTCCGGACTCGACGAGTTCATGGGGCACATCGCCGACGCGTTCCTTGCGGAGACGGCAGAGGATGCGGCCGGCACGGAGGTGGCCTACGTCGCCGCCGCAAAAGTCGACACGACGAACCCTGACGGCTGGGGCGCGCTTGGGATGTACTACATGCGGTCCGAGCAGTACGAGAAGGCCGTCCCGGTCGGGAAACGGATCTTCCGTCTCGCGCCGGACGCGTGGGAGTCTCCGTATCAACTCGGGAAGGCCTACCTGATGCTGGGCGAGGACCTCGACGAGGCGGAGCAGTGGTTCCGGATAGCCATCGATCTGATCGCCGCGGAGAAGCGTCCCGACGAGCACCGGCTTGCGTCCGCGCACTGGCGCATTGGCATGATCGAGGAGCGCCGGGGCGATCTCGAAGCGGCGCGGTCGAGCTGGGAGACGGCTCTCACCATAGAGGCGGAACACGAGGAGGCCAGGGCGGCGATCGATTCGCTGATCCTGGTCCTGCCTGAAGGACGATAGGATACGACGCGCGGTGCGGACCACGGCGTGAACGTCGGACGGAGCACGACGCGAAGAGGCCACACGCGGCATGGCGTGAACGACGCAGCGAACGGGGGGGAGATGACATGAGCGAGAAGCGTTGTCTGGGGCCGAAGGCGTATGGCGGATGCCGTGGCGAGGAATACGATCCGTACGTCCATCACTCGGCAAGCATGCCGGAGTTTACACTGCGGTCGATCCTCCTTGGCGTGCTCGTCGGTATAGTGTTCGGCGCGGCGAACGCGTATCTGGGGCTTCAGGTCGGCATCACGGTCTCGGCGTCGATTCCGGCGGCCGTCATCGCGGTGGCGCTGACCCGGGCGTTCGGTCGGCGAGCGTCGGTGCTCGAGAACAACATGGTTCAGACCGTGGGTTCGGCCGGCGAGTCGCTCGCCGGCGGGATCATCTTCACGATCCCCGCGCTCATCGTGCTCGGCTTCATGCCACAGATCTCGCGCATCTTCATACTCTCCGTCGTGGGTGGGCTCCTTGGTGTCCTCTTCATGATCCCGCTCCGCAAGTACCTCGTGGTTCGGGAGCACGGCACTCTTCCGTTTCCCGAGGGGACGGCGTGTGCCGAGGTCCTCGTCGCGGGAGACACGGGCGGCGAAGGCATCCGACGGGTCATGACCGGCGTTGGACTCGGCGCCGTATACACATTCCTCATGCAGGGTCTCGGGCTCTGGCCGGACCGCGCCTCCTGGAGCTTCCGAGGAGCGAGCGGCGCCACGATCGGGGGGGATCTCAAGGCCGCGCTCCTCGGAGTCGGTTTTGTGATCGGCCCGCGCATCGCCGGCGTGATGTTTGCGGGCGGCGCCGTGGGCTGGCTCGTGCTGATCCCGATGATCAAGCTGTTCGGCGATGGAATGCAGACGCCCATCTTCCCTGCAGAGGTCCCTATCTCCACGATGGGACCGGGTGACATCTGGAACAACTACATCCGCTACATCGGTGCGGGGGCAGTAGCCTTCGGCGGCATCGTGACGCTCATCCGCGCGATCCCGACGATGGCAAGTTCGTTCGGCGAGGCGTTCCGGGAGATGCTGGGGCGGCGCGGGTCTGCGGCATCGCCGGCTGGTGCGGGCGCTACGGGTGACGCAGCCGGCGAGAGTGAGGATGGCTGCCGGAAGCGGACGACCATCGATCTGCCGCTCAAGTACGTTGCGGGTGGCGCCATCGTTCTCGGGCTTGTGACGTGGCTCGCTCCGGGCGTGCCCGTCAACGCGCTCGGTGCGCTTCTCATCGTGGTCTTCAGCTTCTTCTTCGTTACGGTCGCCTCCCGCATCGTCGGCCTTGTCGGCAGTTCATCGATGCCGGCGTCCGGAATGACGATCGCTACCCTTCTCGGGACGAGCGTCATCTTCCTCGCGATGGGGTGGACGGGGCCCGCCGGAATGGTCGGAGCGATCACCGTCGGCGCCGTCGTCTGCATCGCCATCTGCATCTCGTCCGACACGTCTCAGGACCTCAAGACCGGATTCCTCATCGGCGCCACGCCGTGGCGCCAGCAGATCGGTGAGGTGATCGGCGTGCTCTCCTCGGCGATCTTCATCGGATGGGTCGTTCTCTTCCTGCACGAGACCTACGGTATTGGCTCCGAGGAGCTTCCGGCGCCGCAGGCCGTGCTGATGTCGATGGTCGTCAAGGGCGTGCTCACGATGTCGCTGCCGTGGACGCTCGTCCTCATCGGCGCGCTGCTCGCTGCGTGTGTCGAACTGCTCGGTGTGCCGTCGCTGCCGTTCGCCGTAGGTCTCTACCTGCCCATCCGACTCTCGACGCCGATCATGGTCGGAGGACTCGTGCGTCTCTTCGCCGAACGCGTGAGAGACGAGCGTGTTCGACAGGATCGGCGCGAGAACGGGGTGCTGATGAGCTCCGGTCTTATCGCCGGAGGGGCGCTCGTAGGACTTGTCGTGGCCTGGTTCGACAATATTGGTCTTACCGAGCGTATCTCGCTGGGAAGCTCGTGGGCAGGGGGGTACGACAGCCTGGTGGGTATCGCGATGTTCGCCCTCCTGACCTGGTCGCTCGTGCGGGCGACGAAGGGGCGGCGAGAGGGCGCATGACGGGAACTCGGGCTTCTCTGATTGCCCAAACTATGTAGGAGGAAAAGGCTTGACGGTGGGCAGCCGTCCTTCTATTGTAATTGTGCGCCGCACAAACGTCTAAAAACCATATATGATTGGAGCTCATGCCGAGATTCATTCATAAGTACTCGAACCGTCGGCTGTACGACACGCGCAGGGGACGGGCGATAACGCTCCTCGACCTCGCAGACGTTGTTCTTGCGGGTGAGCATGTACGCGTGGAGCATCGCGCGACTGGGGAGGACATCACCACCGTGACGCTGCTTCATGCGCTCGTGGAGCGGCTCAAGCATCATCCGAACGACGCCGTGGCGACCCGTATCGCGGAGGGGCTGGTCGCGACGCTGACCGGGACGTCCGAACTCGATGCGGGCGAGTCCGGTGACCTGGAGAAGGCGGGGGTGGGGATCGCATGACCGACCGGAAGCACATCGCGGACGGGCGCGTGGCCGAGCGCACCCGGGGGCTTTTCAGCCTTTTCCGCTCCGGCGGATTCGCGCTTCTCTGGACCGGTTCTCTCACGTCTCAGATGGGTGACCATCTGAATCTGATGGCGCTCACTGCGCTCATCTTCGCCGTGAGCCAGGGTACGCGCACGAGCGGTCTCGAGTTCTCGAAGATCCTCCTTCTCGCGAGCGCGCCAGTGCTGTTCTTCGGTCCGATCGCCGGCGTCTACGCCGATCGCATGAGCCGCAAGGCGATGATGATAGCCTCGGATCTCATCCGGGCGGCGCTGGTGGCGGTGGTGCCCTTCGTGTCCGGCTCGATGACGGCGGTCTACGTTCTGATCTTCCTCGTCTTCACGGTCAACCGGTTCTATCTCTCGGCGAAGTCGGCCGCGCTTCCGCAGATCGTTCCGAGCGACAAGCTCATGGAGGCGAACTCGCTGTTGAACGTCTCGATGGTGGCGGCTCTCATCGTCGGGCCGTGGGGCGGCGGGATCCTCGTCGAGCAATACGGCTACAGGCTCGGATTCTTCGCCGACTCTCTGACGTACGTGGTCTCCGGCGTCTTCGTCGCGTTCATCGCGCTCAGGAGCATCTCCGAGGTCGCGGCCGATCGCGCGGCGGAACTCACCGAGAGGCGCAGAACTTTCGGTGAGACCGCCCGGCACGCGCTGTCCGCGCACAGCCGGGTGGAGTTCGCCGAAGAGGCGGTGAGGCTTGGTCACGAGATCGCCGGGCCGATCGAGGAAGAAGTCGAGGTCATCGGGTCGACCTATCAGCGACTGGTCCGCGACCTCAAGGAGGGGCTTGGGCAGATGCGGGGCAGCCCGCTCGTGGTCTACTCAACCATCTCATCGGCGAGCGCAATGCTGATCTCGGGGTTCGTGCTCATCGCGTTGCCCGTACTCGTCAGAAACGAATTCCAGATGGGCACCGCCGGTCTCGGTCAGCTCTTCTCGCTGGCCGGCATCGGGATGCTCGGCGGCTCGCTCGTGGTCGGCCGTTTCTTCGCGCGCACGCAGCGCCGCGCGATCATCGCCGTGAGCTTCGCGCTCGCCGGGGTGACGGTTGCGGCCATGGCAGCAGCATCGAGTCTGACGGGACTGAGCGTCGGCATCTTCCTCGCGGGCTTCTTCATTGCACCCGCCAACGTTGCCTGCGACACGATTCTGCAGGAGAGGATGCCGGGCGCGAGCATCGGCAAGGCCTTCGGGTTCCGCGACATGGTCTCGAAGGCGGCGTTCGGCTTCGCGGGCATACTCTCGGGCTTCATCGTCGACATCGTCGGGCCGAGACAACTCCTCGTGGTCGTCGGACTCGTGGGCATCGCGTATGCGGTCGTTTCCCCGTTCCTCTACGCTGATACGTCCGACCTCAATCTGCTCAACGCGTATCCGCTGGTGAGGATGGCCTCGGAGATGGCCAGGAGGCTCCCGAGGCGAGTGAGCTACAGGCTTGCGACCGGACTCTCGGGTCTGGCGGCGCTTCTGCTGCGGACGAAGAGGAACTCCGCGGAGGCCAACGCGTCCCGAGTGATCGGTCGCCCGAAGGACAGCCCGGAGGTGCGTGCGCTCGCGAGGAGGATGTTCAGGAGCTACGGTCACTACTACGTCGACTTCTTCGGTCTGACGGGCGATCTCTGGCGGCGGGTCGTCGACATAGTCCGGATTGAGGGGCTCCATCACCTGGACCGGGCGCTTGAGCGCGGCAAGGGCGCAATCTTCGTCACGGCTCATCTCGGGAGCTGGGACATGGGCGCGGCGGCGCTCGCGCAGGAGAAGAGAACGCCGAGTCTCTCCGCGATCGTCGAGTCGGTCTCAGATGCCGCCGCAGACAGCAGGGTGACCTCGATGCGGGAGATGCGTGGCGTCAACATCATCCCGCCCGGGAAGACGATGCGCATCTGGCGCGCGCTGAGGCGAAACGAGATCGTCTTCATCGTCGGCGAGCGTGTCATCGGCGCCAAGGGTGTGGACGTGGACTTCTTCGGTGAGAGAACGAAGCTCCCGCGCGGGGCGGCATGGCTGGCGCTCAAGAGCGGGGCCGCGATCATCCCGTGTTTCTGTATCCGCCAGCCCGACGGGAACTACATCGGGCACATCGAGGACCCGATCTTCCCGGACGATGCTGGCGATTTCGACACGGCCGTCCGGACCTATACGCAGAAGATCGCCGCGGTCTTCGAGGACTACATCGCGCGGTATCCGGACCAGTGGTGCATGCTCCAGCCAATCTGGCAACCCTAGACAGCCGGGGATGGTCCGGACGGCCATGGAATCGGCAAGACGGTCATGGAATCGGCAAGACGGTCGTGGAATCGGCAAGACGGTCGTGGAATCGGCAATGAGACACACGCGCGCTTGCGCGAGGATCGAGCAGGAAGGGTGAAGTGAAGATCGGCATCGTGACACCGGCCTTCTACCCGTACCCGGGCGGCGTGACGGAACACGTCTACCATACGTACGTGGAACTCCGTCGTCTCGGTCACGAAGTGAGGATCATTACGACGTCGTTCGGACCGGGCGGTTCCCCGTGCGAGGAACACGTGATCCGCATCGGGCGGGCGTTCTCGGTGCCGGCAAACGGCTCTATCTGCCCGGTTGCGGTCGATCTGAGGATGTCCAACCAGCTCAGGCGCATCTTCCGCGACGAGGGATTCGACGTCCTGCATCTGCACGAGCCGCTGATGCCTGCGCTTTGTCTCGCGGCGCTCTCGCAGGCCGATATGCCGGCCGTTGGGACCTTCCATGCGAGTAACGAGAGGTCGCTGGGTTACAAACTCTTCCGTCCGCTGCTCGAACGCTACGCCCAGAAACTCTCGCGCCGCATCGCCGTGTCGAACGCCGCCAGACGCACTGCCGCCGCTCACTTCGACGGTGACTATGAGATCATTCCGAACGGCGTCGATATCGAGCGCTTCTCGTCGGCGGAGCCCATAAAGGAACTCGGCGAAGGCGCGTTCAATATCCTGTTTGTCGGCCGGATGGAGCCGAGGAAGGGCGCGAAGCATCTGCTGCGCGCGATGCCCCGCATCTGCGACGAGGTCCCGAACTGTCGTCTCGTCGCTGTCGGGGGCGGCCCGCTGGCCACGCACTACGAGAACTACGTGCCGGAGAGCTGCCAGGGCCGTGTGGAGTTCCCCGGGTTCGTCTCCAATGAGATGCTTGCTCGCTACTATGCGACAGCGGATGTGTTCTGCTCGCCGGCGACCGGTGGGGAGAGCTTCGGCATCGTTCTACTCGAGGCCATGGCCTCGAGATCGGCCATCGTAGCGTCGAACATCACTGGATACAATGACGTCGTCGACAACGGTCGGACGGGGCTTCTCGTTGCTCCCAGCTCGCCCGACGCGATCGCAGACGCCATTATCCGTCTCGCTCGCGACCGCGAGCTCAGGATGCGGATCGTCGACACAGCGCGTCGTGAGGTGGAGCGCTTTGCGTGGGAGTGTGTCACGAAGGACATACTGCGTGTCTATGAGGCGGCCGTGACCGGAGGATCGAGGAACGACACGCCCGGGGCCGCATCAGACAACTCAGGTGGGAAGGTCGGGAAGCAGGAGAAGGTCGTTGCCTGACTGACCGCTCTTCCCGACCCGGACAGGAAAGAGTGCCGACGGCCTGCGATCACCCGACCGGCGAATATCGCGCGACCGTGGCTGACGTATGGGAGAGGGAGTACAAGGACAAGAACGCGCGCGGATCAAGTCCGTGCGACGCCATGAGGATAGATGGAGCCGGCCGCGGGACGGTCGGCGGCCGGCTGCTTCGAAGCCGGCTTAGGCGACCTCACCGGGTGCCCCCCGACGCAGCATCCACCCGAGAGCGGGTGAGGCCAGGCAGTAGTCGAGACAGGGGAGGTGGTTCACCATGCTCGACAAGGCAGAGCTGGGACGGCGGGTGAAGCTTGAGAGGCTTGCCCGGAGTATGACCCTGAAGCAGGTGGCGGATTCGTCAGGGATGTCACCGACGCACATCTCCGAGATCGAGCGCGGTCGCACGTCTCCGACGGTCGGAGCGCTTCTGAGGATTGCGCGCGCGCTCAAGAAGCCGGCGACCTATTTCGTTGAAGAGGAGCTGCTTCCGAGCGTGTCGGTCGTCCGCAAACACGAGAGGGCGCATCACGTCATCACGGAGGGCGGGCAGACCGTCACCGGAGCGGACTTCCTGACCACGGGAATCCCTGCGGGACGGCTTCGAGTCGTCGAACTCGTCGACTTCGAGCGGGGACCCCTGGTGACTCGTCCCCACGGAGGCGAGGAAATCCTGCTCGTCGAGACCGGGGGCCTCAAGGTCTTCGTGGGTGATGATGAGTTCGAACTCGGTGCGGGTGACTGCATCCAGTTCAGGGCGACGATGCCGCATCGAATCGAGAGGCTTGGCGGCGATGCAGTGCGCGCTCTCTGGGTGACGGCGTCCGACGGCGTGATCGCGCCGTAGCTTCACGCGAAGAGA
This sequence comes from uncultured bacterium, assembly GCA_964572375.1. Taxonomy (GTDB): domain Bacteria; phylum Joyebacterota; class Joyebacteria; order Joyebacterales; family Joyebacteraceae; genus JAPEKQ01. The sequence goes on along the minus strand of CAZNHF010000001.1, from coordinate 13,406 downwards.
CAAGGACAGCCCATGCGCGGCCGGTCCGCGCACAAAGGAGGGGCTCCGCATATGCGCGAACACCTGCGCCCGATGACGGGAATGTGCGTCGTCGCGCTCGCGGTCGTCGTTCTCACGTCGCTCTCCGCGTCTGCGGCCGGGCCCGGTGACGGTCTCGAGCTGTCCGACTGGGGTGAGCGGGCTCTCGAGGAGCGTGGATTCGTCGTTGTGGCAAGCGATGTGACGGGTATCCCGGAGGCATACGATGTCGTCCGGGATCGAGGCGCCCACACGTTCATCACGGCTGACACAGTCCTCCGGACCACCCGGCTGTTCCTGGACGAGGTACTCTACTCGCTCGAGGATGGGGAGCTCTACGACCGCCTGACGCGGCTCTCGCGTGAAATGGTGCGTCTCTCGGAGGACCAGTACCTGTTGTCCCGTGACTCGGCGGTCCGCGAGGCGGCCAGGCTGAACGTCGCGTTCTTCTCCGTGGGGCTGAGTCTTCTGGATCCCGAGTACTTCCCCTCCGAAGCGGGGCTGGCGCTGACCGAGCGCGAGCTCGACCTCATCGAGGAAGGCCGTGTGATCGGGTACTCTCCGATCATGGGTGCCACGCCGCTCGACGGGGTCGCGGGCCCGGGGGAGGACTACTCCAACTACGTTCCCGTTGGACACTACGCGACGAGCGAACATCACGCGCGGTTCTTCCGTGCCGTGACGTGGTACAGCCGCATGGCCTTCGCGCTCCCGGAGGGACGTGTGGACGACTACCGGCTCACGATCCAGGCGCTCCTCGTCGCGCACGCGCTGGAGGCTGAGGCCGGCGAGTGGCTGGAGCTCTGGGAGCGAGTCTATGAACCTTTGCTGTTCTTCAACTCGGGAGACGGGGATCCGACCGTTCTCGACTACATCGAGGCGGCCAATGAGGTCTTCGGCGAAGGGTTCGAACTCGAGGCGCTGGCCGACCTCGATGCGGTAGCGATCTTCGCGGAACGCGTCCGGGAGATAGCCCCGGCGCATTTCGAGACGCACGAGCTTCGCGGGATGCGGTTTCTTCCTCCGCGGCGTTTCCACGATGTTCGCTACTTCAGGAGACTGGGGCTCGGAGCGAAGGGCGGAACGTCCCCCTCCATGAGTCTCATGGCTCTTCTCGGTTCGGACGCTGCGAGGAACGTGCTCGAGCGCGAGGACGCCTTCGCGCGCGACGTCTATCGACAGGGATTCCAGGAGATCGAACTTGAGCTTGAGGAGATGACGTATGGCGACTGGACCAGCGACCTGTACTGGAGCTGGCTCCACGTGATCTCCGCCCTCTTTGAGCCGACGCGCGAACAGCGCCCGCCGTACATGCGTACCGGCGCCTGGGAGATGCGCATGCTCTCGACCGCGGCCGCCGCGTGGGCCGACCTGAGACGGGCTCCCGCGAACGTGACCGAGCCGACGCGAGCCCTCCGGGCGGCGCTGCCCGTTGCGGCAGACGCGTGCGCGATGGTCGAACCTTACCCCGAGCTGTACGTTCGCATCGAGGACCTCGTCGGCAATCTGCGCGACACGCTCTGGGAACACGACCTCCTTGACCGAAAGCTCAAGGACCGCCTTGATGCGTACGCCGGCTTCATTGGGGGGCTAGAGCGATCGTGCTTCGGCGTCTTCGGCGCCGGCGTGCTCGCTCAGATATCGAGCGCTTCAGAACCACCGGACAGGCGGGCCAGCTCCATCCGCGTTTCTGCGCGAGACCAGCAGGCCTTCATCGCGACGGCCTACAGCGATCTGAGCACGAGCATCGCCTTCGACGTCGCTCTCGGCCGGCCGGACATCATCTACATACGCTTTGACCAGGGCGAGGGTCCCACGCTCTTCGGCGGAGTCATCTCCGCGTTCTACGAGTTGGAGCACGACGCCGGGGCGGCTCTGTCGATTGAAGACTGGAGCGCGCGGCTCGGCCGGAACACGGCGGTGCGGCCGCGGTGGGTTCTGGAGTTCGTGGAGGAGTAGGGACGATCCCGGTACGCCGGCCGGAAGGCGACGCGCCTGCGCGGGGAACGGCCGTTTCCATTTCTCGGAGAGATGCGCGTCTGCGCTTCAGACGACGGAGTGGTCGAGGTCGATATCCCCGTCGGTGAAGCGCCTCAGGTTGAGTCGCTCGACGTCGAGTTCGGGCGCCCGCCCGGCCACGACCTGAGCGAGAAGCGTGCTGACCATCGGGGCGATCATGAAGCCGTGTCCGCTGAACCCGCTTGCCTGGTAGAACCCCTCAACACCATCAGTATCGCCGATGATCGGCTGCGCGTCCGGCGTGACGTCGTAGAGCCCGGCCCACTGCCGGACAACCTTGACGTTCTCCAGAACGGGCATGAGGTAAGCGAGCTTCTTTGACATCGTTGTGAGGAAATCCACGCTCGAGGTTTGGTTGACCCCGGGCTTCTCGTCGGGGTACGCGAATCCGCCGAGGATCGACCCGTGGCGCACCTGCCGGAAGTATATGCCGAAGCTGAACGAGATGATCATCGGGTCGAAGAATCGCTCGAGCGGCTCGGTGACGAGGATCTCGCGGCGGTAAGGCTTGATGGGCAGGTCGACGCCGACCGTCTTCGCGAGCGGAACGCTGTGACTCCCGGCCGCGTTGATGACCCGGCGTGTGCTGATAACGCCGCGGTCGGTCTCGACGCCGGTGACGCGACCGTTCTCGGCAAGAATGCGGCGCACCGGTGTGAAGAGCTCCACATCCACGCCGAGACGCTTCGCGGCAGCGGCGTACGCGCGGGTCGCGAGGAACGGGTTGGCGCTCGCGTCCTTCGGGCAGTACGTCGCCATCCTGACGCGGTCGGTGTTGAGCTGGCGCACAACGCGCGGTCCGATCTCGTCGGGTTCCAGGATCTCTACGTCGAGTCCGAGTCCGCGCTGGAGCTCGACGTTCTTCTCGAATTGCTCGACGTCGTCGTCGGTATAGGCGAGCACGAGATAGCCGCCCTGGAGGAATTCGATGTCCTCCCCGAGTTCTTCCTCGAGCGTGGTGAAGATGCGAACGCTCTCCATGGCGAGACGGGCGTTCGGCTCCGTGCTCCACTGCTGCCGGATCCCACCGCCGCACCTGCCGGTGCCGCCGCTCGCGAGGTAGTCCGCTTCCAGCACCACGCAGTCGGTCATCCCGGACTTCGCGAGGTAGTACGCGACCGAAGTCCCGATGATACCGCCGCCTATGATAACGCAGTCCGCGCTACGCTTCATCTTTGTCACCTGCCAGAATGCCGATCTCGACCGGCCGTACGGGAGGACGGTCGAACGGGAACCCGACCTCGTCCATTGACCGGCCCGTCTTCTCCACGATGATGCGAGCGATCAGGCGTGAACAGGTTCTGCCCTGACAGGGCCCCATCCCGCACCTGAGCAACCGCTTGATCTCCTCGAGCGTCGTGAGACCCTCGTCGATGGCCCGGACGACCTGCCCGTAGGTTACGTCCTCACATCTGCAGATGACGACGTCGTCCTTCACTTCGCCTGCGACCTCCGTTTGAAGTGCCTGACGTTCGTGACGTGCCCGCGGGGGACCTCGATCGTGACGATCGGGGTCCGGTCGAGCGCCTTTGAATCGAGGACTCGTGTGACCCTCGCCTCGCAGACGACCTCGCCTTCGCGGTCGACCGCGACGACGATCTCGTCGGTGGAGGGGAGGGGCCGATACTCGTACGGGAGCGAGACGGAACCCGTACCGTCCTCGCCGGCGGCTTCGACCACGAAGATGGCCAGCCCCGGGCAGGCGCTCAGGCATACCCGGCAGCCGTTGCACTTCTCGCTGTCGACCTGGGGTGTTCCGTTGATATCGCCCTGAATCGTGATGGCGCCCCGTGGGCATGCGTCGACGCACGGGTTGCATGGGATGTTCTCGACGCACTCGATGACCGCGACCGGGCCCAGGCGGAGCCGCTCGTCCGTTGGAAGGCGTCCGGCGAGTTCATCGCTCCTGAGAATGCCGTTCTTCCGGTGGCTCACTCGCTCGCCTCCCGGAGGTCGCGGTGTATCTCGAACATGCGCTGCTTTCCGAGGCGCGGCTTCTCCCCGAAGGGGCCGGCACGGAGCGCGTCGAGACCCTCGCGCGTCTCCTCGGTGAGCCTTGTGATCTCTGCTTCGTGTTTGCCTGCCGCGAGCCGCGCCGCCACAGCGAGTCCGGCCAGCCGCCCTTCGAGCATGGCAGTCGACGCTTCCTCAATGCCTGAAGCGTCACCGGCTATGAACACACCATCGACCGTCGTTTCGAGGTTCTGCCCGTGGACCGCGACGGGACCGCCGAGGTGCGGGACGTACGTCCGGCTGCAGCCGGACTGGAACGCGAGCTCGCAGTTCGGTGTGAGACCGACCGCCAGGCAGACCGTGTCGACGTCGAGTGTTCGCTGACTCCCCGCCACGGGCTGCCAGCTGGAGTCGACCTCGGCGATTTCGGCCGACGCAACCCGATCGGTCCCAGACACTCGGGTCACCGTATGCGACGTCAGGATCGGCACGCCGGCTCTGCGGATCTTCGCGGCATGGACGTGGTATCCGCCGATCTCGGGAGCCGCGTCGATGACTGCCGCCACCTCGACGCCGGCCTGGAGCAGCTGGTAGGCGACGATGAGGCCGATGTTGCCGGCGCCGATCATTAGCACGCGTTCTCCCGGCGTGACGCCGTGGACGTTCATAAGGGTCTGCACGGCGCCGGCGCCGTAGACACCCGGCATGTCCCCGTTCTCGAATGCCAGCATGTTCTCGGAGGCGCCGGTGGCCAGCACGATCGACCCCGCGCGGAGCGCGAGATGGCGGTCGTCGGCGAGGAGTGAGAGCGTGCGGTCGGAGTAGAGTCCGAGCACGGTCGTTCCGAGCATCATCCGGACCGGGAGACCCTCGAGGTTGGATGTGAGCTTGCTTCCGATGTCGATGCCGCGTATGCGGGCGTAGTGCTCACGCGAACCGAAGAACATGTGCGTCTGCTTGATGAGCTGTCCACCGGCGACTTCGTTCTCGTCGACGACGACGGTCTCGATTCCGAATTGGGCCGCGGCCGCGGCGGCCGATAGCCCGGCGGGTCCTCCGCCGACGACGACGAGCGGAACGACCGGGAGGTCGTCGGACGCGCGCTCCGCCTGCGCCGGACGAGTGCGGACGGTGCCGGACTCGCCGATGGCGATCGTCCCCTTGTCGCGCTGCGTCTCGACGCGTATCCCGTCCTTGAGCGGCGTGATGCACGTCATCACGTTCGGGATGCCGTTGACGGTCATGAGGCACGATGAACAGCGTCCGATCGCACAGAAGAAGCCGCGGGGGCGATGAAGCCCGGGGCTTTCCCTGAGCACGCGGACGTCGTTCGCATGGAGTGCGGCTGCGATCGTTTCGCCTTCGTAGCCCTTCATGGAGCGGCCGTCGAACTCGAAGGTGAGCTCGCGGCCTCTGTCAAAGCGGAGGATGGGATGCTCGGTGATGCGCAACGTTGGGAACTCCTGCTCGCGCGGGGGGGCGCTCGGACGCGTCCCCATCGCGTCGGTATGTTGACGTCACGGCGGTCCGTCGTGACTCCCGCACGGTCGCGACTCTCACGTTGAAGAGGCTTCCGCAACGGGCTATGATGGAAGCTGGAACGTCCACCCTGCGTTGCCGTGTGCGCGTCAACCACATCCAGACGCGCTGCCGGCGCCAAGCTGCGCAGGCGATGTTCCGAGATTTCAATCTCATGACGATACCATTGCCACCCTACTCGGGCAACATCAAACCGGCGGTCACACGCCACACCAACGGCGGTTCGACGGTCAGGGAGAGTCCTCTTGAGGAGACCAGCGGCGCTGACGATTGCCGGATCCGACTCATGTGGCGGCGCCGGGATCCAGGCTGATCTCAAGACGTTCATGGCGTTCGGCGTTCACGGAGCGAGCGCCGTGACCTCGGTCACGGTTCAGAATACCAGCGGCGTCCGAGCCGCCGTCAACGTGCCCCCGGAGATCGTCGCTGGACAGATCGACGCGGTGATGGACGATCTCCCGGTCGCGGCCGCGAAGACGGGAATGCTGGCGACGGCCGACATCATGCGAGCGGTCGCCGAACGGATCGAAGCGCGCGGTCTTTCCGGACTGGTCGTGGATCCGGTGATGGTCGCCACGTCCGGTGCGCGCCTCATGGACGAGGATGCTGTCGGTGTTCTCATCGACGTCCTCCTGCCGCTGGCGTCGGTCGTCACACCAAACACCGAGGAGGCGGCAGTCCTCGTGGGTTTCGACGTCGACGATCTTCCGGCCATGGAGGCCGCCGCCCGTGCTATCGTCCGTCTCGGCGCCCGCGCCGTGCTCATCAAGGGGGGCCACCTGTCCGGGGAGGCGACCGATATCTTCTTCGACGGTACGTCGGTCACCGCGTTCTCCTCCGAGCGCATCGCGGGAGGCCGTCTGCACGGAACAGGTTGCACGCTCTCGGCGGCCATCGCCGCCGGGCTGGCGCACGGAGCCGCTCTTCGGAAGGCCGTGAGTGACGCCAAAATCTTCGTCACGGACGCGATTCGCGGCGCGCAGAGCACCAATGGCGCGAGCGCGCTGCTCGACCACATCGGCGCGGCCAACGCTGTCAGAGAGGTGGAGCGATGAGACATGTGTTCGGACCGGTGCCGTCACGCAGATTGGGTCTGTCGCTCGGCGTCGACCTGATCCCGCCGAAGACCTGCACCATGGACTGCGTCTATTGCGAACTCGGCCCCACGACCGATTGTCGCGTCGATCGCGACTCATTCATCGATTCCCGCATCGTGCTGGGCGAACTCCGCGAGGTCCTGTCGACCGGACCTCTTCTTGACTTCGTCACCATCTCTGGTTCGGGCGAGCCGACGCTGTCGGTCGACCTCGGAGCCATCGTCGACGGTATCCGTGAGCTCACCGATGCACGCGTCGCCGTCCTCACGAACGCGAGTCTCGTGACCGACGCGGGTGTACGAGCGGCGCTCACGAAGGCCGATGTCATTCTCCCCTCACTGGACGCCGTATCCGTGGGTGCGTTCGAACGGGTGAACCGGCCTCACAGCTCCCTGGACCCCGCGGCCATCGTGGAGGGTCTCGTCTCTCTCCGACACGAGTTCTCCGGTGAAATATGGCTGGAAACCGTAATCGTTGCAGGGCTCAACGACTCCGACGATGAGATCGCACTCATTGGCGAGGCTGTCCGACGCATTGCCCCGGACCGAGTCCACGTGAACACGGTCGTGCGTCCGCCGGCGGTCGCAGGGACGGAAGCGGTTTCCATAGAGAGACTTGCGGAGATTGCGATCGCACTCGGACCGACCGCCGAAGTCATCGCGCCCGCGTCCGGAGCGTCGCAGCATCGTGTCGGGGAAGCGGAGGCGCTCATTATGGAGATGGCGGCTCGGCGGCCGGTCACCGTTGGGGATGTTGCGTCGTCTGTTGGCATGGGTCTGGCAGAGAGCGCGAAGCTCCTCGGCGAGATGACAGATGGAGGGCTCTTAGAGGTTGTACGCCACGGCGATATCTTGTACCATAGGGCCATGGCTCGCAACGGGGAGGGGAAGTGAAGCTTTCCATCAAGGGCTTCGACCAGATGTCCCTCATAGATTGGGACGGCATGGTCGCGGCGACAGTGTATCTTCCGAGCTGCAACTTCCGGTGCCCCTACTGTCACAACGGTGACCTCGTGCTCGCCCCCGATCAGTTCGAGACGATTCCTCTCGACGAAGTGCTCTCGTATGTTACCGAACACAACGACTTCCTCGATGGCGTCGTGATCACCGGTGGCGAACCTTGCATGCACAAGGAGCTGCCCGCGCTGATCGATGCTTTCCGTGCGGCCGACATGCGGATCAAGCTGGACACCAACGGTTCGTTTCCTGACATGCTGGACAGCCTCATCCGCGAGGACGTGATCGACTACGTGGCGATGGATATCAAGGCGCCGCTCGACTTCGACTCGTACGCGAAGAGTGCGGGCATCAGCGACCGCCGTACATTCGACCGCGTGCGGGCCAGCATCGAAATTCTCCTTGAGGGAGTGGTCGAGTACGAGTTCAGAACTACCGTGGTGCCCACGCTCCACAAGGCGTCGGACCTCGAGCGCATCGGTGAGCAGATCCGCGGTGCGCGCCGCTACGTGATCCAGAACTACAAGCCGCGGCGGGAGACTCTCGACCCCGAATTCGGCAAGAACGAGTCGCCGTACGGCTCCGAGAGGCTGAGCGAGTTCAAGTCGATGATGGACCCGCTCGTCGAGGAGTGCATCATCCGCGGCGAGTAGCCGGCTTCGCTTCGGGTCGGCTTCGCTTCGGGTCGGCTTCGCTCAGACTTCGCTTCGGGTCGGCCGCGAGACCCGGCACAACACTGAACCACAAGAAATTCGCCCCGCGCACATCTGCGTGGGGCGTTCTCTTTGCAGTCTGGCACGTCGTTTCGGCAGCGCGCGAGGCGGGCGGTCCGTGACGCGTCACCTCCCTCGGCCGAACCTGCCGCCTCGCCGGCGTTTCGGGTCGCGAGGCCCCGGGAGGAGTGTCCTTCTCTGATAGAGACGCGTGCGGATTTGCTCGACGCTCGTTTCCGGGGGGAGCTCATTCTCCTCTCTCATCATTGCATGCCCGGTCGCCGTCATCGCGGCGAAAGCGGACAGCAAGACGAGTGCGAATCCGCCGACAACCGCTCGGACCGTCAGTCCGTCGACCACGAAGCCGACGACCGCGTAGATGAACCCCGCCACGGCGTGCGCGGCCGTGAGGAGACGCGCTCTGCGCGCGTCGACTGCGACGAGCAGCGAGAGCCCGAGCAGAAGCGTGGGAGGTATAAGGACCCCGAGCGGCGCGAATATGAATGCGGGGAGTTCGCCCGAATAGCCGGGGTAGGCGAGCGCGACGATGGCGCCGACGGCGGCGACGAGGAGTCTTAGTCGGGGCGTGCGCGCAAATGCCATAACGCACTCCGGTCGGACGGTCTCCTTCATCCAGAGAATCGCGAGAGCGACGGCCGCGATGCCACCGGTGCCCCAGAGTGGACCGCGCATCGACCATGCGACCGTGATGAAGCAGACGGCGAGATAGGCGGAGAGGACTCTGCCGAGTTCGCGTCTGCGCTGCCACCAGATGACAGCGAGGACGAACGTGATGATATGATGGAGCGCGGAGATCCCGAGGTGGGCCGTGGCGATACCGCTGAGGACCGTCTGGTTCACGTTACCCTCCTGCGCGTTCCGGCTGGCGTTCCGCGAAGATTCCACGCGCGGGACGCCGGGCGAGGACTCCTATCAGTGGTCCCGAAAGTACTGGCTGATGGCTCTGCGATGCGCGTCGAACGCGATCTCTCTCGGCAGCGCTTCCGGGCGGAAGAAACCTGCCTCAGAAGCATCGTCACCGGCTTCAAGTTCGCCGCCCGCGACGCGTGCCGTGAATGCGAAGCAGACGATCGGGGTCCGAGGATCGTCGCGCGTCGCCCACGAGGCGAAGATCCCTGTGAGCTCGACATCGAGCCCGCTCTCCTCGCGCACCTCGCGCACCGCGCTTTCCTCAGGCGTCTCACCGCTCTCAATGAAGCCGGTCGGGAGGCACCAAAGCCCTTTGCCGGGGTCGTACTTCCGACGGACCAGGAGCAGAGCCCCGTCCCGCTCGACGAGTGTCGCCGTGACCGGCGCCGGATTCACATAGAAGATGAAATGGCACTCGGGGCATGTGAGCCGTCTCGAACCGCGCACCGCGGAGGCGACAAGTCCCGAGGCGCAGCGAGGGCAGTAGACCAGCGCGCCGTGGTTGTCCTGGGCGTCGACCTCGTATCCGGCACCGCCCGAGTAGGGGGGGAGCGCGCCGAGTTCGACGGCCGTCATCAGTTCTCGGAGCGCCTCCTCCGGTCTCTCGGATGCGCAGACAGCTGAGACGACCGCGGCGTAGCTGGCGCCGGCGCGGAGCGGGGTGGCCACGTTCGAGGCGTCAATGCCGCCGATCGCCACGATCGGCACGTCGGGGCAAGCCGCGGCGATCTCGGCGATCCGCTCCGGGCCCACGGGCTGGTCCGCATCCGGCTTGGTTGCGGTGAGAAAGATCGGTCCCGTGCCGAAGTAGTCGACGTCAAGCCGCGAGAGTTCGCGCGCGCGTGAGACGGTGTTGACCGAGACACCGACGATTGCGTCGGGACCGACCGCAGCGCGCGCCAGCTCCGGATCGGTGTCCGATCGGCCGACGTGGACTCCGTCAGCTCCAACGGCCGCCGCGACATCGGGTCTGTCGTTCATGATGAAGAGGGTACTGCTGCCCATCGTGGTATCACGGATCACGCGGGCAAGGTCGAGGAGTTCGCGGTCGTCCATCTCCTTCTCCCGGAGTTGGAGGAACGGCACCTGCAGCGCGACCGCGATGCGGGCGAGCTCGACGTGGCCGGCCACGGGGGCCGTGGCCACGAGGTAGAGCCCCCTTCCATGCGACAGTGCTCTGATGTTCTTTGCAGACATGGCCGAGGTCCTCGTGATGTGACTGCTTCCTAGCGTTTGGGTTCAGGCGCCGCCGTCAAGGTCGGCGAGGATCTGCCCGGCGACCTTCTTGCCGGATATGAGCATCCCGCCGAAGATGGGTCCCATGCGATAGCCACCGTGCACGGCGGCGGCCGCCATTCCCGCCGCGTAGAGCCCCGGGAAGATCCGCCCGGTCATCTCGACGACGCTCCGCTCGCCGCTCTCGGCCCACATGCTCTTCTCGCCGACGATGTCGCCCGTCTCGGTGTCGAGTCGGACTCCCATCTTCCGCACGGTGACACGCGCGATGTCACAGTCGTGTCCCGTCGCGTCCAGGACCGTCTTCGCGGACATCGAGAGGGGATCGACGTGGAGGCCGGCGGCCGTGACCGGCGACCAGAGGACGACGACGCCTGACACGCGTCCCTCCGAGAACATAACGTCCTCGACGCGGCACGCGTTGAAGACCGTCAGCCCCGCAGACGTCGCGCCGTACGCCAGCGCGGCGGCGGTGTGGACGGCGTCGGCCGTGTAGTAGCCGTTCTCGTATTCGCGGTACTTGATGCCAAAGTCGTCCAGCACGGGGAGAGCGTCACTCTGTACGACGATCTCGTTGAAAAGCATGCCGCCTCCCCAGATGCCTCCGCCCGTCGAGAGCTTGCTCTCGAAGAGCGCCACTCGCTTGCCCGCCTGGGCGAGGTAGCGTCCGGCGACGAGGCCGGCCGGGCCGGCGCCGACGATGGCGGTGTCGAGCTCGAGCGCTGACTGGAACTTCTCGAAGAACCGCTGCGATATCGCCCGTGAGACGATGACGTCGCTGATCATACAACTCCCTCCCTCTGTGCTGCATCCGGCGGGCGGGACGGTATCAATCGACAGAGCCCGAGGACGCAAAAACGCGCGGGACAGCCGGCACGGACCGGGGGCATCCCGCGCTTCGCCGAGTCGTTTCCCTACGCTGGTATCATCCAGATCAGGTGCGAAGGGTCTTCTCTCAGGCCGTTCCGGCCTCCCCCAACGACTTCGGTGTACAAGCCGGCAGCGGCGTCCCTCCACTGGTGTGCTTGAGCCACTGACGAACTTCGTATAACCTATCAGAACGATGACAGCCGGTCAAGGCGACGGAATCGGGGAGGACAGATGAGGTTCACGGCCAACGGCGCAGCGCGCAACGTGACGGGCTCCAAACACCTTCTCTTCGCGAACGGGAAGAGGATCCTCCTCGACTGCGGACTCTACCAGGGTCGACGCTCCGAGAGCGAGCGCCGGAACCGGAAACTTCCGTTCGACCCGACCTCGATCGACGCGGTTCTTCTGTCGCACGCGCACATCGACCACGCCGGGAACATACCCACGCTCGTTCGGCTCGGCTTCACCGGTCCCATCTACGCGACGCACGCGACCGTCGATCTGTGCGAGATCCTCCTTCGCGATTCAGCCTACATCCAGAACCACAACGTGGCGTATCTGAATTCCCGCCGTCGCAAGCGCGGTGAGCTGCCTCTCGAGCCCCTCTACACTGTGGAGGACGTCGAAGCAGCGCTCCAGCAGATGCAGGGCGTCGACTATGACTCTCCGGTGCGCGTCTTCCGCGGAGTCGACGTGACCTACCGGGATGCCGGTCACATCCTCGGATCTTCGATCCTCGAGATCGACGTTGCCGAGCGAGGTCACACCCAGCGTGTCGTCTTCACGGGCGACCTTGGCCGGAAGGACGTGCCGATCCTCAAGGATCCGTATCAGGTTCGCTCGGCCGACGTCCTGATCACCGAGAGCACATATGGCAAGAGGGACCACGACGACTTCGAGAACGTGAGCGACAAGTTTGCCTCTTTCATCCGCGACGCCATTCGCCGTCGCGGGAAGATCATCGTCCCCGCGTTCGCCGTCGGGCGTACGCAGCACATCCTCTACACCGTTCACGAACTCATGCGTGAAGGGAGAATTCCCCAGTTTCCAATCTACGTCGATAGTCCGCTCGCCGTCCGCGCGACCGAAATCTTCAAGAGGCACTGGGAGTGCTTCGACGACGAGATGAAGGAACTCGTTCGGGACCAGGATGATCCGCTCGGCTTCTCCCGTGTGACCTACGTGCTCGAAGCGGAGGACTCCAAGAAGCTCAACCGGAAGAGCGGCCCGATGATGATCATCTCGGCGTCGGGCATGTGCGAGGCGGGGCGGGTTCTCCATCATCTCAAGAACAGCATCACGAGCAGGCGGAACGCGGTGATGATCGTGGGCTTTCAGGCGGAGAACACACTCGGGAGGCGCATCGCGGAGCGCGAGCGTCAGGTGCGGATCTTCGGTCAGGCGTACCCGATGCGCGCGCACGTTGCCGTCTTCGACGAGTTCAGTGCGCACGCAGATCGCGGGGGGCTGCTGGCCTTTGCGAAGGGCATCCGACGGCCGCCGCGCAGGACGATCGTCGTGCACGGCAATGAAGACGCATCTCTCGCGTTCGGACGCCTGCTGACGGAGAACGGGTTCCCGCGCGTCAGCGTTCCGCTCGACGGAGAGACGATCGATCTGTGATGCGTGTCATCGTTCGCACTGTTCGCGCGTAGACGATCGAGTCGTTCGAGAGTCGTCGCGCGAGACTTCGGATGCCGTTTGCGCTTTCACATGTCGTGTCAGGGTGAGTCCTCGCGCGATTCACGAACGAGGTCGCGCGCACTTTTTACTTGACACTTCCGCACTCAGGATTCTAAATGTGATTCGAACGGGCTGAACGATGCGCTTTGGGTCTTTCACAACACTGTGTTCGTGTGATGCCCACACGATGTTCGCGACCGATCGACCTCGAGAACACGTGTGAGCTGCGGACCGATGATGTTGGTGGCGCCCGCTCCTTGTTGGAGTCGAGAGCGCCGAGAGGGGAAGCCTGGTCGGCCAGAGTCCCGCTGCGAATGGGCGCGGTCGGGACATGAGGAGGTGAAGGCTGATGGCAGAAACAAAGAAGAAGACGGCTGCGAAGAAGAAGCCGG